>DATHDE010000077.1:0-15579 GCA_035490495.1 Nitrospirota bacterium
CTGCATCGCCTCGAAGGCTTTGAAGATGGGTTCGGGCTTCAGCACCATGCCCGCCCCGCCGCCGTAGGGGCTGTCGTCCGCGGTCTTGTGCTTGTCTTCCGTATAGTCCCGGATATTGCGGACCGCGACGTTCAGCAGCCCCTTCTCCCGGCCGCGCTTCAGGATGCTCTCGTTCAGCGGACCCGCGAGAATCCCCGGGAACAGCGTGAGCACCTCGAAATTCAGTCTGCGCATGGGAGCGTTGTTGTCAGTCGAGCAGGCCTTCCGTGACATGAATCGTGATCCGCTTCTGTGCGCGATCAACCTGCCTGATAATTTCCTTGGTCGCGGGGAGGTAGATTTCCTGCCTGCCCCGTTTCAGCACATACACGTCGTTGCTGCCCGTTTCAAAGATATCGGAGATGGTGCCCAGTTTCTCGCCGCTTTCTGCAACAACCTCCATGCCGATCACTTCGAACCAGTAATACGATCCTTCGGGAAGCGGCGCCGCTTCCTCCTGGGGGACCTTGATATACCACCCGTTCAACTCCCGGGCTTTTTCGGGAGAGCCGTACCCTTCGAACTTCAGGTAGACCTCCCTGCCTGCGTATCGCACGCTGTCCACGCTGCAGGGTATTTCCCTGCCTGCGGAAGAAACGAGATAGACGCGCTGAAGCCCCGTGAACCGTTCAGGAACGTCCGTCAGGGTCTCGATCTTCATTTCCCCCCTGACGCCGTGGGGCTTAACAGCTCTGCCGATGGTTATGAGCATACAAAAACCGTTCAACGCTCATAGTTCTCAGTTCAACATAGCGGCACATCCTGAACGCTGAACTCTTACCGCTGAACGTCGAACTGCTTTTTTATTTCGCTGCTGCATGCAGCTTCATCACCCCGACCTTCGAGAGCAGGGTCTTCACCGTATCGGACGGCACCGCGCCTTTCTTGAGCCAGCCCAGGGTCTTGTCCTGGTCTACCTTGATCTCCGCGGGCTTCTTGAGCGGATCGTACGTGCCGATCATCTCGATGAAGCGTCCGTCCCGGGGCGACCGCGAATCCGCCACCACCAGACGGTAGTAGGGCTTCTTGTGCGTCCCCATTCTCTTGAGTCTGATTCTTACCGACATTGTTACACCTCTCTTTGCTCAGTTAAAGAAAATTCCCGTGAAACAAATCCTCATTGCTGAACCGCCGAGAATCTCTCGGCAATGATGCATGGTGTTAATTGGTCATTTGGTTCCCGAAGCCTGTTTCTAGAACGGCATTCGACCGCCGAACATCCGCGCCATCTTGCCCATCTTGCCGCTGGTCATGGACTTCATCATCTTGCGCATCTCGGCGAACTGCTTCAGGAGCCGGTTGACGTCCTGCACCCGGGTGCCGCTGCCTTTTGCGATGCGCGACCGGCGGCTTCCGTTGATGATCGTATAATCGGCCCGCTCCTTCGCGGTCATGGAGCTGATAATGGCGTCCACTTTCACCAGCTCCTTCTCGTTCACCTCGGCGTCGGGAAGCTTCATCTTTCCCATACCCGGGATCATGCCCATGATCTGCTCAACACCGCCGAGCTTCTTGACCTGTTTCAGCTGACTGCGGAAATCGTCGAGATCGAAGGAGTTCTTTTTGAGCTTCTTCGCAAGCTTGAGTGCTTCCTCCCGGTCGACGGTCTCCTGCGCCTTTTCGATGAGCGACAGAACATCGCCCATGCCGAGAATGCGCGATGCCATGCGGTCGGGATGGAACGGTTCGAGGGCGTCGAGCTTCTCGCCCAGGCCCACGAACTTGAGCGGCTTGCCCGTCACCGCCCGGACCGAGAGCGCCGCGCCGCCGCGCGCATCGCCGTCGAGCTTGGTCAGCACCACGCCGTCAAAGCCCAGGTCCGCGTTGAACTTGGAAGCGATGTTCACCGCTTCCTGGCCGGTCATGGCATCGGCCACGAACAGGATCTCGTGAGGCTTGACGCCGTCCTTGATCCTGCGGAGCTCCTCCATGAGCGGCTCATCAACCTGAAGCCGGCCGGCCGTATCGAGGATCACCACTTCAAAGAGCGACGCTGCCGCCTGTTTCACAGCTTCCCGGCAGATGACGACGGGGTCCTGCTCCTCTGACGAATATGCATCAACCCCGACTTGCTTCGCCAGGGTCTTGAGCTGCTGGATCGCGGCGGGCCTGCGTGTATCAGCGGGAACGAGAAGGACCCGCCGCCCGTCCTTCTTGAAGTTCCTGGCCAGTTTGCCCGCCGTTGTGGTCTTGCCCGATCCCTGGAGCCCCACCAGCATGATGACCGTGGGCGGGTTCGGTGCAAGATGAAGCCGGGCCTGCGTTCCGCCGAGGAGCGCCACGAGTTCCTCGTGGACGATTTTGATCACCTGCTGGCCGGGCGTCAGGCTGCCCAGGATTTCCTGACCAACGGCGCGCTCCTGGATGCGGTTGATGAAGTCCTTGACGACCTTGAAGTTGACGTCGGCTTCCAGCAGCACAAGCCGCACTTCACGAAGCGCCTCTTTGACATCGTCTTCCTTGAGAACGCCTCTGCCGCGAAGTTTCTTGAAAACAGACTCTAATTTACTGCTGAGGGAATCAAACATTGGCTCGCTTCCGGTCGGCAAAGAATATTGAATATATAAGATAATACCGTTATTGTCAAGGTTTTTTTGCCTTTCCTGATCTTAATCAACCTTGCATGACGTTGTATAACACTTGGAAGTGCATTCGTTCAGCCGCGGCAAGTTTGTTGACAGGAATCATAATCCTAATTATAATATGTTCTGATAATTTCAAAGTTCATAACTATCGTAACAGACTTATGAAGAGGGGGTGATAGACGTACCAAGAAGGTATGCCCATCAGTACGGTAAAAACGATTCATACATACAGAACGCTATCAGTTAAAGGAGGCGCCATGGGTAAAAAAAGCAGTATGTTTCTGTACAGTTGCATCGCCGTTTGCAGCATCCTGCTGCTCAGTTCCGCGGTCCTGGCCCAGCAGGAAAAACCCAAGATTGCAAAGCCCTGCACGCAGTGCCACCAGCCTGACCCGAATATCCTGCGCGGTCTGCTGGGCGGGGTTTCGAGCAAAGCCGAAACGCTCTCCGTCGTCATCGGTCCTGCTACGTGGCTCGTCAAATTCGACGACAAAACGGAACTCGTAGGAGAAAAATCGCTTGCCAAAATCCCGCGGGATAAGGAAGTGGGTATCTCCTTTGTTGAAAAGAACGGAGCACTGTATGCCAAAAAAGTGTCCGTCAAGCCGCCTGCGCAGGTTCCCAAGGAAAAGATAGTTACCGTGGAGACCGTTGCGGAACACATTAAAAAAGGCGATGCGGTGATCATCGATTCCCGTCCCAAGGGCAGATTCAACGAAGGACACATCGTCAATGCTATCAATATTTATGATGCGGAATTCGACAAGAACCTCGACAAACTGCCGAAAGACAAAAACAAGCTGCTCATTTTTTATTGCGCCGGAGTCACCTGAAGGCTCAGTCCTTCCTCGGCCGGTCGGGCCGAGAAGCTTGGTTATACCAATGTAAAGATTTTCCATGACGGAATGCCTGCCTGGAAAAAAGCCGGAAAACTCACGGTCACCTGCGCGGAATGCCTCATTGAGCAGCTGAAAGCGGGGATTCCCTCCATTATCATTGATTTGCGGTCCGCGAAGGAGGCTGCGAAGGGGCATATCCCGGGGGCGGTCTCCCTGCCGCTGGATGAATTGACGCACGCATACTTCAAATTCCCCTCTGATAAAAAGGCCCCGATTGTTCTGTACTCGGAAGACACCCAGTCGGCCATCACGGGATTTGAAATCATAGGCCTGTGGGGCGGATACACGAACATCGTCGTCATCGAGGACGGTTTTGCTGCATGGAAAAAGCAGAACGGACAGATCGAAAAAGGCGAGTTGCCCACAAAGATCGTCTATGAGCCGAAGCCGAGACCCGGCGAAATTTCCATCGAGGAATTCAAGAAGATTGCCGAGTCCCATCCCGCGGATAAACTCATCCTGGACGTCCGCGACGAGGACGAGGCCATCCAGGGGATGCTCATCGGTGCGAAGAATATCCCGGTGCAGGAGATTTCAAAAAGAGTGAATGAACTGCCGAAGGATAAGGAACTGATCATCCATTGCCTGACCGGCGTGCGGGCCGAACTTGCCTACCACACGGTCAAGGGCGCGGGTCTGAACGCGCGGTTTTTGAACGCGATCATCAAGATTGATTCAACGGGAAAGTATGAAATCAGCAAGGAGTAGCGCGTAGCACGAGCGGAGAAATCTGCCGCCGCAACCAGAAGGATATGGGTGTACGGGCCCCGGGAGCATGCTTCCGGGGCTTTTTTTCGACAGGGGCACACGGAAAGGACACAAGAAAAAAGGCATTTCCGCATCCGTTTCTTCGGGAGGGGTTAGAAATTCGGATGCGAAAATGCCAGGGGTTGCTTCAGGCGGACAGGGCGCCCCTGTCCGGCGGTACTGATGACCGGTACCCGTGTGCCGCGCTCAACTCTCCATAACCACCTCATTGAACTGTTCGCGCCGCTGCTCGTTGCCCGCCTTGTCGCGGTACACCACATCATCCGTATCGAGATCGTACTCGGGGATGGCGGGGTCGAGCCAGCGCGTGACGAAGTATTGGTAGAAGAGATTGAACAGGTTTCCTTTCCGTGCGTGCTTGAACACATACTCCGGCATGTTCCGGACGTTCAGACCCGACGGGTAATGCTGGAGGCTCAGGTAGTCGCCGAGGATCGCCATCTTCAGCAGCGGTACGTCAGGATAGAGTTTCAGCCTGATCTTTTTCTGCTGCGCCCTGAGGCCCTTTAGAAAGTCAATGCTTCTGATGATCTGGTCCCGCAGGATCTCCGGCGTGATGTCGGGATCGGCAAGGCTCTTTGCGCGCCTGACAACGCCGTCCTTCAGCGGATCAAGAAGCATAATTTTCGCTTCGCGGCAGTTCCGAAGCACCTGATGCAGGTCGCCCTCGGGATCGGCAAGCGAGCGGGAACCCGTCGCATTGACGATCATCACGTTCCTGCCCGCACCCTGCTCCCGCTTCAGTCTGTTCAGTTTCCGTTTCGCAAGAAATGTCGTCGGCGGCGCCACAAAATCGAGCCCCGCCGCCTCTGTCATGCGCGAGCGTTTTCTCGCGCCCCAGACCCGGATGATGAGGTTGATGCCGATGATCAGCGTGACGGCTGCGGCAATCTCCGTGGCTACGACGAAGAGCTCCTGGTTCCCGATGTACGACCAGAACAGCAGCACCTGGAGCGAGACCGTGCGCATGACGTCGGGAAGGGAAAAAGCGATCGCTGCGCTCGCGACGACCACGGCGATGTGATACGTGACATGCAGCATGTTCTTTTTCATGACAGCCTCCTCCCGGTGAGCGCGCCGGTCCCGCGTGCACTGCGGCCCCCGTGCACGTTCGGGGCGGTACGATGAGCTCGGCAGGGGGTGGCTGTGGGGACCTCATCACCATGACACACTGCCTCGCAATCCGGAACAGGGGCTTGCGAATCCACATGCGCCGTGGCGGCTTCACGCTCCCGGGCAAACCGGAGTCTCAGGCCGCGGGTGTCCCGGCCGCACCACGCTGCCGGCGTCTTCATCAGCACACCCCCAGATATTCTGCATCGCTCGTGATGCGTCTATTTCTTCTGTTTGCTATCTTGAGGATTCCCAGCTGTATGCCGCACGTGTGGCATTCGGCTGCCATCGAGCTTCTGCCAAGGGGATTATGAATGCAGCACCGGCACAGACCCAGCACCACATCCACGCTCTCGGTCCTGACGCTCAGCTCGATCTCCCTGGCTATCTGTTCGCTGTTCGGATGGAAATTGATCATCATCCTGTATCCTCCCGTCATCTCACTCCAAAGCAAATTGAGTGCCAAAGACTTTATATTGTGAAATGCATTGTTTTTTAGGAGCTATATTTCAAGAGCGAAAGGTAATGTTCAAAAGAAAATGCACTCGGATGTATGGATTATCATGCAGCGGGAAAATAGTATATCGCTGGATCAAATGAATAGCTTCGGGAAATCACAGTCTTGAGCTATGAAGGGAAAACCATACAGAGCAGGGATGCTGATGCGCTACTCTTTCTTGAATTGTGCGGGATTGATGTTGTACTTCTTCAGCAGATTGTAAAAATCAGCGCGGTATTTGCCGGCAAGATTCGACGCACTGCTGACATTGCCCTGCGTGATCTCAAGCAGTTTGACAAGATAGACCTTTTCAAAGTCCTCCCGCGCTTCCTTCAGCGGCTTGACCATCTCTTCCGTCACCGTTGTCGCGGGGAGAATCATGTCTTCCGTCACGATATCGTGACTGCTCATCGCCACGGCATACTCGATGGTATTTTCGAGTTCCCTGACATTGCCCGGCCAGTCATGGCGCATGAGCCGCTGCAACGCACCCGGCGTGATGCCCTTCACCTGCTTTCCCATGCGGTCGCTGAACTTCCTGAGAAAATGCTCGGTCAGCACCGCGATGTCCTCTTTCCGGTCCCTGAGCGGGGGCAGCGTCACGGGAATCACATGGATGCGGTAGTAGAGGTCCTCGCGGAACCTGCCCTGTTTGACCAGCTCCTCGACATTCTGGTTCGTGGCCACGATCACGCGCACATCCACCTGCAGGGGCCGTTCGCCGCCCACGGGATAGAACTGCCGCTCCTGGAGCACGCGCAGGAACTTGGCCTGCGTGGACAGGGGCATGTCGCCGATCTCGTCCAGAAAGATCGTGCCTTCATGCGCCTGGGCGAACAGCCCCTTCGCGCTCTTTACCGCGCCCGTGAACGCGCCCTTCTCGTGGCCGAAGAGCTCGCTCTCCAGCAGGGTCTCGGGCAGGGCAGCGCAGTTCACGGCTACGAAGGGCTTGTCCATCCTGCTGCTCGCGAGGTGGATGGCCCGGGCAATGAGCTCCTTGCCCGTGCCGCTCTCCCCGCGCACAAACACCGTCGATTCCGTGGCGGCCACGCGCGCTACGGCGTGCAGAAGGGTTTTCATCTGCTCGCTGCGCGTGACGATGTTCCCGAAGTCATAGCGCTCCGTCAGAAACTCCTTCAGCCGGTCAATCTCCGAGGACATCCGCCGGTTTTCCAGGGCATGCTCCACGTGCATGATCAGCTCGCGCGCATCGAACGGCTTCGTGAGATAGGTGTAGGCGCCCTGCTTCATGGCCTCCACGGCGCTTTCCACGGTGCCGTGCGCCGTCAGGATGATGACCGGCACGCCCGGCGT
Source organism: Nitrospirota bacterium (assembly GCA_035490495.1). Classification (GTDB taxonomy): domain Bacteria; phylum Nitrospirota; class UBA9217; order UBA9217; family UBA9217; genus JAJYKN01. The sequence goes on from DATHDE010000077.1 coordinate 7,218, forward strand.
GATGCGGTGCAGCTCCTGCATGAGCGTAATGCCGTCCGAGCGCACCAGCTGCAGGTCGAGAATGGCGAGATCGAAGGCCTGCGCCTGCGCCGCTGTTTTCGCCTCATCCTCATCCGCCAGCGCCTCGACCGCGTATCCCGACGACTCGAGCCGCAGCTTCATAAGTTCGAGCAGGTTCAGGTCATCGTCGACAATCAGGAGTTTTCCCTTGAGTGCTTCCATCGCTATTTTCCCAGGTCCTTTTTCTTCTGCTCGATGTCGATGTCCACCTGTTTGGCCTTTTCAAAGGACTCGAGCACGCCGACCCAGATCTTCCCTTCCTCAGCCAGGCCGCTTGCCGGGTAATCGTGCAGGAGCTGTTTGAAATACCCGAGCGCCCTCTTGTAATCCTTCTTCGGGTTCGCAGGGTGGGCAGCTACGAGCCCCATGGTCATGAGCGCCGCATCCGCCCGGGGCGGCGCGGAGGAGCGTTCGAGCGTTTCCTGGCTCTGCCTCAGGGCGCCGTCGAAATCGCCCCTGTTGATCAGCTTCTTCACGGTCGCCAGATGATCGCGGCCGCATTCCGGCCGGATCGGCAAAATGCTCCTGCATTCCGGAGTCGTTTTCTGCATCGGCATACATGAAGCCAGCATCATCAGGATCAGACAGGCAACCGAAAAATGAACGTACTCCCCCCTCCTGGTTCGCTTTCCGCCCATACCGCCCCTCCGTGCGCCTGGATGATATTCTTGACAATGGCCAACCCCAGCCCTGTCCCGGGCGACCTGCCCGGCCCCGGCGCCTGATGAAACTTGTCGAATATACCCGCGAGATGGTCCTTCGGAATACCCGGCCCGGTATCCGCCACGGAAACAATCACGGCCCGGTCCTCCTGCCTCGCGGAAACGGTCACCGCGCCGCTGCGCGGCGTGAACTTGAGAGCATTGCCGATGAGGTTGCGCAGCGCCTGAAGCATGCGCTCCGCATCGATGTTCAGGTGCGGCAGCTCGCCCAGCTGTTTCACGATCCGGATCCCCTTTGCTTCGGCAAGCGGCCCCATTTCGCCAGCCACGCGGTTGATGAGCGCGGTCAGGTCCGCGCGGGAAAAATTCCACACGAGCATGCCGGCTTCGAGCCGGGAAAGGTCGAGAACGGAATTGACGAGCGCGATCAGCCGGTTGCTTTCCTCCGACACGATCGTGAGCAGCCGCTTCTGCCGGTCCGTGACCGGGCCGCCCTTGCCCTCCAGGAACAGGTTCGTTCCCTCTTTGATCGCCGTGAGCGGCGTGCGGAGTTCATGGGACATGAGCGCAAAAAAATCATATTTCATCTTGTCCACTTCACGGAGCTTTCCGCACATGGAGTTGATGGCCTGCGCGAGGGCGCCTATTTCGGGAGGTGATCCGATAGCCAGGTCGGGCTCCAGGACGCCGTCAGCAATATCTTTCGTCTTCTTCCGGATCTCCGCGAGGGGCCTGGTGATGCTTCTCGTAATGACGACCGCGAGTACGAGGCCCGCGAGCAGCGTCACGGCGCTTACGATCATGGCGAGGTTTCTCGCCTCCCTGCCGGCCTTCGTCAGGTTGCGCACTTTGGTGAACATGGCCGACTGCGCCGCGAGCCGCACCTTCATCAGCTCATCGATGGCGGTATTGACGGCCTGCTCCTTCTCATCAGCATACCACGACCGGGCATAGGTTTGGCCGTCCTTCAGATAATCCACCTCGTTGCTGAACAGGCTGATGTAGTTCAGGTGGGCGTCCGCCGCGGCATGCAGCGCGGCGCGCGCGCTGTCCGGGATATCGAGCTGCAGCGCTTCATTGAGCTCGTGCTCGAAATCCCCCCGCGATTTGAGAAACCCTTCATAGAGCGCCTGGTCCCGCACGATCAGGTATTTCTTTTCATAGCGTGTTTCGGACAGCAGCGCGTCCGTCAGCTCCTTGTGGAGCATGATCAGGGGATTGTCCGCCTGGATGATCGACTGGGCCACATCGGTCACGTCGCCCAGCTTCACGATGGCGTACGCGCTCATGTTCGCCGCGATCACGAGCAGAAAGACATACCCCAGAAACAGCCTTGAAAGAATCGAGAGCCCCATGAAAGAGTGCCCGCGGACGCGCGCGTGCCGTGCCAACAAGGCCCGGTCAACTTGAAGCATCTGTACACCGGTTGCGAAAGACGCAGGCCGCTGCACGCCAGGGCTACCCATATTACAATATTCTTTTCAATTTTACCGCTGGAATTTTCTTTAGTCCCGGAGGGGGGCCCCTGACGCGCAACCAACTTTTATTCTTATGCGCGCAGGGAGAATTCTACTGCGTCTCCACCAGCCATGCGGCGGGCCGGGCAGTCTCGCCGTCGTACGCACTCCCCCCGCCTACCGCCCTTGCGCTTGTTTCCGTCTTCTGATACAGTAGCGCCGGGTCCTGTATGCAGCAGCCCCGCAAGGAGCAGTCATGGAACTCTCAGCCCGATCGAGATACCGGTTTCGTCTCTACGTCTACGCACTCGTCATCATTGTCGCAGGCGCTGTCCTTGCCGGCTGGGGCGTGCTCCGCACCCTGCCGGCCGGCCAGGGCTCTCTCGCGTCGCAGGCCCCCCACCAGGGCATCGCGCGCCTCCTGTTCTGGCGCGTCGCTCTGCTGTACGTTGTGATTGCGTTTCTCATCATCGCCGCCACGGTCGCCCTGCATCTGTTCTATGCACACCGCGTCGCGGGCCCCGCTCACCGCCTCGGCCTTGAAGCGGCGAGCATCGGCAAGGGCGAGCTGGGGGGCGGAGTGAAGCTGCGCGAAAAAGACGACCTCATGGAAATGGCGGATTCCCTGAACGACGTCGCCGCCCGCTACCGGGACCGCATGACAGTGATCAGCGAAACGGTCGGGATTGTCGAGGCGCGGACAAGGATTCTGGAGGAGCGGATGCAGGCAGGCGCCTCGGGCCAGGACCTGCGCAGGGCGGCCGAGGACATCGCCGATGCCGTGAAACGGCTTGATGCGGGCCTGTCGGAAATGCACATCTGAGGAGGCGGAAGCAATGCGGCCGGACAACCGAAGAACGTACTTCATCAAAAAGGACTTTCAGCTACGGTTCATTCTGAGGTTCGTGCTCGTGACAACTGTATGGGCGGGCGCGACGGTGCTGCTTTTCGAACTTCTGGCACTCAAAAGAATGGAGCAGGCCCACCTCTCACCGGCCGTCAATGCCGCGTCTGCCGATCTTCTCCTGCCCGTGACCTTTGCAGCGCACCTCTTCTCCCTCGCGGTTTTTGCATCCATTCTCGCCTACACCGTGCGATCGCTCTGGCGGCGGCTCGCAGAACCCCTGGCAAAGATCAAGTCCGAACTCGCGCGGATTGCAGCCGGCGAACTCGCACGGCCCGTGACGCTCAGAAAAAGCGATGAATTTCAGGACCTGGCCTCGGATGTGGACAGCATGCGGCGCGCTCTGCGCGATAAGGTCGTCCTCCTGAAGCAGGGCGGCCTGGCTCTCGCCGTGGCATCGTCGCAGCTGAACCGGGCTCTTGATGAGAACAAGGCCGCGCCCGCGCATGCCGAAGCGCTCCGCGCCCTTGTTGAAAAAATGAAGAAGGATGTCCGGGCTTTCCGGTCCTGAGCGCCGGATGCATCACATCATGGAAGCTGATATTTTCCCTTCAGGCTGATCCGACGTGTGGTAATGATTTCATTTCGCGAGCGAGAGTTTCTTCAGTCGAAAGGTGTTCGTCGTAAGGCTTGCCAAGTTCTGTGTCACAAACCGCCGCAGGTCCTCCTGGCCGGCATGGACCAGCACTTTCCGGGCGAGTCCCTGGGAAATGATCTCGCCCTTGAGAGTGCCGGCACGTATCGCTTTTTCAAAAATTTCGGTCGCAAGGAAGGCCCCCTCCAGCGTATTCGTTCCGATGCGGTATTCCATGAAGAAGTACCCCTTCTCCATGTCCTCCGGCCTGGTCCACCTGAGATTCAGGAAGCTGTGCGAAGCAAGCTTGGTCGTGTGGCCGGTGAATTCCGTGGTGTCCATTTTCCCGCCTGCCTTGAACTCCACCATCGTGATCTTGAGTTGTTTTTGCGCAGCGTCAGTGCCGATATGCACAAAGCCCCAGTCTCCTTCTTCGTACCATGTCCAGGTGCCGATGATCGAGCTGTCGATGCTCTCCTTTGCAGGATCAGACAGGGGATTGTCCGAGAACAGATCGCAGCCGGAGAGAAAAAGGAGCGATATGAGAAGGAGCGTGCGCATAAGAGAAGACCTCATTTCTAAAAAAAGAAGGATTAGAGTGTTGTGTTTCACGTGCCCAACTGAACCTGTCCACTACTTTAAAGGCACAAGACCGCCGGTGTTTTGAGCAAAAAGCATCAATGTCACCTCGGAGGTCACGGGGGGACATCCTATGATTGACCTGTCATATTTTATAAACCGTTCCTGACAATCGTTTCCAGATATTTAATAAGATCGTCGTCCTCTAAATTGAAGAAATCGTATCCAACCTTCTCAAAGTCTTTATCAATCCTCTCGACGATTTTTCCGTAATTACTGGAATTATTCGAATACTTCCTTTGCAGGTTATAGATCAACTGAAAATAGCGCATGTCCGGATATTTATCCCATATGGTTTTTATCAATTCGTGTATGCGATCGATTCTCTTTATATCTCTCATGAAATACTTCTCCGAAGGGCATGGCGACATGGTCAAGGCTGATCGATGCATATTTGAGCGTCCGGTTGTGCCTCTTGTTAGCGTGGCGTCCTTCTTTCTTGTTCCTTCAACCATTCGACGACTGCTCGAACGATTTGGTCATCGTATCCCCGAAAACTATGTTCTGCTCCGGCCATTCTGATCTGCCTAAAGGTATCTGAAGCCATTGAGCGTCGGTTTTCAGCGCTTTTCAGGTCGAGTTGCGATTTGTCGGCGAAGATATCAACTACCGGCAAACGAATGCCCGACAAGTTCTGATTGGCGTCCAATGGTGCACCTCCACCTTCTAAAAGTCCTACGCCAATGTACCCAACAATCACCGGCGTCGGCTTCTCAACAATAAAGGCAGTTGTCATTCGTGCCCCCATACTGTAACCCATGAGATATATGCGCTTCACACTTTTTTCAGTCGTTAGGTAGTCGATTGCTGTTTGAATCGCCTTGAATGCTTCAGGAAATGTACGAGCGTAGTCCAGATAGTTGGTACTGGACAACACCGGCATTTGCAAAGAGAGCGTGTGGAATCCAAGTTCTTTGTTGATGCCTTTGCGGAGTGGGCCAACAACCTGAGAATCCGGTCCTTGACCTCTACCATGGGCGAGAATCACCGCTGAAGTACTGTCCTTTCCCGCCAGGTATTCGCCGTTCGGCATCTCAGCATGAGCTATACCGCCCATGCAGAAGGCCATCATCACCATCAATATAAAAGTGTGTTTCATATTTCTCCTTTCCTACACTCTCTACTCATGGCCAGGTCTTGAAATATCACTTTTCTTCATTTCTTTTTATCGCCTTGCTGACTGTAGTATAGTGAATTCCGAGATGGTCTGCAATCTCTTTAAGTATGTCGCCATGTTTCACGTGTGCCGTGTGAATGCGCTTGTTTCTTCTGGCTCCCGTGTCTTCCTTTAAGAGAAGTCTGGTGAGACTTGGTCTGCTGATATATCGCTGCGGTCTGGGGATTTCCTTTACTGGCTCTTTGTCGCTGAGAAGGTCTTTATACCGGTCGATGAAGTCCTCTTCCCCCAGAAGGACCTGTCCCTGAAGCTCTGACCAGGGAGAACCTTTATGGATGCCTTCCCGTACGAACTGGCGGTAGCGCTTGTGCGCTTTTGGTTTATTCACTGGCTTCTCGGACTGTTCTGACCCTTAGGTTCCCCCTTGGTCCCCCCGAATGCGGTTGACCACATTGAAAAACTGTGTTAGTGTGTTACTTACTGCGTCTGGCGGTTTTTGTCGATCGGAGTTCGAAGCGTGAATGCTGATGAAAAAAACAGAAGCGAAATCCTTTCCCGGCTCCTTGCCGATCTTTCCGCTCAGTCAGCGGGCGGCGAGGAACTGGCCTCGAAAATCGCCAGCCTCCGCGATGGAATAAAAAAGGTCATCGAGCACGAGGACACCATATTCGGCAAGTTCCTCAAGCTCGTGGAGTCCTTCCGGGAAATCATTCCCGAGGAAAAGCAGCGTTTCCAGGCCGCGATGAAGGCGCTCTCAGCAACCGAAACAGTCGGCCGGCAGGAGATCGTCCAGGCCGTCAACAATCAGCTCTCCGAATTGAAAATCCTTGAAAAGGGCATGATGTCCGCACTCCCCGGCTGGCGCGATGAGATCAAAGGCATGCAGGCAAGATCGCTGGAGATAAAAAACGAAATAACGAAGTTGCGCGCGAAGCTGGGGCAGCTCGAGGCGGAGGATGCCGGCATACGCGGCGCAGCGGCCGCGCGGGAAAAAGACATGGAGCTCGTCGAGAAGGCGGTGGCCAAGCTTTTCTCGGACATGGGCGCGGAGCTCACATCACTTACCCGGAAGGTCAAGGACTTGACCGTTGAAGCAGCGGCGCCGCATACTGCACCGGCAGCACATCCGACCGGTGAAGCCGGCGAGCCCGCAGCATTACAGGAGAAGCTGCAGAAGAGATGCCCCATGTGCGGAGGGCGCATGGATTTCCACATCCAGGAGCAGGTGTGGAAGTGCTATTCCTGCGCATATGAAGAAACAACAAAGGACCGGGAAAGCGGCGAGAAAAAACGCGACATCCCGTCGTCGCCGAATCCGGAACGTACCGACGTGCAGAAGAAATGCCCCATGTGCGGAGGCCAGCTGAACTATCACATGCAGGAAAAGCTTTGGCAATGCTATACCTGCGCATATGAAGAACCGGCAACGGACGCTCCGCGGACTGGGACCGGTCAGGCAACCCTTCCGGATGCGCCGCCTGATACCCTGCCTGAAATGGACATTTTCCCTGATGACAGCGGTGAATCAAAAAAAACACCGCACCCCCATCCCAGCAACCGGTTGTAAGAAAGAAACCCTGCCCGGTATGCCACAAGACGATGAACTGGATCGAGCGGGACGGCGCCTGGCGTTGCCCGTTCTGCCATTATGAACGACGGATTTAAGTAACCGCGCCCCATGCCGAATCGATGCCAGACGCGCTGCAAAACGCTGCCCCCCTCAATGCACAGCCCCTTTTTGATCGGTAGTGAACATCCGGATTTCATCAGGAGGAATGAGCCATGCCGCTGCCCCTTGTGCTGATGACCCACCCGCTGCCCGAGGGCTGGACCGCATCCCTCAACGGCCGTGTCCGGCTGATGATCGGCCCGCCGGGATCACCCGGCTTTGCACCTGAGCTGCTCGAACGGATCAGCGACGCCGAAGGGATCCTGTCCATGCTCATTGACAGGATAGACGAGGCGCTCCTTGCCCGGGCTCCGCACCTGCGCGTGGTGAGCAATTACGCCGTCGGCTTCGACAATATCGATATCCCCGCCTGCACGCGGCGCAAAATTCCCGTGGGAAACACGCCCGGCGTTCTGACGGATGCAACCGCCGATCTTGCCATGGCGCTGCTCCTTGCCGCTGCCCGGGGCATCCTCAAGGCTGCGGACGATGCCCGGGGCGGTTTGTGGCGGGTCTGGACGCCCACGGGATGGCTGGGCTCGGACCTTCGCGGGGCAACGCTCGGCATTATCGGCCTGGGAAAAATCGGAAAGGCCGTAGTGGAGCGCGCAAAAGCGTTCGGCATGAAGATCATTTACTTCAAGCCCGCGCGCGAGGAATCCGCAGAAGCGGGGCTGGGCATATCGTACCGGACGTTTGATGAACTGCTGCAGGAGAGCGACTTCATTTCCCTTCACTGCCCCCTGAATGCGCAGACGCGCGGCCTGATCAACGAAGCCTCGCTCAGGAAGATGAAGCGCACTGCTGTTCTGATCAATACTGCGCGCGGCCTGGTCATCGAGACGGATGCGCTTGTCCGCGCGCTCCGGGACGGCTGGATCGCGGCAGCCGGGATCGATGTGACGGACCCCGAGCCCCTGCCCGGGGATCACGCGCTATACAGCCTTCCGAACTGCATCGTCACCCCCCACATCGGGTCGGCTACGCACGGCACCCGCCGCCGCATGGCCGAGATGGCGTGCGAGAACCTGCTCGCCGGGCTCGAAGGCCGCAGGCTTCCGAACTGCGTGAATAAGGAAATATATCACGAGAAGCGCTAAACTGGCTGAGCGCTGTAATCATATAACCGTAACTGCATGAAAAAAAGCCCGCCGATCTTCGGATCAGCGGGCTTCCATTTCTGATATTGTTTCACGCGCATCAAAATCCGTTTATGCGCAATTATCCCCTGCAGCGGGTGATGCTTTTTCTATCACAAACAGCAGCTGCCCTTCCTGCAC
>DATHDE010000078.1:0-5383 GCA_035490495.1 Nitrospirota bacterium
CGCTCTTGCGCGCATCCTTGAGGCCCCCTTCGAACAGCAGGGTCTGACTCTCGTACGTCTGGACGAACGGCGAAATTGTTTCCACGGCATCATCCAGCTTGAGCGTTTCCTTGATGAAGATCGCGTCAGCATCGTAGATCATCCTGCCCTGCTTGACCGGCACCTTGCCGACGGGCTTCAGATAGCCGACCTTATAGCCCTGCTCCATGAGTTTCATGGCTATGCCGAGCGACACGAAGGTGCGGCCGGAAAAACCGGTATTGGATGCTACATAAATGGGAACCATCAGTGCCTCCTAGAAAATGCAGGGTCAATATTTTCGATTTCCTTGCTCCTTGCTACATGCTACTTGACCCTTTGTTTATCATCTAGCTTTTAAATATTATTCTCGCATCCAGGGCCACGGCACCTTTTTCAAGGACCGAGAGGGGGTTGATATCCAGCTCCTGGATCTCGGGAAAATCATTGATGAGGTTTGACAGGTTTACGATGTTGTTCGCGATGGCGTCGATGTCAGCGGGCTTTTCGCCGCGCGCGCCGCGAAGAAGTCCTGCGGTCCTGATCTCGCTCACCATGGCGAGTGCGTCGCGCCGGGCAACCGGAACGATCCTGAATGCCACGTCCTTCAGGACCTCGACGTAGATCCCGCCCAGGCCGAACATGATCATGTGGCCGAAGGTCCGGTCGTAGGTCACGCCAAGGATGACCTCCTTGCCGCCTCGGACCATCTCGGAAATCAGAACGCCCTTGATGAATGCGTCCCGCATGATCCGGCGGGCATTCGAAGTGATCTCGGTGAACGCGTCCTCTGCCTCCTGGGTGGTCTTCACGTTCACGCGCACGCCGCCAACGTCCGTCTTATGCAGGATGTCGGGGGATGAGATCTTCATGACCACGGGAAAACCGATCTTCGCCGCGAGCTGCGCGGCCTCGCGCGATGTCTTCGCCAGCGCGCGCTTCGGGAACCGGAATCCATAGTAGGTGAGGATCTGCATGGCTTCGTCCTCGCCAACCTGGTACGAGCCGGACTTGAGGATCGATGACACGGTCGCCGCTGCTGCGTCAAAATTGTACCAGCCGGACACGACTTCCTCAGTAGGATAATTCTTCCACACCCAGTGGTCAACGAGCCTGCGAAACGCTTTGATCGCAAGTTCGGGATAGGAAAAGTTCGGGATCGACGCTTTCTTGAGCTTGTTGATGGCGCTCCGGACGCGCGCCTCGCCCATGAAACAGGCGATCACGGGCTTGTCCGTGGTTTTCGCGGCAGCTATAGCCGCGTCAGCCGTCTGTTCGACGTCCGTCATGGCCTGGGGGGTGAGGATTACCAGCATGGCGTCCACGTTCGGATCCTTGGCCGCCTGCTCCAGCACCGCGGCATAGCGGGCGGAGGTGGCGTCGCCGATCACATCCACGGGGTTGAAGAGCGTGGCATTCGGGGGCAGCTTCGTTGCCATGGCCTCGATGCTCGTCTTGGTCATGTGGGGAAGTTCAACGCCCATCCGCTCGGCGGAGTCCGCCGCAATGATGCCGGGCCCGCCCGCGTTCGTGACCACGAGCAGCCCCTTGCCTGCCGGGACCTTGCCTTCCGTGAAAGCGAGCGCTGTATCGAAAAGGTCCTGAACGCCCTGGGCGCGCATGATGCCGGTCTGCTTGAAGGCCGCATCGAATGCCGTGTCCGAGCCTGCGAGCGCGCCGGTGTGGGACGAAGCAGCGCGCGCGCCAGCTGCCGTGCCGCCGGACTTGAGCAGGATGATGGGCTTCACCTTGGTGGCCTTCTGGGCGATGTCCATGAAACGCCTGCCGTCCACCACGTCCTCGATATAGCCCAGGATCATGTTGGTTTCAGGATCATTCATGAAATACTCGATGAAATCGATTTCCGAGAGGTCTGCCTTGTTGCCCAGGCTGATGAACTTGGAGAATCCGATATCGTTGCCGATGGCCCAGTCCATGATAGCGATGCCCATGGCGCCTGACTGGGAAAAGAACCCGATCCTGCCCTTCGGAAGCATGTCCGCGGCAAAGGTCGCGTTCATGTCATTGGCCGTATTGATCAGGCCGAGACAGTTGGGGCCCAGGAGGCGGATGCCCTGCTCTCGAGCGATGATTTTAATCTCTTCTTCCAGCAGCGTGCCGTCTTTGCCTGCTTCCTTGAACCCGGCGGAAAGAATGATTGCAGACTTGACGCCCTTGGCCCCGCATTCGCGAAGCGCTCCGGGAACAAACTTTGCGGGAATCACGACGATGGCGAGATCCACTTCTCCGGGAATATCCGCCAGTTTGGGGTATGCTTTCTGACAGAGGATCTCGCTGCATTGGGGATTGACCGGATAAATAGCGCCGGAAAACTTGAATTTGACCAGGTTATTGAGTACCGCATGGCCGACTTTTTTTGCGTCAGCAGAAGCACCGATGACCGCTACCGCCCGGGGGTGGAAGAGGGATTCGAGCATAATAGGGATAGTTTAGATGAGAATTCTAAATCGGTCAAGGACATGCGGCTCCTTTTTTGTGAAATGTCAAATGCTTTGCCATCACTGTTCGTTTTCTCCTTGAATGCCTCTCCACGACAAAGCTCATCATAATGACCAGACATTCTGCTCAAACAGCCGCATCTGTTCCTTCAGCCGCGCAGTCGTATCATCTGCTATACTTCAAGCGGAAGGCTGCAAACAAAAGGAGAAATTGCGAATATATGCTGGATGATCTCGTGAAAAAGAAAATTGACGCCCTGAGGGCGCAGTACCCTGAAAAGTTCCCGACGGAGGAACGAATCTTCAGTTCCCTTCATCCGGGAAACCGGATCTTCATCGGAACGGGCTGCGGCGAGCCGCAATACGTCGTCAAAGCCCTGATCCGGTACGTTCAATCCCATCCCAAAGGGCTCTACGACACAGAGCTTCTCCAGGTCTGGACCCTGGGGGTTGCACCGTACGCGACCGAGAAATTCAAGGACCATTTTCGCCACAATTCCTTTTTCATCGGCAACAACACGCGGGATGCCGTGAACGAAGGCCTCGCAGACTATACCCCGGTCTTCCTGTCGCAGGTGCCATCCCTGTTCAAGAAAAAACTCGTCCCCGTAGATGTGGCGCTGATCCAGCTTTCACCGCCGGACGACCATGGCTTCATGAGCCTCGGCATCAGCGTGGACATCGTGAAAGCAGCAGCGGAAAACGCCAATATCGTGATCGGCCAGATCAATCCGCAGATGCCGCGTGTGCTGGGCGAAACATTCATCCATGTCGAGGACGTGGACTTCCTCATCAACCATGACGAACCGCTCCTCGAATTCGAAGACACCGTATCGGACGACATCGCGCAAAAAATCGGCAACCACGTCGCGCGCATCGTGCAGGACGGCGACACGATCCAGGTCGGGTACGGCAGCATCCCGAACGCGGTCCTCTCCCATCTCAAGAACAAGGAGCACCTGGGCGTTCACACGGAGCTGATGACGGACGGCATCGTGGAGCTGATGCGCGCGCGCGCAGTCGACAATACGCGCAAGGACCTGAACAACGGAAAGACCGTTGCCGCCTTCTGCATGGGCAAGAAGGATACGTACGATTTTCTTCACGACAATCCCGCTATCGAATTCAGGCCCGTGAACTATACGAACAATCCCACGGTGCTCGCCCGCCAAAGGAACATGACTGCCATCAACAGCGCTCTCGAGATCGACCTTTCCGGACAGGCCACGGCGGAGTCCATCGGAACAAGACTCTACAGCGGCATCGGCGGCCAGGCGGACTTCATGCGCGGCGCCATTCTGTCGCAGGGCGGCAAAACGATCCTGGCCCTCCAGTCCACCGCGGATAACGGTACCGTATCCCGCATCGTCCCCTTTTTAAAGGAAGGCGCGGGCGTCACGCTTTCGCGCGGCGACATTCACTATGTGGTCACGGAGTACGGCATTGCGTATCTGCACGGGAAGAACATCCGCGAGCGGGCCATGGACCTCATCGCCATAGCCCACCCCAATTTCAGGGAAGAGCTCGTGGCAAAGGCCAAGGAGCGAAAGCTCATCTATCGTGATCAGGCATTCATCTCGGGAGAGCGAGGAGTCTATCCCGCGGACCTCGAAGCGTTCCGGACGACAAAAACCGGCCTTGCGCTGCTCCTGCGTCCCGTCAAACTCTCGGACGAACACCTGCTGAAGGACTTTTTCTATGCGCTGTCGAACGACTCCATGTACCGCCGCTTCATTTCCTCGCGCACCGATATGCACCACGACCGCCTGCAGCCCTTCGTGGTCATCGACTATACCCGCGAAATGGTCATCCTCGCCGTGCTTCAGCAGGAGGAAAAGGAGATCATCATCGGCATGGCGCAGTATCTGATCGACGACAAAACGCACACTGCCGAGGTGGCGTTCGTAGTGCGCGACGATTACCAGGGCAGGGGCACCGGCGCCGTGCTTCTGAACTACGTCACCTACCTCGCGAAGAAAAGCGGCCTGCTCGGATTCACTGCAGCCGTGCTCGTGGAAAACCGCCGCATGCTCCAGCTGTTCGAAAACGCGGGCTTCAACATTGAAAAGCGATCGGACGGCGACATCTATGAACTCACCATGTCCTTCCGCGCCTGAGAACAATCCGTTTTCACATCAAATCCCCGGTGAGCCGCACATCTCGTACTCAGAACGGAGGGATCTTGACCCTCACGGTTTTTGCGGGTAGAATTGGCAACCAGGAACGCATACTTCTGAAGGAGGAACGGGGAGGTACGATGAAAAGCCTGTTTTTTTCCATCTATACTATCATCATCGCCTTTTGGGTCGGCGGCATGTTCCTTTTCACCTTTCTCCTGACGCCTGCGATCTTTAAATCCTACGGCCGCGACATGGCGGGCGATATCGTAGGCCACCTCTTCCCGGGGTATTTTTTCTACACCTTCGCGTTATCGGCCCTAGCTTTGATCCTCGGGTTCCTGGCCATGTCGAATCGAACCGCTTTCGTTTCCCGGCTGACGCTCCTGCTCCTTGCAGCAGCGCTGGTGGTGAACACCTACGTGTTCTTCAAGCTCCATCCCGACTCCGTCAGCGTCAAGCAGCAGATCACGTCTTTCGAACACGAACCGAAGGACACCCCCGCCCGAAAGGAATTCACGCGTCTCCATGCAATAAGCGCCATGCTCAATCTGGCGGTGCTTGTCGACGGGATCGCGTTGATCGTCCTCGCCCCAGCGCTCAGGAAGTAACCCTCAGCCCGCGCTGTCGGCGATGTTTGCCTAAATTTCCCTGTTCTCCCAAAGTGATAATGTCGTATTTCTCCCAAGCAGAAATGTCGTATTGTCCTCCTGTCAAGGGAGGGCGCGATGGGGAAAGGCATTATCACGATGAGCATGATGGAAGCAAAGCGGCTGCATTTGGTCCGGA
>DATHDE010000079.1:0-6483 GCA_035490495.1 Nitrospirota bacterium
CTTATATAGACCAGCAGACAGCAGATCAACTTGATCGGAAATGCGAGCATATTCTGACAAGATTGGTTTCCATGAGTCGGGATGCTCAGAACTGGACGCTGTGACGCTGAAAAAAGGCAACGGAAACCGACAGAAAAGCGACAAGAATCGACTGAATAACGACGAACTTCGACTCTTTTTCGTTTCTCGTCGTTTTATGTCTGTTTCAGTCGATTTTACGTCTGCTTTATAAAGGGAGGAGCGATGTTTGCATTGGGCAATGTCATAATCGGTATTGCGAAGGTGCTCGATATTGTGCTGAATCTGTACATGTGGGTGCTCATCATCCGGGCGCTCATCTCGTGGGTGAACCCGGACCCGTATAATCCGATCGTGCAGTTCCTGGTGCGGGCGACCGAACCCGTGCTCAGGCCGATCAGAAAGCTTGTGCCGCCGTTCAAGATCGGCCTGGATCTGTCGCCGTTCATTGCGGTGCTCGTCATCATTTTCCTGCAGTACGCCGTGATCGACACGCTCAAGCGCATCGGGTACTCGATGGGATGACATCCCCGCACCAAGGAGGCTTGCCATGGCTGAAGGCCTGAAAGTAACGCCGCTCGACATCCAGCAGAAGCGGTTCCATGTGGTATTCCGCGGATATGACAAGACGGAGGTGGAGATGTTTCTCGACCTCGTGCGGGATGAGATGGAGTTCCTCGTGCGCGAGGTCACGGAGCTGCGCGATTTCAAGCACTCCTATGATCAGCGCATGCGGGAGCTCGGGGAAAAGGAAGACTCTATTACCAAGATCATGCAGATGACGCAAAAGCTCATGGAAGAGCAGAAGGACAACGCGCGCAGGGACGCGGCCCTCATCATCAAGGACGCGGACATCCGGGGCCGCCAGATCGTGGAGAACGCGTCGAACGAGAAGGTGAAGCTCGAAACGGACATCCGCGAGCTCCAGCGCCGCAGGCATCAGCTTATCGAGGACCTGAAAAAGGTCGTTCAAACCTTCCAGAGTATGGTTGATTTCGAGGAGGCGGGAAGTGGCGCAAAGGAACAGCCGGCCCCCGAATAACACCGGTGAGCCGTCTGCCTTGCTTCCCGTCCGGATCCAGCCCCGGGCGTCGAAGAACGAGATCGGCCTGATGGAGAACGGCGGCCTCAAGATCAGGCTCACCGCGCCGCCGGTGGACGGCGCCGCGAACGAAGCCCTGATCCGACTTCTTGCCGAACGGCTGGGGATCGCGAAATCCCGGATCGGGATCGTTTCCGGCCATACGGGCAGGGACAAGGTCGTACGCATCAGCGGAGTGAGCGAGGCAGAGGCAAAGAGAGTGTTGATCCAGGGGAAGAAATAAGGTATTATATAGCAGTAAAAAGTACAGAGTACAAAGTACAAAGTAATTTTCTTTCCGGTGTTACTCTGTACTATGTACTTTTGTACTGGGTACTTTTTTTATTCGAAAGGGGGGCGACAGGCTTCGACGGGGATCGAGAGGTCAGGAGTTGCATGCCGAGGTGCCATGGGGCTCGTAAAACACATGGCAAACAACAACTGCCAATAACGAACTGGCACTCGCTGCTTAAAAACAAGTAGCGCGTCTCCCGGCTGCCGCCTGAGCGGCTGGAGGGATGTCACAAGTCAGGCTGGTCAACCCGTGCAGCCCGGAGCGGGAAGACGAGAATCGCCGGGCTGGCCGATTCCGGAGCTTTCCCCAAGGCGCCGGAAGAGGCGAGATCCAAACGAGGGGATAAGCATGTATGAGCTTCTGGCTGAAGGTTTTCGGACGTGGGTTCGAATCCCACCGCCTCCACCATTTATTATTGATTTATCAGGGTAATCCTGATATTCGGAATTGAATTGACGTGAATAATCTGCGCGATGAGAGCTAACTCCTTGTATGAGTTGGCTCTTTTCTTTTTGTGTGACGGCGCGTCTTTTGGGTGCTTATTGCGGCATGTCAAACAGGCTAGATTACGATATTAGTGAGAATTCAATTGATTTGGACAAACTATTCAGTTCCATGTTTAGACACTGAATCAGTGTCCAAGGAGGATCAATTTCCTTATCAGTACGAACATCAATAATCGCAAGTCAGTGCATGATAAATTGGTTCATTGATTCATTCACTCATGTCGTAGCATGGTCCCGCTTGTATCATTACTGCGGCGGCACTGAAAAAATGGAGGTCGTAGATAACACATGAAGATATTCGAGCCTTTTAACCTCAAAGGGCGTGAGCTGAAAAACAGGATCGTCAAGTCCGCCACTCTTGAAAACATGGCGACGCTTGAAGGGCTGCCCACGGAAGAGACCCGTCATTTCTATGAACGTCTCGCGCGGGGCGGCGCCGGACTTATAATCACCGGTTTTGCTTATATAAATGAACGGGGACAGTCTTACCCTTTGCAAAATGGCATTCATATGGACAAAGCTGTCACAGAATGGCGAAGGATTACCGACGCTGTGCATGATCTCGGCGGCAAAATCGCCATGCAGATCGTCCACGGCGGAAGGCAGACAAAGGCCCGGGCGCTGGGAGGACGCAGGGCAGGAGCCCCTTCAGCAATTCCGAATCTCGTTTACTTCACGATACCAGAGCCGATGACTGATGCGGAGATCCTTCAGACCATCCAGGACTTCGGAAATGCTGCTGCCCGCGTGAAGCAGGCCGGATTTGACGCTGTACAGATTCACGGCGCGCACGGCTATCTCATATCGGCCTTCTTATCACCGATCCTGAATCGCAGAGGGGATAGATGGGGCGGCGTCTTTGAAAACAGATTTCGTTTCATTGCCGAGGTATACGCTGCGGTGAGGAAAGCGGTCGGCACTGATTACCCGGTGCTTTATAAAATGAATGTAAATGATTTCATGCCGTTCGGCACAACGGAGCGGGACAGTTTCCCTGCCGCGGTTCGACTCGCCGGACTCGGCCTTGACGCGCTCGAGATCAGCGGAGGGATTTATGAGACAGGGCTGAGCGTCGTACGCGGCAAGAGCTTCGCCGATACCATGGCCCGCGGCCACGGCATGTTTCTGAAATACTATTATAAGACTGTATTAGGCATAGAAGAGAAGGTATTCCCTTTTCACGAGGCATATTTCCTGTCCGCTGCGGAAAAACTGAAGCCTCTCTTGAATATTCCTCTGATGCTTGTCGGCGGCATTCGCAGCCCTGATATCGCAGAGAACGTTCTCAGCTCGGGAGCGGCAGAATTCGTGTCGATGGCGCGCCCTCTTATCCGTGAACCTGCTCTTCCGAACAGGTGGCTGCAGGGCGACAACCGGCCGGCGCAGTGCGTGTCCTGCAATCGTTGTTTCGGCGAACTCGATCATGGTAGCAAACTCAGATGCTATTTCCGGAAGGACTGATAACGGATATATTCTGAAATGAGCGTGATTTTTTTGTATTGGACAAACTATGCAGCAATGAATCTGCGGGTGCTTTTTGGGGTATGTTGAAAGAATAAAGCTTCACGTAATGGAAGTGATCCGGGCGAGTGGACAACCCTGCACATGTGTTGATTCATCTTCGCAATGCACACTATGATCCGGTCGTTTCAAAACTATACGGATTGACGAAAACGGTTACTCCGTTAACAGAATACGTAAGTTCACATCCCTCCCTGCTCTGTACAATAATTGTGAATAATCATACCCATTTGGCATCTTCCGGAACTCCATCGAAGTTGCCAGTTGCATATCCATGAAATTGACGATTTTTGATTCATCTGATTTAATGTAATTGAATCCCGACAAAGCCAACCCATCTCTTGGGATGGGACGGAGGCCGGGCTGGCGAAGGATATCGTCTTCGGTACGTTCGGCCATTTTTTTTCTAAAAAAACAAGAGACAGCAGCTGCATACAAGGAGGCCGCCATGAAACGGAACGTCCTTGTTTTTATCGCCGTAGCTCTTTCAGCGATCATGTTTGCCGGTTATCTCAATTCCTGTGGTGGAGGCGTTGGCGTCGGGAGTTCCAGCAGCAGCTCTCAAGCCGCGGTGTATCCGCGCTTTGCCTATGTGGTGAACAATGTAGACAACAGCGTCTCGACCTATGCAGTCGATGCCTCGACAGGACGGTTGAAATGGACAAGCCGGGTCGGGACGGGGGTGACTCCCTACTTTGTTACTGTCGACCCTTCGGGAAAGTATGCCTATGTGGCGAACAATAGCAGCAACACCGTTTCGCAGTACACGATCGGTCCTGACGGCAGCCTGACTTCCATGACTACCGCGACCGTGGCAGCCGGGACGGCGCCCTGGTCTATCACCGTCGACCCTTCGGGCAAGTACGCCTACGTGACGAACGCCGGCAGCAGCAGTGTTTCGCAGTACACGATCGGTCCTGACGGCAGCCTGACCTCCATGGCCACCGTGACCGTGGCAACCGGGACGGGGCCCCGCTCCGTCACCGTCCACCCCTCTGGCAAGTATGCCTACGTAGCAAATTCCAGCAGCAACACCGTTTCACAGTACACGATCGGGGCCAGCGGCAGCCTGACCTCCATGGCCACCGCGACCGTGGCAGCCGGGACGGCGCCCTGGTCTATCACCGTCGACCCTTCGGGCAAGTACGCCTACGTGACGAACGTCGGCAGCAGCAGTGTTTCGCAGTACACGATCGGTCCTGACGGCAGCCTGACCTCCATGGCCACCGTGACCGTGGCAACCGGGACGGGGCCCTGCTCTATCGCCGTCGGCCCTTCGGGCAAGTACGCCTACGTGGTGAACCGCTTCAGCAATAACGTCTCGCAGTACACGGTCGGTCCTGACGGCAGCCTGACCTCCATGACTACGGCCACCGTGGCAGACGGGACGGGGGGGCCCTGGTCTGTCACCGTCGATCCCTCGGGCAAGTACGTCTACGTGGCGAACGATGGGAGCAAAAACGTCTCGCAGTACACGATCGGTCCTGACGGCAGCCTGACCTCCATGAGTCCGGCAACCGTAGCGGCGCCAGGCGGATCCCTCTCCATCGCCATGACCCATGGCGACGCCGCGGTCATCCCCGTGCCGAAGTATGCCTACGTGGCGAACCAATACGACAACAATGTCTCGCAGTACACGATCGGCGCTGACGGCAGCCTGACCTCCATGGCCACCGCGACCGTGGCAGCCGGGAAGTGGCCCATATTCGTCACCGTCGATCCCTCGGGCAGGTATGCCTATGTGACGAACGCCGGCAGAAGCAGTGTTTCGCAGTACACGATCGGCGCTGACGGCAGCCTGACCTCCATGGCCACCGCGACCGTGGCAGCCGGGACAGGACCCTTCTCCATAACCGTCGACCCTTCGGGCAAGTATGCCTATGTGGCGAACTACGACAGCAACAGTGTCTCGCAGTACACGATCGGTCCTGACGGCAGCCTCACCTCCATGGCCACCGTAGCAACAGGGACATGGCCCATCTCCGTCACGGTCGACCCTTCGGGCAGGTATGCCTACGTGGCGAACCAAAACAGCAACAATATATCGCAGTACTGGATCGTTCTTGACGGCAGTCTGATCTCCATGACCCCAGCGACCGTGGCAGCCGGCAATTATCCTTACTCCGTCACTGTCGATCCTTCGGGCAGGTACGCTTACGTGGTGAACTACAACGACAACACTGTTTCGCAGTACATGATCGGTCCTGACGGCAGCCTCACCTCCATGGCCACTGCGACCGTGGCAGCAGGGGACAGTCCCGTATGCGTCATTGTCGATCCCTCGGGCAGGTATGCCTACGTGGCGAACCAAAACAGCAACAATATCTCGCAGTACATGATCGGTCCTGACGGCAGCCTCGCCTCCACGGCCATTGCGACCGTAGCAACCGGGACGTGGCCCTGGTCTGTCACCGTCGACCCTTCGGGCAGGTATACCTATGTGGCGAACTCCAGCAGTAACAATGTTTCGCAATACACGATCGGCGCTGACGGAGGCCTGACCTCCATGGCCACGGCAACCGTGGCAGCCGGGATGTGGCCCATATCCATAACGACCGTCGGCACGTATAAGTAGTTTCAGGGATGGGCAGTGCATCTTAGGGCCATCTTGGGTGAAGCAAGGGATGGCTGAGCTTCATGGTGGGATGGCAGCTGGAGCAGACTTCAGAGGATGTTTCGAAAGGAGGAACAACATGGGATGCGGCGACATCTCGATGGAATACCGGACCGGCCCGCACCATTTCATCCTGACTGGCAGGGACAGAAGAGTGAACTGACGACACAGAATGCAAAAATGGTGGGGTCTCCTGAACAATATTCGCGAACAGCGATTCCGAGCTATATCCCCTAAACAAACCTGCTGGACATTTCCTCATCTTTATAGTAATTTTGATCTGCGGTTCCTGACACGATTTTTCCTGGTGATGGCTCATCCACAGGGCCGCGGCAGTTCCTTTCCGCTGTTTGAAAATGGAAGCTCATTGAACACGCGGGGACGAGATCGAGTGCTGATTCACGATCAGTGAATCCCGCGACTTGCAATCCCCCGGCTCCTGCCGGGG
>DATHDE010000080.1:0-15359 GCA_035490495.1 Nitrospirota bacterium
GGTATGTGGTGGACCATCTGAGCGACAGGGATGTCGTGTCCGTGGTGATCTTCGATGACCAGGTAGAAACGCTGATCCCGAGCCAGCCGGCAAAGAACCGCGACGAGATAAAAAACTCGATCGCGAACGTGATCGCGCGGGGCGGCACGCAGATTTCAGACGGACTGAAAGCCGGGCTTGAAGAGGCAAAGAAGGGATTCGCGAAGGACCGCGTGAACCGCATCCTGCTGCTCACGGACGGACGCACGTGGGATGACGAGGAACTCTGCCTGCGGCTCGCGGAGGAGGCGGGCAAGCAGGGTATTGCAGTCACGAGCATGGGCATCGGTGAGGAATGGAACGAGAAGCTCCTGCTCCAGCTTGCCGAGAAGTCGGGCGGCGATTCGCACTGGATCGAGAACCCCATCTCCATCCTCGACGTATTCAGAAGTGAAGTGGAGGGACTGCAGGCAGTGTCCGCGATCAACCTCCGGGTCACGGGCCGTATGAACCATGGCGTAAAGCCGGTCAAGGTGTACACCACGGTTCCCATGATTGCGGACGCAAGCGCGAAGTGGATCAGGGGCGGTTCCCTCCTGGCTGACCTCGGTACGCTCGACGGGAAAAAGGGGCAGACGCTGCTGGTCGAGCTGCACGTGCCGAAGCAGAAGGCTGGAAAGTTCCGCATCGGCCAGATCGAAGCGACGTGCGATATGCCGTCGGAGGGCATCACAGGCCAGAGCGCGAAGTCCGAGCTCGTTGTTGATTTTACCGATGATATCGCGGCGGCGACGAAGGTAAATGCCGAGGTGATGAACCTCGTGGAAAAGGTGAGCGCGTTCAAGCTTCAGACCAGGGCACTCACCGAAGCGGAAGCAGGCAACATTGCAGCCGCTACGCAGAAGCTCGAAGCAGCGGCAACCATGCTCCTGAATCTCGGCGAGCAGGATCTCGCCGAGACCGCGGAGCGTGAGATTCTGTCGCTCAGAAAGACCGGGACGCTTACCGCGCTCGGAACGAAAAAGCTCGAATACGGGACACGGAAGTTGACGCACGCCTTGAAATAACAACAGCGTCCCGGGGGCCAGGGGCCGCGAAACAACTACTATGAAGGAGGATACGATCATGAAATGCACGCAATGTCAGATGGAGAATATCGAAGGCGCGCTCTTCTGCGAAGAGTGCGGAGCAAAGTTGGAAAGCCGTCAGGAGTTCGTCGAGGCTGCAGACGCGGCAGCTCCGCAGCTCGTCCTTTCAACACAGGATGGCAGCAAGCTCGACATCCCGGCAAAAGACGAGATCGTCATCGGGCGGGAAGACCCGATCAGCGATGTATTCCCGGATCTGGATCTCACGAATTACGGAGGCATGGAAAAAGGCGTGTCGCGCAAACACGCCGTGCTGCACCGCGCAGGACCGGACTATACGCTCGAGGATATGGGCTCCACCAACGGCACCTATGTCAACAAGAAGCGCATACAGCCCCATGTACCGCAGGCCATCAAGGCCGGCGACGAAGTGAGGCTCGGAAAACTGTCGTTGTCGGTAAAAGCCGCTTAAGTGCTGCCCGGGATGCGGGCATGCTTCCGACTCGCGGAGAATGCGTCGGATATTTTGCCGAGTGGCGTCAGCTGTCGCAGGGTGCATTCGCTGATCCGGCAAACATGTTCAGCTGCCGAAGTTTTCAGTGAGGTATCGCTCTCAAAGCGTCTCCGGTATGCCTGTATAACGGGAGAAGTGAACCCCGCGGCATGCAATCCCCCGGCTCCTGCCGGAGGCGGGTTCACTCTACGATCTGGGAAGAAAGGAAAATCGCCATGCTGAAAAAATCTACTGTCGTTCTCTCTGCTCTTGCAGGCGCTCTGGGCGGCGCTGCTGCCTGGGCGTTCGTGCTCACGCTCTCTGCTCATACTGCCGGGGGACTGGTGAGCGAGATGATGCTCGGCGCCGTGGCAGGTATATGCATCGGCGCATTCCTTTGGAGTCATGAAACGCTCTCGGGCAGGCAATACCTCCTTGCGCTCAAACGAGCTGCTCTGGGCGCTGTCGCGGGGCTTGTCGGCGGCGGGGCGGGCGCTCTCCTGGGGAGCAAGACATTCACTGCCCTCGGGAAGTTCGCAGCTGACGCGGGCGGATTCAAGGCCTCGCTCGGCGTGGCATGCGCAGTCGCCCTGGGGTGGGCAATCCTCGGTGCGACAGTCGGCTTGGGCGGGGGACTCATGATCCGCTCTCGCGAGCGTGCATGGTACGGTGTATCAGGCGGCGCGCTCGGGGGAATGGTGGGCGGGTTCCTGTTGAATGCCATGTCAGCGACCTCCCTCTGGTCCGTGCTTGCGGGTCTGGCGCTTCTGGGCTGCTCCATCGGCGCGTTCATCAGTCTTGTGGAAGAAGTCTTCGTGTCCGCAAAACTGAAAGTCGTGAAGGGGAGGCACATCAACCGGGAGTTTCCCCTGCTGAAAGACGAAAACATCGTTGGCAGGGACGACCGGTCGGATGTCTGCTTGTCGGGAGCCGAGGGTGTTGCCATACAGCATGCTGTGATCAAGCGGAGCAACGGACGGTTTTCCATCGAAGCGGATAAGGACGGCAAAGCGGTGTATGTGAACCAGAAGATGACGCAGAACAGCAGGCTCGCGGACGGTGACATCATCAGGGTAGGCAGCATTCTGCTCATGTTCTCGGCCGTGAAAAAGGCGGCGGCGAGCTCGGCGGCCGTTTTTATCCTCGTCGCGACGCTGCTTCTCCCCGTGCACGCACACGCCGGCGAAGTTGCATCGATCAGGATAAGCCAATTCGATCTGAGTACCTACCCCACGGTGAAGGCTTATGTTTCCGCGTTGAACGCAGAAGGCAGACCCGCACGGGGATTGACGAAGAGCGACGTGTCGATCCTCGAAAACAACGAGCCCGTGATCATCGATACCCTGCGCCAGGCGGGCACGGAGGGCAGGCAGGAGCCGTTCAGTCTCGCTATCGTCATGGACAGGAGCAAATCCATGACCGGCGAGAAAATCACGAAAGCAAAGGAAGCGGTACGGCAGTTCCTCTCGCTCATGGAACAGGGCGACCGTGCTGCCCTCATCACGTTCAGCGACAAAGTGGAGCGCAGGGCGGCATTGACTGATGACGCCGTACGATTGAAGCAGGCGTTGGAAACAATCGAACCTGACGGACATACGGCCCTGTATGATGCCGTGGCGGCGGGTGTGGACACGGTGCAGGGGATCCCGGGTAGACGGGCGGTGATCGTACTGACCGACGGGATCGCGAACCGCGGGGCGCTCGACATCGACCAGGCAATCGGAGCAGCGGTCAAGGCCTACGTCTCGGTCTACGTGATCGGGCTGGGCAAGGACGTGCGCACGGAACGGCTCGAACGGATCGCGGAAGAAACAGGTGCCTTTTACTTCTTTACTCCGGCTCCGGACGGCCTTGCGCAGATCTACGACACGATCAGCCGGAGAATCCGCGGCGAGTACATCGTTACGTATGCAACGAACAGGCGCGCGGAGTATCTGCGCAGCGTCACCCTGTCCGTGAAAAACGGTCCGCAGGCCAGCCGCGCCTACTTCCAGCCCGAATCATCGCTCTTCGGGGCCGGGCTCGACGCTCCGCGCTGGCCGTTTGTCGTGTCGCTCGCGTGCGTTCTCGCGCTGTTCGGCATGTCATTCAGAAACGTGGAGCGCGTGTATACTGACGGCCATCTGACCGTGGTGCGCGGACAGGGAACGAAGAAGGACATCGACATCAACGATGCAGTGACC
Organism: Nitrospirota bacterium; assembly: GCA_035490495.1. Taxonomy (GTDB): domain Bacteria; phylum Nitrospirota; class UBA9217; order UBA9217; family UBA9217; genus JAJYKN01. The sequence continues at coordinate 3,744 of DATHDE010000080.1, forward strand.
ATCGGCAGGGACAAACACAGCACCATCAGCCTGTTCAAGGACGCCGCGCTGGAGCAAAACCACGCGCAGGTGCTCCGTGAAAACGGAATGTACGTCATCGAGGACAGGAGCTCGAAGACCGGCACCTTCGTGAATAAAAAGCGCGTGACCGGAAAGCAGGTGCTCGAGGACGGTGATGTGATCGACATGGGAGGCGCGACGATCGTGTTCAGCTCCGCTGACAAGCATGTCTGCGCCGGATGCGGGGCAGCCGTCAGAACGGGCGCGAAGTTCTGCGCCTTCTGCGGGGCAAAGGCCGCATAAATGGGTCAATCGAGTTCATGGAGTTTCGTGCGTCTGCGGGGTTGACAGCTCTGCACCTCCCTGAACTCGACGAACGCTGCAAACTCTATGAATAAGGTTCTGAATAAGCGATATGAGATCATCGGGGTGCTGGGCAGGGGCGGCATGGGCTCGGTGTACAAGGTCCGGGACCGGAAGCGGCAGAACACCGTGTTCGCGGTTAAGGAACTTCGTGCAGCGGGGCTTCCCGTGCACAAAATACGTGAGGCAGTGAACCTGTTCCAGACGGAAGCACGCATTTTGGTGCGGCTCTCGCATCCCAACATCCCGAAAGTCCGTGATTACTTCTCGTCACGCAGCAGTCACTACATCGTGATGGAATACATCCCCGGCAGAACGCTCGAAGACCTGCTCGCCGCACGGAAGGGGAAACCGGTGAACGAGCGGGTTGCTCTCACCTGGGCGCTCCAGATATGCCGGGCACTGCATTTCCTGAGCGTGCAGAAGCCGAAACCCGTGGTGTTCCGGGATCTCAAACCCTCGAACATCATGATCACGGGGGACGGCAGAGTGAAACTCATCGACTTCGGCATCGCCCGCTTCTTCAAGCCGGACCGGCAGGAAGACACGTATATCTACGGCACCCCGGGATACGCGGCGCCCGAACAGTACGGCCTCGGCCAGACAGACGTCCGATCCGATATCTATGCCCTCGGTGCAACGCTGCACCACTGTCTTACGGGCAGGGGGCCGTCGGAGGCGGACCGCGAACTGTCCGATCCCCGCAAGATCAATCCCAGGATCAGCAAAGAAACAGCTGCCGTGGTGAGCAAAGCCCTGTCCCACGACAGGGAAAAGCGCTATCAGAGCGCCTTCGCTATGAAACAGGCGATCCAGAAGATCGTGCTCGACCTGGCATCGCCGGTCAAGGGCGCCGGGAAGATCATTTATGCCCGGCCCGGGAAGCTGATCAGACTGCCGTGGTGGAGAAAGACCGCCTGGGTGAGCGTGCCCGTTATGGCACTGGGGTGCAGCGGCGCAACCGGCACGCTCTCGTCCGATGATCTCTGGATCAAGCCGAAGCCCCGGGCATTCGGCCCCGATGCCGCCTGGCTTTTATTTAAAGTCGAAGGCGGCATGCTGAAACCCGGCCGGGAGTACCGACCCCGTATCACGGTGCAGACTGAGGAAGGCGAGCTGAGACCGCGACTTTCCTTTCGAAGGACGCGGCCGTGGCTCATCATTGAGGCGGCCTTGCTGGCGGTCGCAGTCGCGCTCGCACTGCTGGTGCGGTAGCAGATCAATCATATCCAGAGGCGTACCATTCCCACAAGCAAAACAAGGGCGACCGGCAGATAGAGGAACCGGTAGGTGCCTGCCATGTCCGCCTTAAAATAACGGACGGTCAACACCAGGCAGAGGTGCGTGGGCGAGAGCATCACGCCGGCAAAACCGCTTGCGAAGGCAAAGGTGATGGCGCCCGGGTCCGGGTGGCCGCCGAGCATGGCCGTAATGATCGGAAACGTCGCTCCCACGAAGCCCACGGTGAGGCCCGTCAGCATACCGACGATAAAGGGCAGAATAAAGAAAACAACACCAAGCGGCATGCCGCTTTCCCGGAAAAACGCGGGAAGGGCCTCGATAGCGCCGGAGGCGTCGAGCATGCCCTTGAACACCATGATGCCCAGAACCATGAGCACAACGTTGATGGATACGCTTTCGCGCAGGGCAGTCACGATCTCGGACAAGGAGTAGCGATAGAACGCGAACAAGGCCGCATCGATGGAAATCATGGCGAGGGCAAGCGGCACGTTCAGCAGCGCAACAAGAACGACCGCTATCGTGATCGGCAGGAGGGTAATGAACAGCGTCCGGAACTCGTGCAGGTCGCGCTTCCCTCGCACTGTGGTGCGCGGCATGCCGCGGAATCCGAGCAGGGCCCCGACCGCGACCACGGCCACCGCCAGGGGAAGCTGCGAGCGCATGAGCGCATTGATCGGGATTTTCGTGATCGCCACCGCCAGCACGACTCCAGGGTAGAGCGGGGAGACGTACTCCCAGATATGGCGGAACCAGTAGTTGATGAAGGATTTGTGCTCAGGATTCAGGTCGGCATCACCGGTCGCTTCCTGCACCATGGGCGCGGAGAACGCGGCCCCGCCCGCGGACGGCAGCAGGCCGATGACGCCGGGTAGGATCGCCATGGCGATCCTGCGGTCGCCGGCCGTGTTCACGACCGCCTCCATCATGCGCTTGAGCACGCCGCGCTTCCTGATGATGTTCTCGAGCACCATGATGAGCACGAGCCCCGTAACGAGGTTGACGGTCACGAGGTCGATGCTCGACTGCAGCGCAACCTGCATCTGTTCAACCGGGCCCATACGGTAGAGCGCACCGAAAAAAATCGAGGCAAGAAGCATGACGAGGCCGAAATTCCACCGCAGGCGCAGAAGCAGCACGATGAGTGCGAAGGCCGCGCCGATTTTGAGCAGGTCCGTCATCTGATGTAGCCTGTTCCCAGGTAGAATATCACGGCAGCCCGGATTGAATAGCGGTCCCTGCCCCAGTCGTCGGGAAGGGGCTGGAAGGGAGCGGCCGCGCGGATCGCGCGGAGCGCCTCATCGTCCAGGATCTTGAAGCCCGAGGATTTCAGCACTTCCAGATCTCCCAGGGAACCGTCCTTCTGGATGTCGAATTTGATAAACAGCGCCCCATGGTAGCCCGATTCAGCCGCGAGCTCGGGATATCTGAGCACGCTTTCGATCTTGATCTTGAGCCAGCGGTTGTAGGACATGAACTTGAACTCGTCCGTGTCCAGCGTGACTGAATCGTCGCCCGGCTTCTTTGCGGGCATGCCCTTGCGCGCAAGCTCGTCGATATCGTTCTGCGTGAGGAACGGCAGGGGACCGCTCTGTTTGTGCGCAGGAGTTCCTGCTTTGCCTGTCTCCTTGCCCTGCTCTGCGCCCTCGGGAATGCCGGCTTTGGGGGCCGATGTTTTCGGGAGCGTGATGTCCTCGCCCGTGCCGAATTTCTTCGGTGTAGGTACGGCGCTCGGCGGGAGCGGTTTTTCCGGAATGAAGGGGCGCGTTGCGGGAGGCGGAGGCTGCACCGGCCGAGTCACCGGCGGCAGTTTTTTTATTTCTTCCGGAGGCAGGTCGACGATCCTCGCGGGCAGAAAGGGCAGCTCCGTAGGCGCGGGCTTGGCCAGCAGCAGGATCGCAATGATCAGGGCCGCATGCAGCGCGAAGGAAATGCCATAGAACAAAATGAAATGGAGTTTTCTGGGCATGAGAACAGCAAATCCGAAATAGGCGCAACCGCGCGAGACCACAGGTCTTTCCAGGTAGTGAGACACGCGGGCGCGCACGATCGTTGAGCGGCTTTTTCGTTTTTCAGAAATTGCATCCGTCTCTCGCGTGGCCGGTACGGCAGCGATACGGCTCTCTTCAAATAAAAAAATTGGACGCAGACTGGCCGGAGCATGTCGGTGTGCTTCTGTGCATCCTCCTGCTCCGGTTCTCCCTGCGTCCCCATTATATGGTCTGATTGCATTCCCAGGCTACAGCATTTTCTGCATACGGTCCGAAACCGTGCGCAGCAGCTTGAGGATCGCCTCCGATTTGTCGGACGTTAGGCTTCCCATGCCGCACGACGGCGTGATGATGCATTGATGCAGGATTGTTTTACGGTCCAGCCCCTGCTCCTCAAGCCGCCTGATGCCGCCTTCCAGTTTTGCGATGAGCCCGTCTGCGGTCTCGGCTCCCGTGAATGCAGCCGTAGGCACGACTCCCCAAGCCAGCGCCCCTCCGCGATCAAGGAAAGCCTTAATCTCGCGGGGATAGAGCAGCACTTTCTCCAGGTACCCGAAGGCATCGAAGTTCACAATATCGACGTCCGCATTGAAGATCAGCGGCCAGTCCGCATTGCCGCAGCAGTGAATGCCCGTGATGCCACCCTGCTCGTGGATGGCGTCGATGACTTCCTTCAGCTTCTCCGACACGGTTTCCGGGGACACGGCGCAGAATGCAGAGCCCAGTGTCTCCATTGCCGGTTCATCGATGAAGATGATAACAGGTTTGCCGAACTGCCGGAGTTCGCGGACCTGCCACGCTGCGTTCATGGCCATGTCTTTAACCACCGCGTCATACAGGACATCGTTGTGCACGATGTCCTTGCCTGTTTCGTCCTTGTACGAAATCCCCGCGGTGAGCGGTCCGGTGATGTGGCCTTTCACGAACCGGATCCGGTCGGGGAGGCCTTTTCCGAGCGCCCGCTTCAGGGCCTCGAATCCGGGCGCGTACGTCCGGCTCAGGCCGAAGAAGGTATAGTTCTTTTCCAGGTAGCTTCCGAAGAAGCGTTCAAGCTCCGGGGTGAGGTCTTGAGACGCGTTGAAAAAGACACGCTTTTTCTTTTCATCGAGCACAATGCCCGGCAGGTGCTCGCTGTACTGAATGTCCATGTGCTCGCGGAAGTCCCGCTGCGGAAGCTGGGGCCAGATAGGCGCTTCCGGGAGATACTTGAGCACCAGCGAGACGGCATCTTCGACATCCGTAACCGGCAGGCTGCCGATGCCCGTGGCGATACAGTTGTAATCACGCTGCATAATCGTTCCTCTTCTTACAAGGTGATTGCTGATTATATAGCCTGGAGTCCAAAAAAACAACGACTTTTCCTTTCCGTGTCCGCTGAGCGGAACGAGGAAGGAGGTGAATGTTCACTATGCGCCTTCCTGTCAGCACAGTGGGCAGCACGTGAGGTATATTCCTCTCGATTGGATTTTAACCAGGTGATGGAAAACCTGCAGTGTGCCAGATCTGCAGGAGACGTTCCCGCTGATTGCCGCAGCATTTCTTTCCGTCGGCATCATCTCCCGGGTTTGCTATAATATTGAAGAATCGCGGACGGATCCCGCTGATTCGGCATATGGTGAGCCCTAAAAATGCCGATATTTTCTTGACATCAGAGGGCATTTTTGTATAATAACACTCTATTTTTTTCATCTTTCCCGGTTATTCCAGGCAGGGGCAATCATTGACATTCCAGGAACTTATATTAACTTTACAGAATTTTTGGGCCTCGAAGGGGTGTGTCATCCACCAGCCCTACGACACCGAGGTCGGTGCAGGCACGTTCCATCCTGCAACATTTCTCCGCGTACTGGGTCCCGAGCCATGGAACACGGCATACGTCCAGCCGTCCCGCCGTCCTACCGACGGCAGGTATGGTGAAAATCCGAATCGCCTCCAGCATTACTACCAGTTCCAGGTCATTCTCAAGCCCCATCCGGCGAATGTTCAGGACCTCTATCTCGAAAGTCTCGTGAAACTCGGCATCAATCCCCTGAAGCACGACATCCGTTTTGTCGAAGACGACTGGGAATCGCCGACCCTCGGCGCCTGGGGGCTCGGGTGGGAAGTGTGGCTGAACGGCATGGAGGTCACGCAGTTCACTTATTTCCAGCAGGTGGGGGGCATCGACCTGAAGCCGGTCTCGGCAGAATTGACCTACGGCATCGAGCGGCTCGCCATGTATCTCCAGGGCGTGAACAACGTTTTCGATCTTGAATGGACCAAGGGCGTGAAATACGGTGACGTGCACCACGAGACGGAAGTACAGTTCTCGAAATACAATTTCGAACTCTCGGACCGTGAAATGCTGTTCCGGCAGTTCGAGTCTTATGAAAAGGAGTGCGAGAAGCTCATCAGGGCCAAAGTAGTGCTGCCGGCCTATGACTACTGCCTCAAGTGCTCGCACACGTTCAACCTCCTCGACGCAGCGGGTGCCATCAGCGTGACCGAGCGAACGGGCTACATCGCGCGGGTCCGGAAACTCGCGCGTCTCTGCGCACATGCGTACCTGGCCATGCGCGAGGAGATGGGGTTCCCGCTGTTGAAGAAGGCATAAGCGTTTTGCCACGGATACACACGGATGGCCACGGATAAAAGCAACGAGCAACCGCTTCGCTGATCTTGAACTTATCCGTCTTAATCTGTGTTCATCAGTGGCTGATAGGTATCGGTTGGTTTTTTGCATTACCGTGGTCATCCGCCCGCGCCCGGCGTCGACGAGTGCAAAGCGCGAGTGCAGGCTGTGGTTTCATACGATATCAGGAGTCATCTTTGGGGAAAGAATTCATTTTAGAGATCGGTACCGAGGAAATCCCGTCGCGCTTCATCGGCCCCGCGCTGGACAAGATGAAGGAGCTCTTTGCGGCGCTGCTCGCATCCGGCCGCATCGAGTCGCGGGGAGAGCTGAAGGCGTTCGGCACGCCGCGCAGGCTCGTGCTGTACGCATCCGACCTGGATGAAAAACAGGCCGACATTTCGAAAGAAGTCGTCGGACCGCCGAAGAAAGTCGCTTTTGACGCGGAAGGAAAGCCCGCCAAGGCCGCTCTCGTATTCGCGGAAAAGAACGGCATCCCCGTGTCTGCGCTCGCAACGAAGACAACGGACAAGGGCGAATACCTCGTAGCCCGGATCGATGAAAAAGGCGGCGATACGTCCGAGTGGCTCAAACAGTCGCTTCCCGGGTTCATTCTGTCGATTCCCTTCCAGAAGACCATGCGCTGGATGGACAAGGACATCCGTTTTGCCCGGCCGATCCACTGGATCCTGGCTCTTCTTGGCGGAGCGGTCGTGGACTTCGATCTGAACGGGATCAAGAGCGGGAACCTCTCGCGCGGCCACCGTTTCATGAGCCCGGGCGCGTTCCTGGTCAAGGACTTCAGATCCTATACGCAGCAGTCAGAGCCGAACTTCGTCGTCATCGACCCCGAGGTCAGAAAGCAGAAAATCGTAAAGCAGATCGAGGAACTTTCAAAATCGAAGGGCGGCATTGTACTGAACGACCCCGGCCTGGTGGATGAGGTGGCGAATCTTGTTGAGTACCCCGTCGCGGTGATGGGCACGTTTGATAAGGAATATCTGCGCGTGCCGAAGGAAGTACTGATCACCGCCATGCGCGAGCACCAGCGGTACTTCAGCGTTGTGGATACGGGCGGAAACCTCTTGCCCTGCTTCATCACGATCAGCAACACGCGGGCCGAGGACATGGAAATCGTGCGCGCGGGCAACGAGCGTGTTCTGGCTGCACGGCTGTCGGACGCTGCCTATTTCTTCGATCATGACGTGAAGCAGCCGCTCGGCGAACGCGTCGAGGCGCTCAGGAAGGTCACGTACCAGGAAAAACTCGGGTCCCTCTACGACAAGACCATGCGCGTGAAGGCGCTCGCCGGATACCTCGCGGACCTGTTCCGGGCGGATAAGAAGGTTTCCCAGCGTGCAGCGGAGCTCTGCAAGGCGGATCTCGTCACGGGCGTCGTGGGCGAGTTCCCCAAACTTCAGGGGGTGATGGGACGGCAGTACGCGATCAGCTCGGGCGAGGATCACCGAGTCGCGGACGCAATCCTCGAGCACTACCTCCCGCGTTTTGCCGGCGACAAATTGCCCGAATCCCTCGAAGGCGTCTGCACAGGCATTGCGGACCGCATCGATACCATCACCGGGTGCTTCTCCGTAGGCCTCATCCCGAGCGGGTCTGAAGACCCCTACGGACTCCGCAGGCAGTCCGTGGCCATTCTCACCATGCTGCTCGACCGCGGGCTCCATGTTTCGTTCGCCGAACTCGTGGGCGAGGCGTGCAAGGAATACGGGCTCAAGAAGAAAGACAAGATTGCCCTGGACATCATTGACTTCCTGCGTCAGCGCCTCGCGGGCATGCTTGCGTCCGAAGGCCTCCGCTCCGACGTCGTGGACGCGGCCCTGTCCGTGGATTTTGACGACGCGCTGGTCGGCCGCGAGAAAGTGAAGGCGCTCGACGCATGGCGCCTGTCCGATGATTACCAGCCGCTCGTGACCGCGCTCAAGCGCGCAGGCAACATCGTACCGAAGGACTTCCATGGCACGTTGAAAAAGACGCTGTTGAAGGAAGACGTTGAGAAGGACCTGTTCGCGGCATACGGCGAAATCAAGGACCGGGTCAAGGATAAGACGGTCAGGCTTGATTTCCGCGGCGCCCTTGCCGATATCGCATCGCTGCGCAGGCCGGTGGATGCTTTTTTTGATAAAGTAATGGTGATGGACAAGGACGAGGATGTGAAGACGAACAGACTGGCGTTGCTTGCGGGCGTGACCGGCCTGTTCTCCCACATCGCGGATTTCTCGCGGCTCATGCTGAGCACGGAGGAAAAGTAAAGCGTCCTAGGGATCACGGATCAACACAGATGAACGCAGATACAATCCCGAGAAGCATGCTCCCCGTTTCTCACCGGCAGTCATCTGTGTTTATCTGTGTCCATCTGTGGTTGATAAATTTTTTCCAGGGAGGATAATCATATGGCTACGGGGAAGAAATATATTTATTTTTTCGGCAGGGGGAAGGCGGACGGGTCCGGGACAATGAAGGAGCTGCTGGGCGGCAAAGGAGCAGGCCTTGCCGAGATGACGAACGCGGGCGTGCCGGTGCCGCCGGGATTCACGATCACGACCGAAGTCTGCAACGTCTTCTATGAGATCGGCAAGCGCGTGCCCGCAGGGCTGGACGGCGAGATGCGCGAGTACATGAAGATGGTGGAAAGCGCCCTGGGCAACAAGTTCACCTTCGGCGATACGAACCGGCCGCTGCTTGTTTCGGTCCGGTCGGGGTCCAAGTTTTCCATGCCCGGCATGATGGACACCGTCCTGAACCTGGGTTTGAACGACAGGACGATCAATGGCCTCATCAGCATGTCCGGCAACGAGCGGTTCGCCTGGGACGCCTACCGCAGGTTCATCCAGATGTTCGGCAATGTGGTCATGGGCATCGAGAAGGATCAGTTCGAGCACATCATCCATGATGTCAAGAAGAAGAGGAGGGTGAAACTCGACATTGAACTGACCGCCGATGATCTGAAGGGGCTGGTGGCGAAGTTCAAGGCCAAAGTGAAGCAGGTCACGAAACGCGACTTCCCGCAGGACCCCTGGGAACAGCTTATGATGGCCCGCGACGCCGTGTTCGGCTCCTGGAACAACCCCCGCGCCATCACCTACCGCAAACTGAACGACATCCCGGGCAACCTCGGAACGGCCGTGAACGTTCAGTCCATGGTATTCGGAAACATGGGTGAAACGTCGGCCACGGGTGTCGGCTTCACGCGCAACCCCTCGACCGGCGGCAAGGAGTTCTACGGCGAATACCTGACGAACGCTCAGGGCGAAGATGTGGTTGCCGGCATTCGCACGCCGCACCCCATCGCCGACCTGAAGAAGGAAATGCCTGCTGTGTACAAGCAGCTCCATGAGACCACGAGCATGCTCGAGAAGCACTACCGTGACGTGCAGGATTTCGAATTCACGGTGCAGGAAGGAACGCTCTTCATGCTCCAGACCCGCACGGGCAAGCGTACGGCGCATGCGGCGGTCAAGATCGCTGTTGACATGGTTGCCGAGGGCCTGATCTCGAAGGAGGAAGCGGTTCTTCGTGTCGAACCCGCTTCTCTTGACCAGCTGTTGCACCCCATCATTGACCCCAAGGCGAAGATTCAGGTGCTCGCGAAAGGCCTTCCCGCATCCCCGGGAGCCGCATCCGGCCGCGTCGTGTTCACCGCCGACGAGGCGGTGAAACAGGCCAAGAAGGACAAGGTGATTCTCGTCCGGCCTGAAACAACACCGGACGACATCCATGGCATGGACGCGGCAAAGGGCATCCTGACGGCGCGCGGGGGCATGACCTCGCACGCCGCAGTGGTCGCGCGCGGCATGGGGAAGCCCTGTGTGGCGGGCTGCGAATCCATCAAGGTCGATCTGAAGGCCGAGAAATTTTCGGTGAACGGCACGGTCGTCAAGATGGGCGACTGGATCACGATTGACGGCGGCACGGGCCGCGTCATCCTGGGCAAGGTCCCGACAGTTGAGCCCACCGTTTCAGGAGACTTCGGCACGCTCATGAAATGGGCCGACGGAGTTCGCACCATGGGAGTGCGCGCGAATGCCGACATCCCGCGCGATGCGAAGATGGCCATGCAGTTCGGCGCGGAAGGTATCGGTCTCTGCCGCACGGAACACATGTTCTTTGCCTCCGACCGGCTGCCGCACGTTCAGCAGATGATCCTGGCGGACACGACCGAAGGCCGCGAGAAGGCGCTGTCCAAGCTTCTTCCCATGCAGCGTTCGGATTTCAAGGGTCTCTTTGAGACCATGGGCGGTTATCCGGTCACGATACGGCTGCTCGATCCGCCGCTGCATGAATTCCTGCCCAAGCGCGAGGAACTCATGGTCGAGATCGCCGTGATGAAGGCCAAGAACGCGCCGAAAGCGACAGTCTCAAAGAAGGAAAAGCTGCTGCAACGCGTGGAAGAGCTGCATGAGTTCAACCCCATGCTGGGGCATCGCGGCTGCCGGCTCGGCATTGTGTACCCCGAGATCACGCGCATGCAGACGCGCGCCATCATCGAGGCTGCCTGCGAGCTCAGGAAGAAGGGCAAGAAGGTGATTCCCGAGATCATGGTGCCGCTCGTGGGCCTGAAGAAGGAGCTCCAGAACCAGAAGGAGCTGATCAAATCCACGGCCGAAGAGGTCATGAAGAAAAAGGGCGTCAAGATCGACTACCTGATCGGGACCATGATCGAGCTCCCGCGCGCGGCCGTGATCGCGGACGAGATTGCGAAGGAAGCGGAGTTCTTCTCCTTCGGCACGAACGACCTTACGCAGACCACGTTCGGGTTCAGCCGGGATGACGCGGGCAAGTTCATCGCATACTATACGGAGAACAATATCCTCGAGAAAGACCCCTTCCAGACGCTGGACCAGGACGGCGTGGGCGAGCTCGTGAAGATGGGCGTAACCAAGGGCCGCTCTGCACGGGCGAACCTCAAGGTCGGCATCTGCGGCGAGCACGGGGGCGATCCGGCGAGCGTGGAGTTCTGCTTCAAGACGGGCCTGAACTATGTGAGCTGCTCTCCCTTCCGCGTACCCATCGCGCGGCTCGCTGCTGCGCATGCCAAGCTCAAGGAAAAGGGCGTGGGCGTATCGGGGACGAAGTAGTTTTTTACAGGAACAATCAAAGGGCGGCCTGCAACGGCCGCCCTTTTTTTCTGCCGTCTTTACGCGGAGAGAAGGGATGCTCCCGTGATGTGCGACGTTTGGATGTATCAGGCGGATGTTATTTCAAAAAGCAAAAAGTCCTTTACAGAATCCCCGAGTTTATTATAATTCACTTAGAGAGAGCATTTTCGGTTATTCAAACAGGCAGTGCAAATGGAGAGTCTTTCAGATGTCTCGACAAAACATTGATGAACGTTTCATGCGCCTGGCCCTGGAACTTGCGGGTAAAGCCAGAGGCCGCACCAGCCCGAACCCT
>DATHDE010000081.1:0-12711 GCA_035490495.1 Nitrospirota bacterium
GAGCCTTCGATCCACGTGACCACGCCCCCTTCCGTCTCCACCCGTATGGGACACCGCACGGCGCACATGCCGCATATACTGTAGACTGATGTTGGTGCCGACATAAGAAATCCTCCTAAAGCTCCCCCGCAATAATTTTTCAACCAGGACCGCAAAGCGCACGGAGAGCGCGGTGACCATCCCAAACTTCGAACGTTCTCCGTGTCACCCCTGATCGGATGACCTGGCACTCCGGTTTTCTGAAAACAAGCGGCTGGAGATTTGAGCGTCTCGCCAATAAGATGAGCGCCGGATACCATAAGCAAGTTGAATGATCGTGATGTGCGGTATCGTAGCTGTATCATGCCGGATGCCCCCTCGGTATCCGGCGCTCATCCCTGTCACGGGATCGTTGTCAGAACACGCCAAGCAGGTTCAGCGCAAGGATCGCCAGACCGGCCACGGCGACACGCTTCACCACCACCGGGCTTACACGTTTGGCGATCTGGGGGGCGATGTATCCGCCCAGAATCGCGGCGGGAAACATGATTACAAAAAATATAAAATCAAAATTCCCAAATTGAAAGTGGCGCATCGATCCCATGATCGTATTGAAGGCAATTGCGAGAAGCGAGCTGCCGACAACAACATACATGGGCAGCCCCAAACCCACCGTCATAAGCGGCACCATGAACGGTCCGCCGCCGAACCCGAACATCGACGACAGGACGGCGATTAAAAAACCGCCAATGCATCCCAAAATAATATTGACTTTAAATTCATGACCCCAGAATTCGACTATCATACTATCCTCCATAAACGGCGCTGTTTACGCGCCGGATCGCGTTGTACATTGTCGTATTGATTGCCTCTATTTGGCTGCCGCGACGTTCGCGCCTCCAGAAGCCTCTTTGGCCCTCTTTTGATACTCCTTCAGGATCGCCTGCTCCTTCTTGTTCTTCTCCAGATACCCCGGTGTTGTCTGCCAGAACATGAGCCCGCCCAGCACGAGAAGGATCCATCCGAAAACAAACTTGAACTGATCCAGGGTGATCATTTCTGTGAGCTTCGGTCCGATGAAACCGCCGACGAGCATGGCAATACCTATGGTGGTGCCAAGCTTCCAGTTGATGAACTTGATCTTCGAATAGTTGTAGATACCGCTTGCCTGTGAGAAGAGCACTGTAGGCATCACCGTGCCTGCGACGATGGTATGCGGCAGGGGCCAGATCGAAACAAGAAGTGGGTTCAGGATGAAACCGCCGCCCGCGCCCATGAGTACACCGAAGATCGCGATGGCCAGTGTCAGGAGGAATGGCCAGAACAGATTCAAACTCGTGCCCGCGTTGGAAAGATAGATGAGCGGGAAGCTGATGTTGTTCTCGAACGATACGGGGTCGGACTTGATGTCCTTGTCCACCGCAGCGACAATCTTGTATGAGCCCGGAGCCAGGCCCTCGCGGATCGGGATATCAGCCTTGAACGTTCCATCCGGATTCATCTGCACGCTGGCTGCCATAACCTTGTCGACAGACCGGAACCGCGCCTTAATAAGCTGCATGGAGCGCTTCTTGTTCTCCTTGGCATCCATGGGCTCGAGCAGATCGCCCCGCGATCCGACGATGCTGCCCATAAGCGTTGCCTGATACCGGTCGATCTTGATCTTGGCAGGCACGGAGTAGACCGCATCAGCCCCCGTTTCCTTCAGAACCTTCGAGAAGCTCCACTTGCCCCCTTCCTTCTTGGCCGCGTCAATCTTGTCCTTCTGCTCCTTGGGAACAAACATCTTGTAATACGCCGGTATATCCGAGGTCAGGTAGAGTTGGTACGGCCGCTTGCCTGTATCCTTGTCCACATCTGCGTCAAACCTTGAAGCCTTTACCTTGCTGTCCGACCAGATCTCGATGTAAACGGGCATTCCCGCCGGAGCTGTGCCGGTTACAATAATGGTTCCGCCGTTGTCCAATGATGTCTTGTCCGCCTGAATTGTAACCTTCCCCGCCGGTGCCGCCGGCTCGGCCGGTCTGGCTGCCTCGGCTTTCGCAGGAGCAACCTTTGCCGCTTCCTTGGGCTTTTCCGCAAAAGCCCCATTCTGTACGAGCATGATGAATGTCGCGATCAGTGCTACCAACATCCCCAACCACGTTCGCTTCATAAATAATCCCCTCCTTTACTTGATTTCCTCAAAACTGTCATGCGATTAAAATATGAACGCTTGGATTCCATCAAAAAATTGATAGAAACTAAGCAATTCTGATGCCCCGGGAAAAACATATTGAAATATCAGATAAAGACAGCGGGAAGAAAATGCTTATGTTCCCAAGAGGGAACAAAATGTTTTCTTCGGCGCAGATTTGGTTACCGGCTGGGAACAATCGGTCATGCCCGTTTCGTGAGAAGTGTACCTGGAAATAGAGCTGTTATTACGTTCAAAGTCCGGAACTTTGTTCTTGGTATATTCAATATTCGCTTCATGGTTCTGCTATCGCACGAATGAGTGCTGCAACGTCTTTCATGGTGAATTCCCATGGCGATCATCACTACACAGACTCAACAGCAGCACCCTCGGAGCGAATTGTCGTTGACCCAATGATTCTCACACAATTGCAAAATAAACCGGATTGTTGCTGCTACGACAGCAGATTTAAGAGCAGCTTATTCTTTTATACTCCGCCTCCGATGGCATATCGATATAACAATGCGTGGTATGCTTATTTAAATTTTCTTCGGTCAATGCCATTTCTCCACGGGCGCATTAAATCATCGGCCATCTCCTGCGGAGCATACTCAGAATAAACGTCTTCCTCTTGACAGTGTCAAGAAGATACCATGTCTTTAAAAATCAATTCATTAGCGAATCTACTGTCCAGGAATGGACCCCTTCTCAGCGACCCCTGGGTGTAATCAATTATTATTTCATAATATTATTTTTGGCAATTCTTTTGCTTTAAATCTATCGAGAAGACGCGAACTGCTCCTGTCTGCAGAGGATCGTTTGGAACGGCTATTGTTCTGCTGGCAAGCCGCTCCAAGCCGCATGGACACGATGATCATCGGGCTGCGCGAAGGCGCGTGATGCGTTCCAGCTGCAGTTGATTTTTCGGACATGAAACTTCAGAGAGGAAGTACCTATGCATACATTCGAAGAGATTGCGGCAGGCATTGTCCAGCAGAAACAGACGGGGCTCCTCTCAATCGTCGCCAAAAATTCCGCACATCATGTCAAGATCTTTTTCAACCAGGGAGAAATATATCATCTTCTTTTCGGCAATCTAAAAGATGCAGATTGTTTGAATGCATGTCAGGACGCCGAACTTATGGATTATTTTTATTCGGACGGTATCAAGGTCAGCAGCACAGGGAAATTTCCCATACCATCGGATATTATTATCGATTTTTTCAAGAAATGCCTGAGTAAGAAAAAACCGGCAGGACCCGGAATAACAAAAAGCGCCGCCGAGATCAGGACGCAACTCGAAACGGCGCTTACCAGACAGATCGGTCCCATCGCCAAAATTATCTTTTCCACAATTCAGAAGCAGTGGCACGCTTCGTCTTCGCCGACCAGTCAGGAATTTCAATCCCTGATTGAACTCATCGCCGAGAAGATCGAGGACGCCAGCAGCAAAAAAGTATTTACGGAAGAAGCCAGGAGAATTATTGCTTAAAAGGGAGGCGTTCCATGGAGAATGACATACTGAAGAAGAGCATTAAGGTCAAGATCATCCGGATTATTCTCATTTCGGAAATTTTGCTGACGCTTGTGTTCATAGCGCTCTACCTGTATTCATTCCAGGGAAATCTGCGGCTGCATTCACTCCGAACAATTTCGAACATCAACGGCATGTATACTACAATCTTGAAGAACGATGTCAAGATGCTTTCGGCCGCGCTCGACACGTTCAGCAATAATGAAGACTACAAACTGTTGTTCCAGAAACGGGACCGGATAAAACTCTATGAAGCAGGCAAGAACCTTTTCATTCATAATCGCGATAGCTACGGAATAACCAATTTTTTATTCATTACCGAGGAGGGAAGGTGCTTTTTACGCATGCATCAGCCCCAGCTCGCCGATGACCTGCTCAAACGCTCGACTGTTGAGCAGGCAAGGGCTACCGGCAAAACAGCCAGCGGTCTGGCGCTCGGGAAGATGGGTTTCGCACTTCGCGTCGCCGCACCCTATACGTACAAGGGGAGCTTGATAGGCTACCTCGAGTTTGGCGAAGAAATAAATCATCTGGACCGGATCGTGAAGGAAGAAATCGGCAGCGATGTCATGGTTCTCGTCAATAAAGGCCTCTTTAATGAGCAGGATTATCGGACCGCGCGGAAAAATCTGTCCCAATCGGACAACTGGGACGACCTCAACAAACATGTTCTCGTCAGCGATACGCTCGGAGACCGGCAGTTTTTTATTTCAAAAATCTACAATGAACACGATGTTTCCGCAGTCGGGGCAGGTGAGGGCGGGCATTCGTATCTGGGAATGGTCACCCGCGGCGGACGAATCTTCATACGAGGCGCGTTTCCCATAAGCAATACAGGCGGTAATACCATCGGCGTCGTCATGGTTTTGAACGACGTAACGGCGCTGATCAAGCAGGCGTCCGTGACCGTCCTCTCGCTCATTCTGGCCGCTGTCGCCCTGTTCGCGGTTTCCCTGTGGGCGACGTACGGCTTCCTCAACCGGGAAATCATTCAGCCGCTCGTCGACCTGTCCCAGCAGGCGGTTAAAGTCAGCATGGGTAAAGTCGACAGCAAGCTGGAAAGCGCCCGTGGCGACGAAATCGGTCTGCTCATCCAGTCGTTCGACCGCATTCGCGTCAGCTTGAAAATGGCCCTTTCCATGGTCGAGAAGAAATAAGCCGCCAGTCGAGCCCTGTGCTAGAATCGATAATGGAGCGGCGATTTGACGTGTCTGGTGCGTCTGCAGGCATCGATGCAGTCACCGCAGTTGTGACAGGGTGAGGACAATTTATTCTTGGTCGGATCCAGACCGAACTGGCAGGCCTGCATACAATCCATGCACCGGTCGCAGACGTGCTCTTTGTCGCTGGCAAAGGTGACAGTCAATGTCCTGCCGGTTCTGAACATCCCGAGAAAAGTGCCGATCGGGCAGACATGCGCACACCATACCCTGCGCACCACAAGAAACTCCGTGAGAACAATAAGGCCGATCAAACCCACCTCTACTCCGACGGTTCCTTCATATATGAGCTTTGCGGTCTGGACCGATATGATTCCCGGAGCCGAGAGAAGGCTTGCCAGTGGAATCCCTGCGAACGGAGTCAGGATGATCACCGCGGCGAGGACGAGATAACGGGGCAGTCTCGTCCGGCCTTGCGGAATGAATCTGCGCAATCGCAGCGCTCGTACAGCCCAATCAACAAATTCCGACAAGGCATTCTGCGGACAGACCCAGCCGCAGAAGGCCCTGCCGAGGACGAAGGCAAGAGCAAGAGGAATGACAAGGGAAACGAGCAGAACTGCGTCAGCATGGAGGGTAAGAAGAATTGTCTGGAGCGCAATCAGGGGATCGGAGATCCAGACCGGGCCCACGGCAAGAGAATAGAAACTCCCCGTGATGAAGTCAATCCCGTTCCTGTTCAGGACGGGAATGGCAATAATGAACACGAGCGAAGCAGCCTGAACGATCCTGCGTGCAGTGCGGATAGTCATGAGCGAACTCCCGGCTGCACCACAATGGCCGCCTGATCAACCGGACAGACACTCTCGCAAATGCCGCAGCCCGTGCACTTTTTGTCATTCACCACAGGACGTAATTCAGCATCCATGACGAGTGCTTCGTTAAAAATCGGGCACTCATCGTAGCAGCTCCGGCAGAGCGTGCCCTGCCAGGCGAGGCATGTTTTATTGTCGATCTTTGCCAGGCCCATGCGCACGATCTCTTTTGCTTTCACCTTCCGGTCGAGCGCGCCCGAGGGGCATGCCGCAGTGCACTTCATGCAGAGCCAGCAGGGTTTTTCGCGGGGTTTGATAAAGGGCGTGCCCATCTGTTCGAGCCCGTCCAGCAGACCCGCAATGCGGATGGATTGAAACGGACAAACCTGCGCGCATTTGCCGCAGCGCAGGCACCGGGCGAGAAAGTCGCGTTCAGGAAGGGCGCCGGGCGGTCTCAGCGGCTTTTTCATCATGCACTCCGGCGAAGACCGGGTAGACGCCGGTCACCGAGTCAATCGACCACAGGTCCTGCACAGCATTATCGATATCCTCCATCGTGTCGCCCTCGAGCACCACGACGAGCTGGTTCTCCTTCACCCCGAACACGTTCGCCTGCTTCAGGCATGCGATCCGTGCGAGTACTTCAGCGGCGGCACCTTCTTCAATTTCCACAACCATGCTTGCTACTGCCATCGCGATCCTTTCTGAACCAGCAAGAGGGGCGTCCCTTCTCACGCCGATAATTTCAGCATCGACGCGAGAAGGGACGGTGGGGGGACGTGAGTGACCACGGGTGGCCGCATCGCACACGGTCATGCAAAAAGTAAAAAGTGCATCGATGTTCCTTAACCGTGTCCCTCCATGCGTTCCACAAAGAGGAACCCAAGGTTGCTTTTTTACGCCTTTTCCAGCTTCACCGCGCAAATCTTGAACTCGGGCTGCTTCGACAGGGCGTCGAAGGCGTCCGTAGTGAGCAGGTTGATCATCCGGTCGGGATAGTGCATGGGCACGAACACAAGGCCCTCACGGGGGACATCCACGACCTTCGCCTCGAGCACGAGAGAGCCTCGGCGCGACGTGATCTTCACCTTGTCCTTGCTCTTTACACCGATTTTGAGCGCATCCTTGGGATTGATCTCCACATACCCGTCCGGAGCCGAACGCCTGAGCTCGGGCACTTTAAGCGTCATCGTGCCCGTGTGCCAGTGCTCGATCTGTCGCCCCGTGGTCAGGGCAAAGGGATATTCCGCATCCGGCGGCTCGGCTGGCCCCTTGTGCGGACGGAGCCAGATCGTGACGTGATTGTTGTCCGCCTTCGCGCTGTAGAACAGCACATCCTCGGCAGCGGGGTCGATTTTCTTCACGAGCGGATCGCCGTATTTCGCGGTGTAACGCCGCACGGTGCCGGGATGGTCTTCCGTCGGACAGGGCCACTGGATGCCGTGTGCCTTTTTCATGCGTTCACGCGTCATACCCATGAAGTCGTATGCCGTGCCTTTGGAGCACTGCCGGATCTCGTTCCATACATCTTCAGACGTTTTGTGGCTGAAGATCTTCTTCGCCTCCTCGTGCCGCCCCATGGCTGCGAAGAGCCTGTTTGCGAACTCGATCATGACCTGAAGATCGGGCCGCGCCTCGCCCGCCGGTTCGACCGCTTTTTCGAGATACTGATAGCGCCGCTCGGACTGTCCGTATGTGCCGTCTTTCTCCGCCCACAGTGCAGCGGGCAGAACGAGGTCGGCGAGCTCCGACGTCCTCGTGGGATGGTACGTTTCGGAAACAACGAGGAAGGTATCGGCCGATCCCATGCCCTTGCGGTAGGTTTCAAGATTCGGCAGGCTCTGGCCCGGGTTCGTGCATGCAATCCAGAGGCACTGGATCGCGCCCGTGTTGAAGGCGCGGAACATTTCGACTGCCGTGAACCCCGGCTTGGGCTGAATCCTCCCCGCGGGAAGGCCCCAGAATTTTTCCATGTCCTCCCGGTCCTTGTCATTCGCCACGGCGCGTCCGTAGGGAAGCAGGTGGCTCAGAAGGCCGCCGTCGCGCACGCCGCCGCAGGCGTTGGGCTGGCCCGTCAGCGAGAACGACGTGGCACCCGGCCTGCAGATCTGGCCGGTGAGGAGATGGAGGTTGTGGACGAGGTTGTTCACCCACACGCCGCGCGTGCGCTGGTTCAAACCCATGCACCAGAAACTCATCGTGGCTTTTGAGGTGGCGAACCATCGCGCAGCCTTCACGATGTCTTCTTTGGGGCAGCCCGAGATCTTCTCGGCCGCCTCGGGCGTGTATTCTTCGAGGAACTTCACATACTCGTCCCAGCCGACCTTCTCGATCTTGGGCGGCGGTCCGGGGTCGACCATTTTCTTGAACACCGTATGCTTGTCGACAAACGCCTTGCTGTGCAAATTCTCCTTCACGATCACGTGCGCCATGGCATTCAGGATTGCGAGGTCCATGCCCGGCGTGAAGCTCATGTGCAAATCCGCGATACGCGCCGAGAGCGTCTTGCGGGGATCGACCATGATAATCTTTACATTCTTGTTCTTCTGTTTGCGCTCGTTCACGAGGCGGAAGATCACGGGGTGGGCCTCTGCCATGTTCGAGCCGATGATGAAGAAGCAGTCTGCATGGTAAATATCGTCGTACGCGCCCATGGGTTCGTCCTTGCCGAACGTTGAGACGTAGCCCACGGCAGCCGACGCCATACAGAGCCGCGGATTGCCGTCGATGTTGTTCGAGCCCAGGCCGCCCTTGAAGACCTTGTTGATGAAATAGGACTCTTCCGTATACGCCTGTCCGGAGCCGTAAAAGGCCACGGAACCGGGACCGTTTTTCTGGATGGACGAGCTGTACTTGTCGACCATGATATTCATGGCCTCGTCCCAGGATATCCGTTCAAACTTGTCGCCCTTCCTGAGCAGAGGATATTTAAGCCGGTCCCCTGCGTACAAAATCGCGGGAAGGAAGTTGCCCTTCAGACACAGAAATCCCTTGTTCCAGTTGTCTTTGTCGCCTTTCACTGCCACGACCTTGCCGCCCTTGACCCCCACATACACCCCGCATCCGGCCCCGCAGTAGCGGCATACGCTCTTGACCCAGCGCTCGGGCTCTTCAGCGGCAACAAGCTCCTTCGGGATCGGCAGGTCCAGCCCGATGGCCGAAGCCGCGGCGATCGCGGCGGATAATTTCAGCATTTCCCGTCTGGTCATCGTCATGGTTTCTGGCCTCCCTGAGAGTGGAATGGAGTTTTCGGAACGGTCTTTACCGCGAGCGTGTGACGATCATGGCAGGGGGCGCAGGTTTTTTCCGACGGGGCCTTCTTCTTCGATAGGTCGGCAACCTCGGATGCATGGCACCCGATGCATCGTGATGTATCGGGCTTCGGGATGTAATTCTCCTCAGGAGAACCGTGGCAGACTACGCACTTGACGTTCATGAGCCCGTGCTTGCCGCTTTCCCATGCAGCTGACTGAGCTGCATGGCATTCGGAACATTCCTGATCCGGCGCGGTCTGCGCATGCTTTTTCGCCTGCCCGAAGGCGATTGCCGGCAAAAGCAGTAGGAGAAGGAGAACAACTTGTTTTTTCATCGTGCCTCCTTATTCAGCATCGAATGATGAAGTTATGAAAAAGCAACCGCGAAAGCGCAGAAGGGGTGATGATTTCGTGGATGAAGAATGTGATGGAAATGCACCTTCGCGCTTTCGCGGTTGCTACGCTCTCGCTGCTGCACTGATTACAAACGCTCTTGTATGCCCGAGGGATCCTTGAACTCGAACTTCGGATTCCCTTTGAGCTTTTTCTCACCGCGGTTTTCCAGATACTTGCTCAGTTCAAGGTTGACCTTGATCGGCACATCCACGCCAGCTTTCGTGAGCGCCTGCCGCAAGAGCCCGTCCGCCCTCATGGCAAAAGCCGTGGCGTCGCCCAGGATCCTCAGGGCTTCTGTGGGATTATGGAACCCTATGGAGTTCTCCGCGCCCACGAACACCACGCGGTAGAAGGCCTCATCATAGTAGTCCTTGGCCTTGTCGTACAGGGCCTGGTCGATCTTCTTCCCCGCTTCCTGAGCCTTATGCGTCATCTCGAACAGCTTTGCGACCGTGGCAGTGGCATACCCGGAGCGCAGCATGAGGGAGACGGTCCGGTCCTGGATCGCAAAAACCTGGCCGCGCAACCATTCAGCGGTCTCTGCATGGCACTGCGTGCATGCCTTCATGTCGCTTTTCAGCGGGCTCATGACGCGGTGATCGGAGGCCTTGCGTGAACCTACCTTGGTATAGGGCATATGGCAGTCAGCACAGGCCGCCCCGGCCTTCCAGTGCACGCTGTTGTTCGAAAACAGTTCGAATTCCGGGTGCCGGATGAACCCCATTTTGAAGCCGGTCACGTTCTGTTTCCATTCTCCGTATGACGGATCGCTCTTGATTTTCTTGATGATGTTCTCTATGGTGATATTGCCCCAGGTGCTGCCCTGCCACGGGAAGAACACGCCCACGGACTTCATGTCTTTGTCCTTCGGTATGTTGTAGGTAACATGGCACTGGGCGCAGACGAGGCTTCGCATATCCTGCCGTGTCAGTTTCGCCGTATCCACCTTCATATCCTTCAGTGCCTGACCCAGCGTGAACTCGCGAGAGATCCTGAGCGAGGCGTCCTTTTCATCATGACAATCGATGCAGGCAACGCCGAGGGTCCTGTCGTGATCCGGAATCTTGGCGAGGACTTCTTTATACGGTGTTTTGAAATATTCAAGGTTCATTTCCTTAGCCAGCTTCGGCGCATAGGGAGTTTTGCAGGTAAGGCAAACACCGCCGGCCTTGATTCGCGACGGATCGACCTCGAGCTGGTCCCGCACCATGTAAGCATGTCCGCGGGGCTCATTGTACTCCACTCCAAACCCCCAGCCATTGAACAGGAGCGCCATGTAGGGAAACTCGGCAAGCTTGTCGTAGGTGATTCTGTCGGCATCAAAACCTCTTTTATACTTGCTCTTCCCGGCATCGGTAGGCTCCTCGGTTTTCTTCCAGAGCTCGTACTCTGCGGGGTAATTCTTTCCCCAGACTTCGGGATTGATCTCGCCGGCTTCGATCTTGACCGGCTTGACCGTGTCGGTTTTCGCGGGCGAACACGCGAATGCGAAAAGCACGGCCGTTAAAAGCAGACCCAGCAGCATGAATTTCCTTTTCATTTCTTTGCCCCCTTTTCCTTAAATAGAGATCGATTATTTGCGCTGATCACAGCGTCGAGATCAGCCCGCTCCGCGTATGCATGAGTCTGCGGTGGCACTCCCAGCAGTTCCTTTCCTGATTGATCATTGACACGACATTTTCGTGGCAGCGAATGCAGTTCTCCTTCAGCACGCGCTTGCCGTGTTCCGAAATCGTAATCCGTTCCGGCACCAACCCTGAATAGAACACTGCGACGTCCTTCAGGCCGTCAACGGTCTTCCAGCTGTAGTGCGTCGCCAGATCGCCGTTCGGCAGGTGGCAATCCACACACTTGATTCTGCGATGCGCTCCCTCATGGAGCCATGATTCATACTCGGCGCCCATCACGTGGCAGGACACGCAGAAGTCAGGCGATTCGGATTTCGCAAGCATCTTCGGCGGACCAAGAAGGATAAAGAGGAAAATGACTGCGCCGACGATACCACCGATGATCAGATAGTTCTTTTTTGCCTTGATTCCGGATGCATCCATGCGATTTCACCTCCTTATTCTCTCGGGAGAATGCCATAAGTTTAGGGCGCACATTCAGTGTGCTGCCCTCCTTAAATTACCTGTTCCAACATAACATAAGAGCGTATTAATGTTCTGTAAAAGTATGTAAATTTTTTGTAAATTTTTACCGGTGACTTACGTGCTACCCAAGTATGCCACATGCATCACCGGGTGTCTGGACAGGCGTTTACTATCGGAATTCATAATGCAAAGATTTCTTGACTTGAAACGCAATTCCTATATAATTTTTTCTACTACCGTTGGATGATTATCTGAAACCTGTCTGTTTCCTGTTTTCATTAAGAAACTACCTGAATATAAACAAATGGCATCAGCATGCAAGGAGTTTCATATGAAAAAGCTTGTCGGAGTCATGGCTGCGGTCGTGCTCTTTTGTCTGCCTCTTACGGCAAATGCCGAATGGCGGTTTCCCCTGGGATTGACCTATGTGGGCGGGTTTTCGGATGTCGTGGATCTGTTCAAGGATAATCTCCGCTACAAGGGCTATTCCGTGGATTCTTCAGGAGGCGTGCCGGTCGGCTTGTCGTTCCATCCCTATTATCAGTGGAGCAGCGGGCTCGGCATGGGTGTCGGGTTCGGTCCGGCCATGATGATCATGGTCGATTCCTCGAGTAATTCATACGATTTGACCATCGTCCCGTTCAGCGCCGAGGTGCGGTATGTTTTTAATTTGCAAGGCTCGGCATCCCCCTACCTCCGCGCCGGCGGCACCTACCTCTACGCGAACGGCGATTTCAAGAACTCCGTGCAACCCGGCGCATTCGGCGCCGCGGGGATCGAATTCATGAGGGACAGACGGGTGGCCGTGGGCATTGAAGCGGGGTACGATTCCTCCGTGGTGAAGATGCAGCGGCTGCGGAACAATACTTCTGAATCGATCCATCCCATCGGATTTTTCGCGAGTTTATACGTCGATTTCTAGTAAGGCATCCGGTGTTGCGCAGGCACGTGCAGGAAGGCCGTCTCGATATTTCAAGCGATACCTGCCTTGCGGGGCAACAGTATTTAACATGAATCCGTTAGCTTCTGAAGGCATAAAAATCCGGAGGGACCGTGAAGATAATACCGTATCGCACGATTGAGCCGACGCTCATCGACAATGACAAGGCAAAGGGAATCGCTGCACGCGTAGTGATCGGGAAAAAAGACGGGGCAACCAACTTCTGCATGAGGGTGTTCGAAATCGCCGTAGGAGGAAATACACCGAGGCATGCCCATGACTGGGAGCATGAGATCTTTTTTCATGACGGCGAAGGCGAGCTTTTCTGCAACGGCACCTGGACCCGCGTCGCACCCGGCACCAT
>DATHDE010000082.1:0-4634 GCA_035490495.1 Nitrospirota bacterium
GTAAAAACATAAGCCCTATTTTTTCTTGAGGCTTGGATTAGAACTGCACTTTACTTTTTTGACGAATGCATTTATGAGGCGGCATATCTCTTCCGTAAGGTCGTAAGCTTTTTCGAATTCAGGTGTGGTGATGTAGTCAAGATCTAGGGCGACATACAGCTGGGACTGGACTTCTGCGAGAGATCCTTTCGATACAAAGAGAAATTGCATAAATTCATTATTGCCGCCGCGACCGAAGCCCTCGGCAATATTAGACATGGTGGAAACGGTTGAGCGCTGGATTTGATCGCGCAATCCATAATCACGGGAGAACCCGTTTTTACGAGTGTATAAATAAATCAGCTTGGTCAATGCGCGTGCTTTTTGCCAAAAAATCAAATCCTCAAATCTTTTGGCGATCATGACTCTCTCCTTAACAGGCCGTGATTGTAACTTTGTACTCTGTACTTTGTACGCTGTACTATTTAATCGTATAAGGATTTTTCCCCGTTCGGCCGTGTTTTGAATCTCCGGTATGTCCACATATACTGCTCCGGCATTTCACGGACCCAGCGTTCGATCTCCCTGTTCATGCGCGCTGCGTCTGCCGTCGGATCCTCCGAAGGGAAATTTTCAAAGGGTGGGTAAAGACGTGTTTCGAAGCCCCGTCCGAAAGGAAGGGCGCGCGTGACGCAGGGAATCACGACTGCGTTCGTGGTCTCTGCAATGCGGCTGAGCATGGTCACCGTAGCCGCGGGAATGCCGAAGAAGGGTACGAAGACGCTGGCACGTTCGCCCATGTCCTGGTCGGGCAGATAGTAGAAGGGCCACTTGTTCCTGATGAGCCGGATCACCGGTTTGAGACTGGAAAAACGCTCAACGACAAGGGAACCATACCGGCCGCGACGTTGAAAGAGGTATTCAATGAGAGGATTTCGCGCTTTGCGATACATGCTGACGAAAAGCCTGCCGAGCGACGTACGCATGCCGCCGATATCGAGGCCCACGAAGTGCGGGGCGAGCAGAATGACATTCCTGCCGCTTGCATATGCGTCTTCTAGGTAATGGTTGTCGACGAGGTTGATGAATTTTCTTATTCGCCACTGCGGCGCGAACCAGACAATGCTCAGGCCGAGGGTAGCGTAGCCGCTCAACCGGAAATGCCGCTTCAGGATTCTTCTCCTGTCTGCCGGGGATGCATCCGGAAAGCAAAGCTCCACATTTCTTCGCGCAAAGCGGCGGTTGGGCGTGGGAAACCACGAAAGGATTTCCCCGAGCGCACTTCCGAGGAGCCAGTGCACGAAACCCGGCAGCCAGCTCAGGATGAGCATGAGCGCGAGCACGGGCCAGGCATACCAGTACCGGGGGGAGAGGAATGTTGTGAGAGAGACAGAGGTCATAAGAAAGTGAAATTATCGGCTCACTGCGCTGCTTCCTCGCTGTTATTCTGAAGGAGTGGATCGACAGAACCTGGAAGCGGCATTTGACACAGGATCAAATCTGATCACGGCCGGATAACGGCGGATTTGATCCGCATAAAAAAGCCTGAGAATCATCCGACCCTCAGGCTTCTTGAAATTTGATCCGCACACGGCGGGTCGTTTACGATCCTCAGCCTCCGCCCCAGGAGTGGCCGCCGACGCCGCAGACCGAACCGGCGCTGGTCGAGGAAAATTTGGACAACAGCTTTTTGACTTTCTTCTCATTGCAGTACGGACAGGATGTATCCTCAGCCTTGGCGCCCATGGATTGGAGAAGCACAAAGTCCTTTCCGCAGATTTCACACTGATATTCGTAGAACG
Organism: Nitrospirota bacterium; assembly: GCA_035490495.1. Classification (GTDB taxonomy): domain Bacteria; phylum Nitrospirota; class UBA9217; order UBA9217; family UBA9217; genus JAJYKN01. Next base: position 1,782 of record DATHDE010000082.1, read on the forward strand.
GCATGACGACATCTCCTTGATGAAAATTTCCGAACGACAATTTCACGATTTCGAAATTTCAATACTCGAGAACCGACCGGGCTGCTCACTCAGCACTGCAGCGTTCGCGCGCGCCGAGCTTATAAAGCATGATACTCATGGGGCAGAAACCTGTCAAGGCGAAAATGGTCAGCATGACGCCAACAAAGCCGGGGAACAGGAACCAGCCGGAATTCACGAAGAATCCGAGCAGGGTGCCCCCGACGACGAACACTCCGGAGAAGAGCCGGATCAGTCTTTCGAGATACCACGTTTTCGTATCAGCGATGTACATAGTGTTTCCTCCATAGAAGTAATAGGGTCAAGGGTCAAGTAGCAAGGAGCAAGGGGAAAAGAGCAAGGGAAATGTGGTCTTTTGCTGTCCTTGGTGCTATCTTCTTGCGCCTTTGCAGTTCCTTGCTGCGTGCTCCATGACCCTGCTACTATTTTTACAGGCACACAAAAGGCCCCTTGCGCTCCTTCGACGCGAAGCGGGAGTAGTGGGGGGATGTAAAAATGTCGAGCAGCATGCTTCTGCTCACGATGCCGACATACTTGCCGTCCTTTACGATCGTGATCACGGCGCAGCAGTTGTGCTTGAGAATAAGCTTTGCCAAATCATCGGGCGATGTATTGACATCCGCGATGATCGGCGTTTTCACCATGATTGCAGATGCAACGACCTTTTCGAGATCCATTCCCTGCTGTATCGCGCTGAGAACAGCATGCTCCGTTGCCATGCCCATGACTTCCTGTCTGTCGTTCACCACGGGCAGTGCGGGCATGCCCGACGACATGAGCCTGAGCGCCACGTCCTGCGCCGATGTCTCCGGCGCTATGCTGATTTTTTCCTTCATAATGTGCCATGCGTGCAAAGCCATTTCCTTCCTCCTCGATGTACCTCGTACTATGTACTCTGTACTTTGAACTCTGAACTATTATAATCTTTCCCACTGCCCCGAATCCGGATTGAAGGCCTCGCTGAATGCGGTCACTTCCTCCTTCAGCCCTGTTTCATATCCCTCATGCAGTCCATAGTTCACCAGCATTTTGATCGAACGCAGGGAACTCAGGCTGTTGCCGCCGATCCTGAGCGCGAGCTTGCGGGCCTCCTCGTCCAGCATATCAGGGGGTACAATCGCGTTGATCAGGCCGATGCCGAGCGCCTCGTCAGCGGTCACCGTGCGGCCGGTGAACAGCAGCTCCTTGGCCCTGCCGATGCCCACGGTTTTATACAAGCGCTGCGATGATCCGAAGATGGGCGGTACGCCGAACTGGGCTTCCGGGAACGAGAAGACCGCGTCCGATGCGGCTATCCTGATATCCGCTGCCAGGGCGAGCCCCAGGCCCGCGCCCACGGTCTCTCCCTTGACCGCTGCGATAACGGGCACGGGAAGACTTTCGATGTTCTTGAGCAGCGTGTAGCCCACGTCCGCGAAGTGGCCCGCCTCTTCCTTTGTCATTTTGACGAAACCGGAATAGTCGATGCCCGAGGAGAAGTTCCTGCCCCTGGCCGTGAGGAGCACCACGCGGAGCTCGGACTTGGACGCGAGGATCTCGCCGACTGTCATATTGAGCTGCGACAGCACGCCCTTGTCCAGGAAGTTGTTCGGCGGATTATCGATCACGACCGTGCTGATCCAGTCCTTGCAATTGAGCGTGACGCAGGTAGTTGACATTATAGTCTCCATTTCAGAATTCCGGATTGCAGATTTAGGATTTCATTCCGCAATTGTTTATGTCGTTTCCCAGTGTTTCTTCTCCACCAGATAATAGAAGACCGGGATTACGATCAGCGTCAGCGCCGTGGACGCCAGCATGCCGAAGATCAGGGCCAGGGCGAGGCCGGACCAGACCGGATCGCGCACGATCACGGCGGAGCCGAGAATCGCGGCCGCCGCGGTCAGGACGATGGGCCGGGTCCTGATGGCGCCGGCTTCGATCAGGGCCTGCACGAGGGGCATGCCTTCCTGCTTCTTGTCCAGGATGAATTCGAGCAGCACGATCGAGTTCCTGACCACGATTCCCGCGAGCGCGATCACGCCGATCATCGAGGTCGCGCTGAAGTATACGCCGGTCACGGCGAACCCCGGCATGATCCCGATCATCGAGAGCGGGATCGCGGCCATGATGACCACCGGGATCGTGAAGGACCGGAAGCGACCCACAAGCAGGAGGTAGATCGCGATCAGGGCCACGCCCATGGCGGCCCCGAGGTCGCGGAACACGTCAAGGGTGAGCTTCATCTCGCCGTCCCATTTGATCGAGTATCCCTGCGGAAGTGGATGCTTCCAGAGATAGCTCATCATGTCGAGCACGGCATAGACCTGGCTGCGGTTTCCCATCTCGCCGTAGACATAGGTAACAGGCTGCAGGTTCTTGTGGTGCACGGCCTTGTCCATCTCCGACGGCTCGATTTTCACGAGCGTGGAGAGCGGCACCTGGCTGCCCTGGGGGCCCATGAGATAGACCTTGTCCATGTCCGCGAGCCCGCTGCGGTCGCCCCTGGGCAGGCGCAGCATGATCGCGACGGGCGTCTTGGTGTCGGGCCGGTGCAGGGTCGAGACCGCCATGCCGGCGACCGAGAGCCGCAGGGTCTGCGCGATCTGCTCCGTGGACACGCCCGTGAGCGCCGCCTTTTCCTTGTCCACGATGAGGCGGTACTTGTCCTGCTTCTCCTTCACGCTGTCGTCGATGTCCACGACCTGGTCGGTTTTTGCGAAGAGCTCCTTGATGCCCCCGGCAATCTCGCGCTGTTTATTGTAGTCCGGGCCGTAGATCTCGGCCACCACCGTGGCGCGGACGGGCGGTCCGGGTGGATCCTCCACGAGCTTG
>DATHDE010000083.1:0-13585 GCA_035490495.1 Nitrospirota bacterium
CGGCGAGAATTTCAGGATGAAGCTAAGATTGTTGTGAAGAGCCGGATCTCCAAGAGTTCAGGAAGCACTCGTGATGTTTCGAATGTTCACGACCATAAATGGTTTAGGAGGAAGTTCATGCCTTTATTCTTGATTTGTCAACAGAGGGAGGTGAAAATCAGATGCTATCCAGAAAGTGAGTCGTAAAAAGTGTTGACAGTACCTGTAAACTTAAATACTGTTCAGTGCTCTTTACCGGAGGGTTTTATTTCTTCTTTTCAGGGCTGCTTTTGCTTTCCTTCATCTTCTGTTCTTTCCATTTCTCATATTCTTCACGCGTCTTGAACTTGGAATCCTTCGCGTCCGGAGCAGCTTTGTCCGCACCGGCTTTCAGACACTGCATATTCTTAATTTCCGAAACCGTGATGCGTTCGGCCGCGCCGCGAGCACCTGTTTTCAGATTCAGCACCGTATTGCCGTCGAGACCGCCGTGAAAACGGGTAACGAGGTTGAGTTCCTTTTTCTCGTCGCCCAGTTCAAATGTAATGATCCTGCCGCTTTTCAGGAAAACTTTAACCATATCCATCTCCCGCGTCGGCGGGCAAAGCTGTTGCCTGTCGTTTCCTTGGACCGTGCTGCCTGTTTTGCCCCTGGCTTACCGGGCATCGCGCTACTTCTTGCCCTGCCGAACCACTATAAAATCGAATAGCTCTTCAAAAGCGTCGAACCAGGTCTCCTCCGAGATCGAGTGAATGGAAGCGCCCATGATAAAAGAGCCCTTGTCCTTGTTCTCGTAACAGTACCTCACCTCGATCCCGAACGTGATTTCCCTGTTGATAACGAGGTTGGCCTGCAGTACGCATTCCGTGCGGTCACCCTGACTGAACTGCCGCGGGCATTCGAACAGAATGCCGCTCCGGCTGAAATTGCCGATAACCGCATCCACAAACTCATCGTTTTTCTTCACCTTGAGCGTGAGGTATTTTCGATACGGATCCGGAACATCATACCGCGGCTCTTTCCTTTGAAAAGGATATATGCTCACCCCGCCTCACCTCATATGTTATATTCGCAGACCTGTAGTTATATTTGTAGCAGACAAATTTAAAATATGCAAGCGCATCTGCATCTTCGTCAGCCGACTACATTGTATTCCCGGACGCGGAATTTGGCCCCCAGCCCTTCGGCGATCTTCCGGCAGGCTTCGGTGTCCACGCCGGGCGCGGACACGACCGTGGCGGTCACGTCAGGGATATGCTTCGCTGCTTCCCGGATGAATTCCTTGACCGCTTCGTACGCAGCCGCGCCGAATTTCGGCTGGGTCAGCTTTTCATAAAGCTCGGCGCTCTGCGCGTTCAGGCTCACGCTCACGGAATCCACAAGCCCGGCGAGTTCCGGGAGGATGTTCCGTTTGTGAATCAGATTGCCGTGGCCGTTCGTGTCGATGCGGACCTTTCCTCCGCGGCGCTTTACCTCCGCGGCAACTTCCTTGACCACGTCGAGCCGCAGCAGGGGTTCGCCGTAGCCGCAGAAAACGATCTCCGCGTAGCGCTTCGGGTCGCCGATCTCCTTGATGACGTCCGCGGCCGTCGGCTCTTCGGCAAGCCTCAGGTTGTGCCCTTTTACGAAGTCCGTATGATACCGGACGCAGAACGTGCATGACGCGGAACACCGGTTCGTGATGTTGAGATACAGCGAATTTCTGATAGGATAGGTTATCTGCCCTTTTTGGGGAAGCGCACCGATGCCGAAGAGCTGCATGGCATTGAAGCTCGTGATGCGCGCGACATCGTCGAAGGTGAGTCCTTTGACCCGGGCGATCATTTCGGCTGTGTGTCTCACGAAGGCGGGCTCGTTGCGTTTGCCGCGCATGGGCTGGGGTGCGAGATACGGGGCATCCGTTTCTACGAGCAGGTGTTCGATGGGGATCTGCCTCACGACCTCGCGCAGCGAGTCGGCTTTCGGAAACGTGACCGGTCCGGCGATGGAGAGGGAAAATCCCAGCTCGATCATTTTTTTCGCCAGGGCAACGTCGCCGGAAAAGCAGTGCATGACCCCGCCCAGGTCGGGAGACCATTCCTCGCTGATGATGCGGAGCGCGTCGTCGTGGGCGTCCCGGTCGTGGATCACGACGGGCAGATCCAGTTCCCGGGCTTCGCGCAGCATATCGCGCAGCTTCCGCATCTGGTCCTGACGAGGCGAATGTTCGTAGTAATAGTCGAGCCCGATCTCTCCGTAGGCGACGACCTTCTTGTGCTGCGCCAGGTGCCGGAGCATTTCATAGACCGGGTGCAGGATATCCTTGACTTCATGGGGATGAATGCCGACTGTTGCGTAGACGAAGTCGTGCTTCTCCGCGAGCAGCACGGCATCGCGGCTCGACTCGAGGGTCGTTCCGATGGTGACGATGTATTCGACGCCCGCGTCGCGCGCCCGTTTGAGCACACCCTCGCGGTCGTCATTGAACTCGCGCATCTCCAGATGCGCGTGCGTGTCGATGAGCATTTTTTAAGCCTGACCCGAAGACCCCTGGAATACAAAAATCAGACAGGATAACAGGATGAAATCCGACGGAAACAGTATCCTGAAAATCCTGTCAAAAGGTTTGCCTTTGTAATCTGGATATGCTTGACGTTCGACACTGACTGCCATTGATCCCCCTGATAACCACCCCTCCATCATGGAGAATCAGTGTCCATCTGTGTCAAAAAGGTTCCTGGCTCCTACTTCACCCTGCTCCCCTGCTTCGTTTCGCGGTCAAAGGTCGCCACGGCGAGCAGATCGCCGCTGCTCGCGGCCAGGATCATGCCTTGGGACTCGATACCCATGAGCTTCGCGGGTTTCAGGTTCGCGACGACGATGATGGATTTCCCGACAAGCTCCTCGGGCGTGTAGCTTTTTCCGATGCCCGCCACGACCTGCCGCGTCTCCGCGCCGATGTCCACCTTGATCTTGATGAGTTTCTCCGACTTCTCCACCCGCTCCGCCGTCAGGACCCTGCCGACGCGCAGGTCCGCTTTCATGAAATCCTCGATGCCGATCTGTTCGGCCGCCGCCGGTGACGGCTTCGCTGCCTGCGGCTGCTGTTCGCCTGATGCTGGTTCCACGTTCTTCTCCTTCACGCTTTTCTTGTCTGCTTTTCTCTGCGCAGATCCGCTTCCCGCCTGCTTTTCTGTTTCTATTCTCGGGAACAGCTGCGCCCCTTCCCGGATCGCCGTGCCCGGAGCAAGCTTTCCCCATGCCGTTTCCTCGCTCATCCTGCTGGCGTCGATCCGTTTCTGAATACCGAGGGCATCCCAGATCTTCTGCGCCGTAGACGGCATGACAGGATACAAAAACAGCCCGATCAGCCTGAGTGATTCAGACAGGTTGTACAGCACGCTCCCCAGGCGCTCGAGATCGTTCTTCTTCGCCAGCGACCAGGGTGCATTCTCTTCAACATAGCGGTTTGCGCGCCCCACGAGCGCCCAGACATCCTGAAGATACTTCGCGAAGGCGAGGCCGCCCAGATCGTCTCCGATTTTTGCGGGCAGGCTGCCGGCGATATCGCGCAGCTCCCGGTCGCTCTTCTGCTCGGGCCCCGCAGCCGGGACCTTGCCCCCGAAATATCTGTTGATCATCGTGCCGACGCGCGACAGGAGATTGCCGAGGTCGTTCGCCAGCTCCGTGTTGAACCGCGTCGTGAACGTCTCGATTGAAAAATCGCCGTCCAGGCCGAACGGCACTTCGCGCAGCACAAAGTAACGGAAGGAATCCACGCCGTGCGCATCGGCGACGGCCCGGGGATCAATGACATTACCGAGCGACTTCGACATCTTTTTCCCGTCGCGCGTCCACCAGCCGTGGGCGAAAATATTCCCCGGCAGGGGAAGGCCGAGCGCCATGAGCATGGTGGACCAGTAGACGCTGTGCGTGGTCAGGATGTCCTTGCCCACGAGATGATGGTTTGCGGGCCACCAGTAGTGCTCGCGTTGTGCGGGATCCGCCGAACCTTCGGCAGGCGGGCTCAGGTAGCGCGTGGCAGAGACGTAGTTCACGAGCGCGTCGAACCAGACGTACGTTACAAAAGCGGGGTCGAACGGCAGCTCGATGCCCCAGGCGAGGCGCGCCTTGGGCCGCGAGATGCAGAGATCACCGAGCTTCTGGGACGTGAGGAAGCCGAGCACTTCATTGCGTCTGCTGTCAGGCCGGATGAACTGCGGGTTCTGCTCGATGTGTCCGATCAGGCGGTCCTGGTACCTGCTCATCAGGAAGAAGTAATTATCCTCATGAATGCGCTCCACAGGCCTGCCGCAGTCCGGGCATTTGCCCTCAACGATCTCCTTTTCAGTCCAGAACCGTTCATCGGGAGTGCAGTACCAGCCTTCGTAGGTTCTCCGCTCGATCTCGCCCTTGTCGTACAATTTCTGCAGGAGTTCCTGCACCACTGCTATATGCTCCCGGTCCGTGGTGCGGATGAAGGCATCATTCGATATTTCGAGCTGCTTCCACAGATTCTGGAAGTTCACGGTCATCGAGTCGGCGTGCGCCTTGGGGGTGAGCCCGCGTTCGAGCGCCGCTTTTTCCACTTTCTGGCCGTGCTCGTCCGTCCCCGTGAGAAAAAAAACCGCATCCCCGAGCAGACGATGGTAGCGGGCGACCGTATCCGCTGCAATGGTCGTGTACGCATGGCCGATGTGCGGCACATCGTTCACATAGTAGATCGGCGTTGTTATGTAGAATTTGTTCGGCATGGATTTAACCTATTTCAGTCTTGCCGTAAACCCAACCCCTGCACGTCCCTGGAGCGGACCTATGGAATTTCCGGGGCCCCGGCTCGGCCTAAGGAAGCGTCCCGAAGGGCGCACGCGCATGTCTGAGGCAGCAGACGCTGACGAGCCTGTGGCCAGTGTTTATGAGTGCGCAGCGCGAATACAGGCCATTTGCGCGTGCGAGCGGACGTGGTCCAAGACGGGCGGAAATTTCATTCAGGACGCGAAAGGGATGTGCAGAAAAAAAATAAAAAGCTATTAAATCACTATTCTGTTTTCGGCGGAGCGGAACCTTCTCCCTGTTGTCCCTTCTTCTTCCTGCGCCAGAATCTGCGTTTCTTTTTCTTCGCCGGCTTCTCGCCCTCCTGCTCCGGCGGCTGCGGCTGCTGTCCCTTCTGCTCAGGAGGCTGCTGTTGCTGCTGCCGCTGGCGCTGTTGCTGCTGCCCTTTCTTCTCCTGCTGAGGCTCTTTTTTCTTTTCCTGTCTGCTCTTCTGTTCTTCCTTCTGTTTTTCCCGCCGCTGCTCCTGCTGCTTGCGCTCCTCCTGCCGCCGCTTCTCCTCGGCCTGCCGGCGCTCTTCCGTTTCCCTGCGCTCCTCCGAGATGCGGCGCTCTTCTTCCTTCCTCTCTTTTTCCTTTACCACGGCCTCTTTCATCCCCGCGATGTCTTTCTTGATTTCATCATACATCGGGTACTCGTACGAGAGGCAGCAGAGCAGCCTTCCGCACACGCCCGAGATCTTGGCCGGGTTCAGCACCATTTCCTGTTTCTTCGCCATGCGGATCGACACGGGTTCGAAATTCTTGAGGAACGACGAACAGCACAGCTCCCTGCCGCACGGACCGAAACCGCCGATCATGCGCGCTACATCGCGTACGCCGATCTGGCGCATTTCGATCCTGCTCTTGAGCTTGTAGGCCAGATCCTTCACGAGCTCGCGGAAGTCGACGCGCGTTTCCGAAAAGAAGAAAAACGTCGCGCGAGACGCGTCAAAGGAATACTCGACGCGGATCAGTTTCATCGGGAGGTCGCGTTCGGTAATCAGGTCCTGCGCAATTTTGAACGCTTCCGCCTCTCGTCCGATGTTCCGCTCCTCCCGCGCAAGATCATCCTCCGTTGCCGTTCTCAGCACCTTTCTGAGCGGCTTCGGCCCCTGCTCGGCCTTGTCCTGCGGGGCGGGCGCCGGCTCACCTTCGCCGTCGATTTCTTCCTCGATCTGCAGGCCCTGTTCCATTTTTACGACCGGTTCGGGCACCGGCGGAGCTTCGACGGCAACCTGGTTCTTGATCCGCACCACGGTTGCAAGCCCCGGCCCCCGCTCGGTGTCCACAACGACACGTACGCCGACTGCAACATCGACTCCTTCGGTGTCGAAGTCATATACTTTCCAGTTTTCCCGGAACCGCACTCCGGCCACGCGAATCATTTTTTCTTCCATACGGACCTTACTGCTCCCTGAACGGAATCAACGTTCTCAACGCTCCAGCCTCCGCGCCAGTTTGAACATCATATGTTCAGCCACGAGTTGAGCACTGACACGGCGGTCAAGGAGGTTCCTGCTCATCGCGAGCAGATCAAAATCAGCCAGCATCCGCTGCAGGGGAGCTGATTGCACCTCTGTTTCGGGGCCTTCCCCGGAGCCGGACTGCACAAGCAGCCGTTCATCCTTTGTCTGCCGGTACACGAGGGCATCGCGCAGGTGTTCGATGCCGATTTCAAGCATGCGGTCGAAGCGATCCCGGTCTTTTGCGAAACGCTCCGCCAGGGCAAGCACATCGCCGTCGTTCATGCCCGGGAGCTCCGCCCAGAGGGCCGCGACAGCGCTCCGCACCTCTTTCTCCTGAGCAACATCCATCTCGAGCCCGCGGCCCATGCTCCCCTGCGACAGGGCGGCGAGCAGCCAGGCATCCTCTTCGGGCAGTCCGCGCCGCTTCACAAGCGCCTGAGCGAGCAGTCGCCGCGGCAGCGGCGTGAAGCGGATTTCCTGGCACCGTGAGCGGATCGTGGAGAGCAGGCGCTGCGGCATCGCCGCGATGAGGATGAGAAGCGCGTCGCCCGGCGGCTCTTCAAGCGTTTTGAGAAACGCATTTGCAGCCGCCTGGTTCATCTGCTCCGCACCGTCGACGATGAGAACCTTCTTGTCCCCTTCGAACGGTTTGAGCGAGAGTTCGGATTGTATCTGCCTGATCTGATCGATCTTGATCTCATCGCCGTCAGGAACGAGCATATGAACGTCCGGATGCGCCTGCGCGGCAACCTTGCGGCACGACGGGCAGCGCCCGCAGGCTCCGTCAGGGCCGGTGTCGGCGCAGTTCACCGACGCGGCAAGAGCCAGCGCGGTGAGTTTCTTGCCAACGCCCGCGTCACCTGAGAACAGATAGGCATGCGCCAGCGTCCTGTTCTCGAGTGCCCGCTTCAGAATCATGATCGGTCTGTCATGACCTTCGATGTCGGCAAAGTTCATACGGTTTTCAGCAGCCACAGAGGCGGTGTACCGTCCCCTCGTGCATCTTGTTGCGGCGATGATCAGCCCAGCGATTCGTTCACAATCTTCCTGAGTTCAACCTGGATCACCTCGGGAGCCCGGGCCGCGTCGATGACCCGGAACCGCTCCGGCTCGTCCTTGGCCAGCCGGAGGTATCCTTCCCGCACCCGCTCATGGAATGCGAGCTCTTCATTCTCGAACCTGGCCTCCGCCTCGAGGCCGGTGTGTCTATTGCGCCCCCGCGCACGAGCAAGCCCCGCCGCGGCCTCAATGTCGAGAAGCATGGTCAGGTCGGGCCGGATCCCGTTCGTCACGATGCGGTCGAGGGCGCGGATCATGGCTTGATCGAGCCCCCTGCCGAACCCCTGATACGCGAGCGTTGCGTCCGAGAACCGGTCGCACATCACGATCCTGCCTGCACGCAGCTCGGGGGAAATCAGCTCCGCCAGGTGCTGGGCGCGGCCCGCCGCATACAGCAGGAGTTCCGCCTTCGGATCCAGCGCGACGTTCGACGGGTCGAGCAGAATCTTCCGCACTTGATCGCCGATCTCCGTTCCGCCCGGCTCCCGGGTGAGCGTGACATGCCTGTTCTGGGCAGAGAGGTAGTTCGCGAGCATCACGATCTGGGTGGATTTGCCGGAGCCTTCGATGCCTTCAAAGGTGACGAACATTCCCCGCATCTATTTCAGCTCCGCGGCTGCGTCGCCTGCTGCCTTGAGCGCGGGATTCGAGGTGAAAAGGATTACCTGCGTCTTTGATCCGAGCGCGCGCAGAACCTGGCACGCCGCCTGCTGCCGGCCGGGATCGAAACCCGCGAGCGCGTCATCGATGATGAATGGCAGCCGGCGCTTTCCCGCAAGAGCCTCGACGATGCCTGCACGCACGCAGAAGTGAATAAGCGCTTTTGTCCCGTGGCTCAGCTCGGAAACGGTGACGATGGATTCATCCTTCCCGTGCACGACGGGTGCACCGTCGTGACCGAGTTCGATGCGCACATACTTGCCGCTGCTCGTTGCCGCCAGATTTCTCTGCGCAGCCGACTCGGCAGCGGGAACGAGTGTTTCCATCTCAATACCGCCGATTCTCGACGCAATCCTCAGCTCCGTCAAAAATCCGGCGGATGGCGCCGGTGCCGCGAAATCCGTGGGAATCTCGTGCTCCAGGCTACCCGGGTCCCACGCCGGCGCGGCCGGAGATGCTTCGGATTCCAGTCGCTCGATGTCCTGGCGTATGCTGTACGTGTCTATCGCATACTGCGCCACGGCCTTGGCAGCCTGCTCGAGGGACTCGACCTCGGCCTGCTGCTTGACGAACTGCTCCTGCAGTGATTCAGGAGTCACGTCGCCGAGAAACCGCTGCTGCGCTTCGACATTGTCCTTCAGCAGTCCGCAGAAATAGCGGTAGTTCTCCGCCTTTTCCTTGAGCTCCGCGGGTCCGGCAGCCCCCACGCTCCGCATGGCGGCTGCTATCGCAGCGCCTTCGTGAACCGATTTTCGCTCGAGGTCGAACAGTTCCTTTTCCACCGTTGCTATGTCTTTTTTCACGGCGCGGCGGCTTGCATTCTTCCGCGTGCTGTTGTACCAGGCAAAAACGATGAGTGCCCCTGCCGCGAGGAGGCCGAGCGGAAACCAGAATGCATATTCGGCAGTGAGAATCAAAACCCCGGCTGCAAGCGAAAGGAGGCCGACCACGACACCGGCGATAAAAAATTTATCCGTTACGAGATTCACTTTCGGGATGCTTGCAAGCCGCAGCTTCAACCCCTCCAGCTCCTTGCCCAGGTCGTCGGCCTCGGCGCTCTTCTTGTTCTGCTGATGCTCGTAGTCTTCGAGCAATTCATTCAGGTTCTCGGGGAGTGAGTCGCACCCCTTCAGCCCCTCCAGCGTGGATTCGATTTCCGTTTTCTTCTGCGTTATTTCCGCAAGGCTGTTCTGTTTTTTCTTGATCTCGTCGACGGCAAGCTTCGCGGACTGGAACCGGTAATCCGCGTCTGCCGCTTCTTCTGCCTTGCGGAGTGTTTCCCGCAGCTCGGCAAGCCTTGCCTGATTGCCCGATTGCCTTGGCGGCGCTGCCGCGGTCACCGGGGGTGCGGGCGGCGCCGGCGTGCGGTGCGTGACCGGGTTCGCCTGCTGCAACGGCTGGTCTCTCCGGAGCATGAAAACTCTTGCGTAATCCTCCTCGGAAATGCCCGCCGTGATGCCGCTCATGAACTGAGACGAGCCCTCCCAGTCTTTATGGATGAGGCTGAATTCCCTCGTTCCCTTGTTGTAGCGCGAAAGGTTCACTGCGCGCTTCGAAAAATCCTGGATGACGCGATAGTACGTCCCGTCCTCGGCGCACACCACGAGCGCGCCGCGTGAAGCATCGGGCGTATACCGTGAAACAAGCGAGCCGGTGTCGGCGCTGGCTGTCGGGAACATCAGCCGTTCGAGGCTGTCCGCCGCAGTCGTCTTCCCGGTTTCGTTCCCGGCGAGGACGATGTTGAAGCCGTTCTGAAAACGCAGGCGCATGAGTTCACGGAAGCCGCGAACGCCTTGCATCACCAGTTCGACAAGAAACATGACAGGAACTCCTTTCCGGAATAAATCGAACGATGCTTACTATATCGCAAGTAAGGCCAACTTGCAACTGGGAAAAAACAGGCGGCACAAAACTTTGCGGGCTCACTGCCATGACGGAGGAAAATACGAACAACCTTTTCCGGGTGCAAGGATCCTCCACGGACGATGCGAGTTAAAAAAGAGCCAGCGCTTTTTTGAGCGCCTCGGCCTTCTGGAGGGTTTCAAAATATTCAGCCGTTGGATCGGAGTCCGCGACAATGCCCGCCCCGACCTGCAGGTGGGCGATCCCGTCCTTGACAACGAAGGTGCGGATGATGATGTTCAGGTCCATATCGCCGGCGTTCGAGATATACCCGATCGATCCGGTATACGGGCCGCGCGCAACCGGCTCCAGCTCGTCGATGATTTCCATGCAGCGGACCTTGGGTACGCCCGTTATCGTGCCGCCGGGGAACACCGCTCGCACGAGATCAAGGGCATCCTTGCCGGCGGCAAGATTCCCGCGGACGTTCGAGACGATATGGATCACGTGGGAGTAATCCTCCACCACCATCATTTCGTCGACGGAAACGCTTCCATAATCGCACACCCTGCCGAGGTCGTTCCGCTCCAGGTCGAGAAGCATGATGTGTTCTGCCCGCTCCTTTTCGTTCGCAAGGAGCTCCGCGGAGAGGGCAGCTGTTTCTTCGGAGTTCTGTCCCTTGCGGCGGGTACCGGCTATGGGACGGGTATCGGCAACACCGCCGCGAAGACGGATGAGCCGCTCCGGGGAGGAGCTTACGAGCTGCAGGTCCCCGAAGTCGAGATACGCGGCAAACGGCGAAGGATTCACGTTTCTCAGAATTTTATACAACCTGAGCGTATCCCGGCTGCCGAGCTCCGCTGAAAACCGCTGGGACAGATTGGCCTGGTAGATATCGCCCGCGGCAATATACTCCTTGCAGGTCCTGACCATTGATTCGTACTGCTCCCGCGATACGTTGGGCCGGATATCGCGGGTGTGTCCTGCGCCGGCCTCGGCGTTTGCCGGGAGGCTTCTGCTGTGTATATTCTGTTCGAGTACTGCGACAAACTGTTTCACACGCGCCACTGCATTCTGATACAGCTTTTCCCCCTGTTCTGGATCAGGCTTGCGATAGCCGAGTTCCTGCTCCATTGCGCCGGGATTCACGATAACCCATGCTTTATTCAGTATATGATCAAATGCGACAACGACATCCACGAACAAGAAAAGGGCTTCGGGAAGATCTATATCAGCAGCAGCGCGGCGCGGCAGCTTCTCGAACTGACGAGCAAAGTCGTATGAAAAAAAACCGATTGCTCCGCCTGTAAAGGGAGGAAGACCCGCAACTCGTACGGTTTGATAATTTCTGATGAGTTCGCGCAGTTTTTCGAGCGGTTTCCGCTTCATGGATGCACGTGTTCCATATTTCCCTGCAGGAGCTTTGGGCAGGATGAGTTCGACCGTATCGCCTTTTGATTTGAAGATAAGATAAGGATCCGCTGTTACAAAGGAATAGCGTCCGATCTGCTCATGCACCCGGGCGCTTTCGAGCATGACTGCATATCCATACGACCGCAAACCTTCAAGAGCGGCGAGCGGCGTCAGTTCTTCAGCATCCAGTTCATAAGCGAGCGGAATGAACTTTCCGGATCGAAGGCTGGCAAGGAAATCTGTTTGAGAGGGTGTGATAATTTTCATCTTACAAACAAAAATTTTAAAATGAATACGTCGGCCGGTCAAGAAAAATCCAAAGACGGAGATAAAAAAAATTATCGGCAACGGAGGATAAAATATGCTATAGTAAATTTAGAAGAAAGCTTCATAGATGAAGCGCTCTTTGACAGCAAATTGTGAAGGCAAGGCGTTGCCGAACCAGCACCAGAAGGTGTACGGATGATAACCCGTTCTAAAGGGGATCAGGCGCCGCGTCGGCAGGGAAGCCGAGGCCGGTAAGAAGCCGCAAGTTGAGCGGAAGGTCTCCCGGCTGGCTGTACAGGTGAACTGTCGAACGGAAGAGCTAAAACCCCTAAGCTGCGGGGAGCAACGGGAAGCGAATGAAAGACACGATGCTTTAAAGGGTCTGCTAAGCAGAGCCGTAGAAGCAGGCTTTACTTCCCGAAATGCACCGCGACCCAACGGAATATCAAAACGGTTCGGAGGCAACGCCTTTTTTGTTGTCTGCTGAGTGCGCCGGCTCCGGCGTAAACGGCGATTTATAAGATCCATCCAGGTAACATCATGCCGGCCGCGAATGGTGATCCTTGCACCAGCTTCCTTCGATGGCATGATTTCCCCTTCATCTGTGAACCCGATGCATTAACTATTTCATGAGGAGAGGATTCCCAATTGCGAAAAGGGAGGGCGAATAACAGTTTGCTAATCTATATATCCTTGTAATAATATATCTTTTCCGATGAACTTCACCTCCCAATTCCTCAGCCGGACCGCGCTGCTCAGTTTGAACGGTGACATGCCCCCGATGGAGCAGAGCGAATCCCTCCCTGTCATGAGAATCGGTGCAATGAAAATCGCCACGCTGTCCACGATCCCGGTCTGCAAGGCCGAGGCGTTCACTTCCGCTCCGCCCTCTATCAGGACGGACGAGACTCCATAACTGCCTATCGTTTTCATGAGGTGCTTGAGATCAACAGCCCCGTTTTTCTCCCTGGCGAGGATGATCTCGGCGCCCGCGTCAAGCAGTTTTATCAGCCTTTCTTTCGGCGCATCCGGCAGCGTCGCGATATACGTTTTTGATGAAGATTTTTGTTTGAGGATCTTTGCCGAAGGCGGGGTCCTGAGCTTCGAGTCGACCACGATCCGCAGGGGATCCCGCCCCCCGGGAATGCGCGCGGTGAGCGACGGATCGTCCTTCAGGACCGTATTGACACCCACCAGGACCGCATCATGAACGTTCCGCAGGTGATGGGCCTCCCTGCGCGCCTCCTCCCCGGTGATCCATTTTGATTCGCCCGACGATGTCGCGATCTTTCCGTCGAGTGTCTGGGCGATCTTCAGCGTGACGAACGGCATGCCTGTCGTGATGTGCTTGATAAACGCCTCGTTCAACTTCCGCGCCTCTGCTCCGAGCACGCCGGTCTTCACCTCGACCCCTGCCCTGCGCAAGGCTTTGACGCCGCCGCCGGAAACCTCCGGATTCGGATCGATCGTGGCTATGACGACCCGTCGGATTCCACTGGATATGACGAGCGGCGAGCAGGGTGGTGTACGTTTGTTTGTATGCGAACAGGGTTCGAGGGTCACATAAAGGGTTGCGCCCCGGGCGGCCCTTCCCGCTTTTTTGAGGGCAACCGCTTCAGCGTGCGGCAAGCCTGCTTTTTTATGATACCCGCTTGCGATGACCTTGCCGTGCTTCACGACCACGGCGCCGACCAGCGGGTTCGGGCTCGTGCGGCCTCTGGCTTTTTCCGCTAGGCTTAAAGCCATGTTCATATATTTTTCGTCGGAAGATTGTTGAGTCATATATTCAGAAATTAAATACACACTTCTCGGGCCCAGTCACTTGCCCCATCTGGCAGGGAAAACACTTCTTCGACTTACATTCTGCTGTTCTTCTTCTAATGCACTTTTATCTATTTTTATACCTGCAAGCTCCCTAAACCACTGTTCTTCGTCACGTAGTGAAACAAGTAAAGCTTTCTCATCTTCTGCGAAGTCGTTTAGTCCATCACCGCTATTGATAAGATCTAAACCATGCAGGGTTTTTTGTTAATTCCTCCACTGACGTTTTTTTATGAATTCTGTAAGTTTACTCTTAGTCACAATGTCTTTCCACATTTAATATTTGCA
>DATHDE010000084.1:0-2721 GCA_035490495.1 Nitrospirota bacterium
TTCATGGCCGCAACCTACGGCAGGCTCACGGGCAGGGCTGGCGTGTGCTTCTCCACGCTCGGCCCCGGGGCAACGAACCTCGTCACGGGCGTGGCGCACGCGCAGCTTATCGGCGCGCCGCTTATTTCCCTTTCAGGGCAAAAAGCGCTCCGGGACAACAGACAGGCCCGGTTTCAGCTCGTCGACATCGTGAGCCTCATGCGGCCCGTCACCAAAGACTCCGTTTCCATCATCGACCCCGGCATGATCCCGACCATTGTCCGCAACGCCTTCAAACTCAGCCAAGCGGAGCGGCCGGGCGCAGTACACCTGGAGCTTCCCGAGGATGTTGCAGAGATGCAGACCGACGCACGGATACAGGAACGCGGCGACGTTCGCAGGCCGGCACCGGACGACAAAGCGCTTCAGCGCGCCGCGCGCCTGATCAACGATGCTGCGCATCCCCTCATTATCCTGTCAGCCGGAGCAAACCGCCACCTGATCACGCGGAGCCTGACCCGCTTCGTGGAAAAGACGGGCATCCATGTGGTGCACACCCAGATGGGCAAGGGCGTGCTGTCCGACGAATCTCCCTACAGCCTTTTTGCGGCAGGCATTCACAAGCGCGACTACGTGAACTGCGGCATGGACAAGGCGGACCTGATCATCACGATCGGGTACAGCATCATCGAGTATCCGCCTTCGGTCTGGAACAGCAACTGCGACAAGCGCATCGTAAACATCGATTTCACGGAATCCCAGGCGGATAAGTTCTTCAACCCCGAGGTCGAGGTCGTCGGAGACATTGCGTGCAGCCTTCACCGCCTCGCTGAACTGGTGAAGTCCGGGAAGAGCGGGGAACCCTTCAAAGCGATCCGTGCATTTCTCGAAACCAAGCTGTCACCGTCATTCACGCATCGCTATCC
The DNA here is from genome assembly GCA_035490495.1 of Nitrospirota bacterium. Taxonomy (GTDB): domain Bacteria; phylum Nitrospirota; class UBA9217; order UBA9217; family UBA9217; genus JAJYKN01. The sequence continues at coordinate 906 of DATHDE010000084.1, forward strand.
GCTGATCCCGCAGGAGATCGTGTGGCACGTGCGCGAAGCGCTTGCGCACGAGGACATTCTTACACTGGACAACGGCATTTACAAGCTCTGGTTCTCGCGCCTGTACCGCACTTACCGCCCCAACACGTTTCTCCTCGATAACGCGCTCGCGACCATGGGAGCCGGTATTTCCATGGCCATGGCTGCAAAGATGGTCCACCCTGACCGCAAGGTCCTTGCCGTGGTGGGGGACGGCGGGTTCATGATGAACTCGCGCGAGATCGAAGCCGCGCTCAGGTACAAGCTCCCCGTTGTCATCCTGCTTCTGAACGACAACGGCTACGGCTTCATCAAGTGGGAGCAGCAGGCCAAGGGCTTCCGGAACTTCGGCCTCGAATACAACAACCCCGATTTCGTGAAGTACGCCGAGAGCTACGGAGCAGTGGGCATGCGCGTGAACAAGGGCGACTCGCTTCCGGACATGCTGCGCAAGGCCTTCGCGCTCCAGACCGTAGTGCTCATCGAATGCCCTGTCGACTATTCCGTGAACTACGAAACCTTTTCTGAAGAACTGTCCAAGATCACCTGCGAACCCTAGCCTGCAGCGTCGTCGTTGCTTTTTCCCCTTGCCTGCATCTCGCACGCAGTAATTTCCAGATTATTGCCTAATTCGTTGACAACAAAACAAATCAGTAATACAATCGCAGAAAAGATGCAAAAAAGCATATAATATTGGATGCTATTTCTGTAGAGATAATATCTTGTTAATCTAATATAAATGAAGGAGAAGCCAATATGAAGATTATTCTTCGAAATTTTACCGGGCCTAAATTGCTCGGTTATTCACTTATATTAGCGTTAATAGCTGTAATGGTAATAACTTCGTGCAACGGCAATAATAGTCAACAGCATACTGTTCGTTTAGGGCCCGCCATGCAATATTCAACTAATAATACTAGTATGGCTAAAACAGTAATAGGAGACTTAAATGGTGATGGCCTGAAAGATGTTGCGACATTTGAGGCAGGTTATGATACTATCCAAATTTATTATCAAGGACGATCACACCAATTTGAATCTAGCGAAGTTATTACTCTGAAAAATTATACTATTCACGACATTGCAATTGCTGATGTGAATAACGATGGCAGAGAGGACCTGATCATTTCAGGCGAGACTACAACGATATCCGGTTGGGATGGCCGTGTTGTTGTTTTTTATCAGAATCCTGCTACGGGAAAGTTATCTGCTCCGCATGAGTATGTAGTCACCACTCCCCAACTGAGCTGCGGCAATTTGGCGATCGGTGATCTTAATTCAGATGGACGTAATGATATAGCAGTGTTGGCCGACTGGGGATTCTTATCAATATTTTACCAGAATCCCAATGGTACACTCGGCCCTGAAACTTTCTATAACATACCTTACGTCAAGAAATATGGTGAGATTCACATAGCAGATATGGATAATGACGGGCATAACGACATTATTGTTCAAACGGGCAATTTTCAGTTTGCGGTAATAAAGCAGAACGCTTCGTCTCTTCCGGGCACTTTAAATGTTACGCCTGAATATTATAATGTAGCGAATCAGACATTTGATGCATTTGCTGTCGGTGATCTAAACGGCGATGGGAAAAATGATGTCGTTGTGCTGGGCTCTGGAAATTATGCTTATTTCAATATTTTTCTGCAAAATTCTTTTGGGACGTTAGACAATCCTGTATTAATAAGCGCCGGTTACGATCCTCCTTATGGATTAGAGATTGCTGATATGAATGGAGATGGATTGAATGATATTATAGGCGACAGAGTCAATCCTGGCCTCCCTTCACAAG
>DATHDE010000085.1:0-69012 GCA_035490495.1 Nitrospirota bacterium
CAGCCTTTCTTTACAGAGGGGACTTTTAAAAAAGTCATGAGACCTGCAGGTGGGGATGAACTCCCTTTATATCGGGATGTATCCCTCCCGATTACTGAAAAAGCGAATGAAGAGCTTATAAAATTACCCTCGTTTCCGGGCCCGGACAACGGGATACTCAATCAGTATGCGAAATCGTTCGAAAAAGTGATCGAGCATGCAGAGGAAATCGGAGGGGTGACATCATGAAAACGACCATCGGAAAAAAAATATCACTTTTGGATGGATATGGCTGTTTCTCGGCATAGTTGTCGCGGCCGGCATTGGTATGTTCGCATTCACGCCTGACTGGCTAGGCGGGTATGCCTCGCTGTCCAGGCGTTTTCTGCAATTAGGGCACATTTCATTACCTGCCGGTTATATTTGTAGTATTTACTTGGTTTGACCTGGCCTTCTTGATTCTGTTTGTTTTTTTATTCGATTTGCTAAAGCATCAGCGAAGACATGATTTCAACTGCTGTGAGAAAGGATATGAACAATCTGTTATTGTTGTTGGTAATGGTCGCAGCGTTAGTTATGAAAATGAAAAAGCCTGATTCTAGCACAGAATCAGACTTTTAATATTTGGCTCCCCGGGCCGGATTCGAACCAGCGACAGGGTGGTTAACAGCCACCTGCTCTACCGACTGAGCTACCGGGGAATAATCGGTTTGTGATGGGAAAAAGCTTCTATAAAATCAGGCTGGTATAAATACCATATATAACCTGATATGTCAACGGGTTATTTCGCGTTACCCCTCCTGGCCCTTCTTGAGTTCCATGATAACGAGTTTCGCGATCGCCTTCAGCGTATCGAACACTCCGGAACCGTCCGTGGCAACGGCTTCGAAATCCGGAACACCCCGGGGGTTGAGGGTTTTTTTCAATTCTTCCAGAGGAATCACATTCGGCAGATCCCTCTTGTTGTACTGGACGACAAAGGGGACTTTGTCCAGGTCATACCCCTGCTCGGCGAGATTGATGCGGAGGTTTTCAAAGCTTTCGATATTGGCCTCCATGCGTTCGATCTGCGAATCGGCCACAAATACAACGCCGTCCACGCCCTTCAGGATGAGCTTGCGGCTTGCATCGTAAAATACCTGGCCGGGCACGGTATAGAGATGGAAGCGGGTCTTGAATCCGCGGATCTCACCGAGTGCAAGGGGGAGGAAGTCAAAAAAGAGCGTCCGTTCCGTCTCGGTCGCGAGCGAGATCATCTTTCCCTTGCTTTCAGGGTTGGTCTTCTTGTAGATCCACTGCAGGTTTGTTGTCTTGCCGCACAGGCCGGGGCCGTAAAAGACAATTTTGCAGTTGATTTCTCGCGACGAATAATTGATAAAGGACATGGGACTGTGTGCTCTCTCCTGGCGTTATTATGGGGAGCGCGTGCGGCCGGACCTACCCGAAAAGTTTGTCGATGTCTTCGTCGGTGATCTCAGCAAAAGGCGATTCGCTGCTTTTGCCCGGAACTTTTTCCGTTTCCACTTTCTGCAGCAGCTGGTTGAATATGCCGCCGAGGAGCTCGGCGCTCTTTTTCACCCGGAGCCGGACAAGGCCGAGCGAGGAGCGCTGGTCAAAGATCACGACGAGAATGACGCGCTGGCCGATGATGGAAATATGAATATTGTCCCTCGCGCCTTCATGGAACAGGATCGAGAATTCCTTCTCACCGAGCAATTTTGCCATTCCGCCGGTCGCGGCTATGTTGCCAGCGGTCAGCGACGCGAGTGACGTAGTGTCGAGATTTTCCGTCTCGCCCGTTGCGGCAATCAGCTGGCCGTTCTTATCAACGAGGAACACGACCTTCGCGTTCGCCTGCTGAAGGAGCTTCTGCAGTTCTGCGTCGATCTGCTTGAATTCTTCCTCGTACATGACCATATCGGAGCCCAGCATGTCAGCATCTCCTCGTTCTGCACGCGTCATTTCGCGCAAGCATTCGTTCGCTCAATTATTAAACCATAGAAGGCGCTATATTTCAAGCTTTTTTTGGAACCGCACAACATAAAAAGAGCCGGGAGTTCTCTCTCCCGGCTCAGTGAATGAAAAATATCGCTCCGCATCCTAGCTTTTCGACATTTCCTGCAGCTTTTTCAGGCTCTCCCATTCTTCATCCACGATCTTCTGGAACTGCTCCAGGAGCGCTTCATTGCCGGGGGCGAAGAGGTGTTTGAACCTTCCCTGGGGCTTGAGCCATTCGGATACGGGCTTCTTCTTGTCCTTGGGATCATAGTTGATCGTCCACTTGCCGTCCTGCACTTCATACAGCGGCCAGTAGCAGGTGTCGACAGCGAGCCGCGACAGCAGGATGGAGTCATTGGTCTGCGAGCGCCAGCCGCGGTTGCAGGGCGCTATGATACCCATGTAGGCGGGGCCGTTCGTGGCCAGGGCTTTCTTGACCTTGGTCATGAGGTCCTTCCATAAGTGGGGCGATGCCTGGGCTGCGTACGCAACGTTATGCGCAGCCATGATACGCGTGAGATCCTTGCGGCGCACGGTTTTGCCGGGAACCTTGGAGCCCACGGGTTGGGTCGTCGTGTCCGCACCGAGCGGCGTTGCGCTGGAGCGCTGGATGCCGGTGTTCATGTACGCGCCGTTGTCGTAGCAGATATAGAGAAGCTGATGACGCCGCTCCATTGCTCCGGACAGGGCCTGGAACCCGATGTCGTACGTGCCGCCGTCGCCGCCGAAAGCAATGAACTTGATATCCTTGCTGATCTTGCCCTTTTTCCGGAGCGCGCGGTACATCGTCTCGATGCCCGAAGCCGTCGCCGCAGCATTCTCGAATGCGCTGTGCATCCAGGGCACCTGCCAGGCCGTGTACGGGAACAGGCAGGTCGAGACCTCGAGGCAGCCTGTTGCGTTCGCGATCACAACCGGTTCATCGGTTGCCAGGAGCACCTGGCGCACCACCGTGGGCGCGCCGCAACCGGAGCACATGCGGTGTCCGCCGGTCAGCAGGTCCTTCTTATGCGACAGCGACTTTAAGGTCATTGGTTTTTCCTGAGTCGTGGTCATGGATGTTCTCCTTGGGGTGGAGCCGCGGCTCCTTGCGTTTGGTTAATTCCGGACCGTTACGTATTCCTTCGTCATTTTGACCGTTCCGGTCTTCGCGACCTCCGCGGCCTCCTCGATTACCTTGTCCACGTCGAGCGGCATCAGATCGCGGCCGCCCAGCCCGTAGATCTTGTTGAACAGCACGGGCCCGCGCCTGCTGCTGAGTGCCGTGGCGATTTCCATGTAGAGCGGTCCCATACCGCCGTAGGAGTCGGCACGGTCCATGACGCAGACAGCCTTGGCATTCTTGAGCGCGGCGCCCACTTCCTCATAGGGGAAAGGACGGAACATGCGGGGTTTCACGAGCCCCGCCTTCACGCCCTTCTCGCGGTACCGGTCTATTTCGTCTTTGATCGTACCCGCAGCCGAGTTGAGCGCGACGATCACGACCTCGGCATCATCGAGCAGGTATGGTTCGAACAGATCGTAGTTTCTGCCGGTAACCCTGGCGAACTCGGCCGAAACTTCCTTTACGACACGTTTCACGTTCTGCATGGCCTCGTGCTGGGCGCGCTTGTGCTCCATGTAGTAGTCGGGAAGCACGAGGGCCCCCATGCTCTTGGGATTATCGACATCAAGCAGCGGGTCGATCGCAATGTACTCACCGATAAATTTTTTCACATCCTCATCGGTCATAAACTGCATGCTCTCGATGGAATGGCTGATGATGAAGCCGTCCATATTCACCGCGATCGGCAGCCGCACATCTTTATTTTCCGCGATCCGGTAGGCCATGATTGTATTGTCGTATGCCTCCTGGGCGTTTTCGCAGAAGAGCTGGATCCAGCCGCAGTCCCGCATGCCCATGCCGTCCGAGTGATCACCGTGAATGTTGAGGGGAGAGGAGAGCGCCCGGTTCACGAGCGCCATCAGGATCGGCAGGCGGTAGCCCGAGGCGATGTGCAGCATTTCCCACATGAGCGCCAGGCCCTGCGCGCTCGTCGCGGTCGCCACGCGGCCGCCTGCGGCGGAAGCGCCGATGGCAGCGCTCATGGCGCTGTGCTCGCTTTCCACGAGGATCATCTCCGTGTCCACTTTGCCGTTCGACACGAAGGACGTGAACGATTCCATGATGCCCGTTGACGGTGTTATCGGGTACGCCGGCATCACATCGGGATTCAACTGGCGGAACGCTTCGGCAACAGCCTGGTTGCCGGTAACCGCCACGGTCTTCGTCGTTGCTCCAGCCATGTTATTTGCCCTCCTCTTCCATGACGATGGCCTTGTTGCCCTTTTTGCCGGGGCACTCCATGGCGCACACACCGCACCCCTTGCAGTGGTCATAATCGAAATCGAGCCGCTTTTCGTCCTTTACGGGAATTGCGGAGTCGGGACAGTAAATCCAGCAGAACAGGCACTGGATGCAGTTTTCCTGGATCCATCTTGGCTTGAAGGAGCGCCAGGAACCCGTTTTGTATTCATTCGCATTGCCGGCCTTGAGCACCGTGCCAGCGTGGGGAAGCTCTTTCCAGTTCATCTGTTTCATCCCTGCTTTACCTCCTCGTAGCCGCGCTTGACTGCAGCAAGATTACCATCGATGATCTTCTGCGCGAATTTTTTGCCAAAGCTTCCCCGGACATCTTCGAGCAGAACCTCCATGGAAACGATACCCGTCGCCTTGTTCAATGCGCCGAGCATGGGAGCGTTCGGCATGGGCCTTCCGATGTTCTCGATCGCGATTTTGGTCGCATCGACGGTGAAAACCTTCTGTGTTGATTTCGCTTTGAGTTTCTCCCGGACATCTTTCGGGTCTTTGCTCGTATTAATCACAAAGACGGCGTCATCCTTGGCGCCTTCTGCCACATTGATCGCATCGAGCAGCGACGCGTCCACAACGGCGACAACGCCCGGGTTCAGCACGGGACAGTGCATCCTGAGCGTTTTTTCACTGATGCGGTTGTACGCGCGAAGCGGCGCGCCTGCGCGCTCGGGTCCGTACTCGGGAAACGCCTGCACGTTGCGCCCGCCGGACAGGCAGGCATCTGCAAGCACCTTTGCAGCGGTTACCGTGCCCTGTCCTCCTCTGCCATGCCATCTGATTTCAATCATTTCTGCCATAACAAACCTCCGCGAGATGAATCTTTATGAATGCATATACCGCTATAGTATACAGGAACCCGCTTATTTTTACATCCGTGTTTGTCCTAGGCGGCGGGCGGGAAGCACATCCGGGCAGCAGGCTTTTTTCTCATGCATCCAATCAGCAGGAAATCCGGCTCTCGATGACCGGCATAGATGTACGATGTGATGCCTGTAAACCAGCACTTGCTATGACCTACATTTCCCTTCGTCCTTCGAGCGCGCGCTGCACCGTGCTTTCGTCCGCGTATTCTATGTCACTGCCCACGGGAAGGCCGTAGGCGATGCGGCTGACGCTGATGCCGAGCGGCTTGATCAGCTTCGAAAGATAGAGCGCCGTCGTCTCTCCTTTGACCGTCGGGTTCGTTGCAAGGATGACTTCTTTCACTTCGCCTGTCCGCAGGCGCTCAAGAAGGCCGTCAATCTTGAGATTCTCAGGACCGATCCCGTCGAGGGGCGAGATGGCACCAAGGAGCGCGTGGTAACGGCCCCGATAGGTTCCGCTCTTTTCCAGGACCAGGATGTTGCTGGGCTCTTCCACAACACAAATGCGCTGAACATCGCGCTTCGGGTCGCCGCAGATACTGCATATTTCATCTTCAGTGATATTGTTGCATACCGTGCAGTACCGGCTGGTGTCCTTGAGATCGATAATCGCCTGGGCAATGCCGTTTGCCTCGTCTTTCGGCATGCCGAGCACTGCAAAAGCAAGCCGTTCGGCGCTCTTTCTGCCGATGCCGGGCAGTTTCATGAAGGCCTCGACCATCCTGCCAAGGGCCTTGCCTGATACCTGCGCTACCTGCGATCCGTTCCTGCCCGGCTTTCTGCTGCGCAACGGGGGCGGCGAAGCGGAATCCGTCGCCTTTTGATTGTCAGTGTCCGATTCGTTTCTCATTCCGAATTCCGCGATACGAATCCGGCTGTCAAAACAACCCCGGCGGCAACCCCATTCCCGCGGTCAGTTTGCCCATTTCTTCCTTCATCAGGTCCTGCGATTTCCTGAGCGCTTCGTTCACAGCAGCGGTGACGAGGTCCTGCAGCATGTCAAGATCTTTCGGATCAACGACAGAAGGATCGATTCGTATGGAAAGAACTTCCTGTCGCCCATTGGCAACAACAGTGACCATGCCGCCGCCGGACGACGCCTCCACGGTCTTTGCCCCTGCTTCCTCCTGGAGCTTTTTAACACGCTCCTGCATCTGCTGGGCTTGTTTCATGATGTTGCTGAGCATATTCTTCGACATGGTCTGTCCTGATTACGGCACCCGGGCTGAAGATTGCAAATCTAAGGGAGAGTATTTTAAAAGAATTTCGACCCTATTGCAACAAAAAAGCATGTCTTCATGAAGTTATAAGAAAAATCTATGGCTTCAATTATACCATGGGATGCCTACGTGTTCGATTGGCCGGGATCGATAATCTCCCCCTGGGGGAATATCTTCAGCACGTCCTGCACAGCCGGGTCCTGCTCTGCCGGTGCACTTTTTTTTGCATCCCGTGTTTTCGTTTCAGTTTCTTTCTTTTCAATCGGCTGTATCTTCACCTGGACTTTTTTCCCAAGCTGCTGTTCGGCGATCTGCTCGATGAGCTTGCGGCTCTCCGGCTCCTCCGCTTTTTTAACCTGAAAGCTTGCCCCTGCAATACCGACAACCAGCTCGGTATCCGTCAGCCGCACGAGAGAGCTGCGTTCGAGCGCGGACGCGAGACCGGGTTTCTGCGATTTCAGGGCAGAAAGAATTCCGCTCCACAGCTCACCAGGCGCATTGCTCTCATGCGTTGAAGCAGCGTGAGCTGCCGGGGGCGGCGTCCGCCCGGCAGGTTTATAAGCCGTTTGAGGCTCGCCGACACGATGCCCTGAAGAAGGCGAGGGAGTGGCGTACGAAGCGGGTGCTTTTCCCGACGACAGCCGCGCTTCGAGATCTTTTATATCAGCAAGAATATCGCCGAGCGGATGAAGCGGCGTAAGGCTGCATGCTTTGATAATACCTATCTCAAAAGTAAACCGCTGCTGCGAAGACCAGCGCATCTCATCGAGGGTTTTCGCGAGGCTGTCGAACAGCAGAAGCAGCTGCTCCCTGTCCGCGTCGCCGGCCTGCCTGCTCAGGGCTTCAAGATCAGCTGCCGGAAGTTCAATGATCTGCTCGGGATGAGACGTGATTTTAACAATCATGAGATTGCGGAGGTGTTCGATAACTGCGGAAAGAAACTGCCGGATATCCTGACCCTGTTCGAGCAGTGCATCTGTCTGCTTCAGCAGGCCGGCGGCGTCGCGCGCGATCAGGGATGAAGCGAACTCCAGAAGCCGTTCTTGCGCCACGGCGCCGAGGGTCGTCTGTATATCCTCGTCCCTGACGGTCATGCCGCTGTACGAAACTGCCTGATCCAGCAGGCTTTGCGAGTCGCGCATGCTGCCCTCGGCGGCGCGCGCAATCATGGCAAGCCCCTGATCGCTCACCGCGATGCCTTCGGCTTTGGCAATGACGCGCAGCCGGTCGATTATCTCATGCAGGGAAACGCGCTTGAACCCGTACCGCTGGCAGCGGGAGTGGATCGTGGCGGGAATTTTCTGCGGCTCCGTTGTGGCAAAGATGAAGATCACGTGCGGCGGCGGCTCTTCCAGCGTCTTGAGCAGGGCGTTGAACGCCTCGTTCGTGAGCATGTGAACTTCATCGATCACGTACACCTTGTACTTGCCGCCTACAGGCGCGTACTTGACCGTTTCGCGCAACTCACGAATATGCTCGATGCCGCGGTTCGATGCACCGTCGATCTCGATGACGTCTACCGATGTCCCGGCCGCCGTTTCAAGACAGGAGTCGCACTTTCCGCAGGGCGTAGGAGTAGGCCCCTGCACGCAGTTCAAGGCCTTTGCGAGAATCCGTGCGGTCGTGGTTTTTCCCACGCCCCGCGGACCGGAAAACAGAAAGGCATGCGCAAGCCTGCCGGAAACGATCGCGTTCTGGAGCGTTCGCGTGATGTGCCCCTGGCCGACGACTTCCTCAAAGACCTGGGGCCGCCATTTTCTTGCAAGGACCTGATAGCTCATAGGGTGAACGTATCCCCGGGATGCGGTATCCGGCATGGCCGTAATGTACATAAGTACGTCCTACAGTATGGCATGCCAAATACTGCGGTCGAGAAAAAAAGGCTCATAAACCCGGGCGCCCCTGCGGCACACCCGGAACCCGCTTACCGCTGCTTCCTTCCGGACCTGGCGGGGTTCACGGGACCGCGGTTGCGCAGGACCCGGGCTCATGAGCGCTTGACAGAATCATAGTACCGAGTACACAGTGCGGAGGACAGAGTAAACACGGATAGCGCATTATTCTTGTCCTCCGAACTCTGTACTTTGTACTTTTATTTATGGCGGAGAGGCCGGGATTCGAACCCGGGGTACCTTTCGATACACACGCTCTCCAGGCGTGCGCCTTCAACCACTCGGCCACCTCTCCGGTTGATCTACCATTTCAGAGTTCACAGTTCAACGTTCCGGGCCATGATACAACTTCGTTACAAAATCTGAACTCAGCACTCTGAGCTATGCAAGGTTTATATGGCGGAGAGGCCGGGATTTGAACCCGGGGTGGAGTTACCCCCACAACAGTTTTCGAGACTGCCGCCTTCAGCCACTCGGCCACCTCTCCATGGTAACAGCACAACATACCCAGCACCGTGGAGCATCCTGCGCTTTTGTTTGTTCTCAGCACCCCCGCTCTCTATGCTGTTATTTTGTCCTCAGCGTCCCGAAAAACTTTTGGAGTGCAGTGCTGCATTCTTTTTCAAGAACCCCCGGCGTTATCCGGAAGGTGTGATTCAACCTTCCATCGCGGACAACGTCATATACAGAACCAAGAGCACCGGCCTTGGGATCCCGGCATCCATACACCAGCCGGTCTACGCGTGCCAGAACCAGCGCACCGGCGCACATGAGGCAGGGCTCAAGCGTGACATACACGGTTGCATCGGACAGCCGCCATCTCCCCAGGCGGGCCGCCGCGTCACGGATTACCAGCAGCTCGGCATGCGCCACCGGGTCCTTCCGTGTTTCTCGCAGATTGTGAGCCGACGCAATAACGCTCTTGCCAACAACCAGCACCGCCCCGATCGGCGTTTCTCCGCAAGCAGCTGCTTTGTGCGCCTCCTCAAGGGCCAGAAGCATGAACTCTTCGTCCGGTTTTTGCTCAGGCCCCATCTGTCCAACCTCACTAGCCATGGCCACCGAGACAGACTGCTTGTTCACTGCACTGGCGACAACAGACAATCCTGACAAAGAACAGATGGCGCGCCCAAGAGGATTCGAACCTCTGACCTACGGATTCGTAGTCCGTTGCTCTATCCAACTGAGCTATGGGCGCGTGTAAATTGCTTCTGCTGTTCGTAACTGCGCGGAGCCGCCGTGATGCGGCGAACAACGCTACTTCGCTACGCCGCCAAGCAAAATGATTCCTATATTTTCATGCTGGAACGGATGTATTGTCGGCTGCATCGAGAAAAGCCAGTTGTTCCAGATCTCCTTGCCGTTTTCGCTCACCGTGACCTGAGCTGCCGGCTGATTCGGCTTGTCCGTTGCCGAATAGAATTCCTTGTCCGTCATCTTGAAGTCCGGAAGAAAGGCCAGGACTTTCACCGTCATCTTTGTGTCCGGAATCGGCAGTTCGGAGCCGACTGCTACCTGATATTCCTTGGTCGTTTTTGAGGCCCTGTTCTCAACGGAAAGCCGTACTGCCTTCCACTTGGCCGCAATCTCTTTCGAAACAACTACCGTTCGTTCAACCTTGGGTCCGGATGGCGCCCCCATGCCGGCCGGTGGCATCCCGCCCTGCATGGGAGGATGTCCCGCTGGTAACTGCGGTTGCGCTTGTTGTTCGTTCTTTTTGCATGCAGCAAATGATACCGCAAGAAGTGCAATGACCAGAACAGCTAAACTTTTTTTCAACATGAATGATACCCCCTTTGCAAATGAGTCAAGGAACACAGACACGCCCCTCCGCCTGAACTGAAGGGCATCTCTCTATAAGAACTGGCGGAGAGGCCGGGATTCGAACCCGGGGTGGAGTTACCCCCACAACTGCTTAGCAGGCAGCTGCCTTCAGCCGCTCGGCCACCTCTCCGTTTGACTGCGTCACACGATATGTCTTGTTTTCAGCACAGGCCGCGGACCCGACGTACTGCTTGGTGATCCGAACCCTGTAGTTTATGCTTTTCTTTTATGGCGGAGAGAGAGGGATTCGAACCCCCGGAGCTTTCGCTCAACGGTTTTCAAGACCGCCGCCTTAAACCGCTCGGCCATCTCTCCGTTATGAGTTCGTCGATCCAGAAGATTCTCACGAGTCACCATCCCATCCTCCCCGTTCAAATCTTCAGACGCTTTAGACGTTTCGGACGATCCTCTCCGCCCCGCCCATATACGTTCTCAGCGCCTCGGGAACGATGATGCTCCCGTCCGGCTGCTGGTAGTTTTCCAAAATCGCCACAACGGTCCGGCCTACCGCGAGACCGGACCCGTTCAGGGTATGCACCAGCTCGGTTTTTTTCCCGCCTTTGATCTTGTAGCGGATGTTGCCGCGGCGCGCCTGGAAGTCCTCAAAATTAGAACACGACGAAATTTCGCGGTATTTGTTCTGACCCGGCAGCCAGACCTCGATGTCGTATGTTTTTGCGGCAGAAAAGCCCATGTCGCCGGTGCAAAGCACAATGACCCGGTAGGCCAGGCCGAGACGCCTGAGAACCTCCTCAGCGTTCATTGTCAGCTTTTCCAGCTCTTCATAGGAATCATCAGGCCGCGTGAATTTGACAAGTTCGACCTTATTGAACTGATGCTGACGGATCAGTCCCCGCGTGTCCTTGCCGTAGGAACCGGCTTCGCGCCGGAAGCAGGGAGTATACGCCGTATACAGCACGGGGAGATTTTCCTCTGGCAGGATCTCGTCCCGGTGAATATTCGTGACCGGAACCTCGGCAGTCGGAATCAGAAAATACGCGCCGTTCTCGACCTTGAAAAGCTCTTCTTCAAATTTGGGAAGCTGTCCCGTCGCAGTCATGCTCGCCCGGTTCACCATGAACGGGGGCAGCATTTCCCGGTAGCCGTGTTCCGCGGTATGGAGGTCGAGCATGAAATTGATCAGAGCGCGCTCTAACCGGGCCCCCATGTCTTTATAAAGAGCAAAACGGGCGCCCGCGATCTTGGCAGCCCGGTCAAAATCAATAATATCGAGATATTCTGCTAAATCCCAGTGCGGCTTCGGTTCAAACGAGAACGGCGGCGGATCTCCGCCCTGCGGCGACCAGCGCCTGATCTCCACATTATCGTTTTCGTCCTTTCCGTCGGGAACCGTCGCATGCGGCAGATTCGGAATCGTCAGCAGAATGTTCCGCTGCGACTCTTCCAGCTCACGGATGCCGTTCTCCAATGCAGCAATCGTATCGCCGACGGAGCGCATCTGTGCGACCTTCTCATCCGCCTGCTGGCCTGCCTTCTTCAGCCTGCCAATTTCCTCGGAAACCTCGTTGCGCTGCCGCCGGAGGGTTTCAATCTCCTGTTGCAAGGCGCGCCGTTTTGCATCCAGGGCAAGAAATTCCGTGAGATCGAGTCGCATTCCCCGGCGCGCGAGACCGGTGATGACTGCATCGGTATTCTCCCTGACAAATCGTAAATCAAGCATTTAGGGTAACATTCTCCTTGTCTGTTTGTCAATAACTTTTCTTTTGAATCCTGTTTTCAAGCGCTTTGATCTTGATCTGAATGGCCTCGCTGTTCGGATAGACCGGCTCCAGATCCTTGTACAGGGCAAGGGCCTCTTTCAGCCGATCGCCCAGCTCCAGGCACTCGGCAAGGGCGAATTTAGCCTTTATCACGAGTTCCTTTTCCTCGTTGTTCTCGAGGGCTCGGCGATAATACTGTTCCGAGAGATCCAGTTCTCCGCGTGAAAAAGCGGCGGTGCCCAGTCGAAAATAAGCGAGCCGCGACTGCTGACCGTTCGGGAATTCGGCGACCTGCTGCGTCCAGATCTCGCGCGCCTCTTCAATCTTGCCGGTTCGAAAAAGGCATTCGGCTACGCTGTACAGGCTCTTTTCCCGCACCTCGCGGTTCGTATACGAGGCCGCCTTGTGGTATTCCTCGATGGCCCGCCCGTAGTCGCTGTATCCCAGTTCGTAGATCTGGGCGATATACCATTGAGCATAGGGCGCCCGCTCCTTTCGCGGATAGGTTTTGAGCAGGAGCCGCAGGGTCTGGAGCGCTTTATCGGTTTCTCCAAGATAGAGAAACTGGGTTACCCCCGCCCAGTACAGAGCTTCAACGGCTTTGGGGCTGGAGGGGTGATCTTTGACGAGTTTGAAATACAGCTGGACCGCGGCCTGGTACTCGCCTGCATTCCAGCGCTTCGTCGCAGCTTCATAATCGTTGCTCGCCGACCGATCAACAAAATCGCATCCTCCTGCCGCAAGAGCGCTGATCAGGAGTATAAACGCCAACCATCTCATCCTCATGCCGAACCGGCGCCCTGGCCCATCGGGGACGTGTCGTTTTTGTCTCCGCTTGGCTCCTTTTCATCTTCCCGCTCTACGACCTTGGCGAAACTCACCACGCTGTCACCCTCGTCGATATCAAACAGACGCACACCCTGCGTGTTTCTGCCCTGGACCGAGATGTCACGAACGCGAATGCGAAGAATTTTTCCGTTCCCCGTAATCAGAATAATCTCATCTTCCTCGGAGACCTGGGCCATGCCCACGACGCTGCCGTTCTTTTCGGTTGTCTTGATCGTGATGATGCCTTTGCCGCCGCGGCCCTGACTGCGGTAATCCTCGAGCGTGCTTCTCTTTCCGTATCCCTTTTCCGTTACCGTCAGGATGGTGGAATCGTCCCTCACTATTTCCATGCCCTTGACCTCGTTGCCTTCGTCAAGCCTGATGCCGATCACGCCCTTGCCTGTGCGTCCGATTTCGCGGACATCAGTTTCATTGAAGCGGATCGAAAGCCCTTCCTTGGTGCCGAGGAAAACATCGCGCGCGCCATCAGTCACTTCTGCGGCGATCAATTCATCGCCCTCCTCGAGGGTGATCGCGATGATGCCGGAGGGCCGCGGATGGCTGTAGGACTCGAGTTCCGTTTTCTTGATGACCCCCTGCTTTGTCGCCATCAGGGTGAAATGACCGGGCGTGAATTCGCGGACCGGAAGCGCCGCGGTGACTCGTTCGTCGTTCCTGATCTGGATCAGGTTGATAATGGCTTTCCCCTTGGCCTGCCTGCTTGCCTCGGGGATCTGATGCACCTTGAGCCAGTACACCCGGCCCCTGTTCGTGAAGAAAAGAATGTAGCTGTGCGCACTCGCGGTGAAGAGACGCTCTACAAAATCCTCTTCCTTGGTCTCCATGCCGATCTTGCCCTTGCCCCCGCGTTTCTGTGCGCGGTAGATGGCAAGGGGGTTGCGCTTGATATAACCGGCATGCGAGATCGTAATGACCATATCCTCATCCTTGATCAAGTCTTCGATCTCGATCTCCGAGGTCTGGGCCACAATCTCCGTCCTGCGCGCATCCCCGTACTCGGTCTTGATCGCCAGGAGCTCATCCCGGATGATCTTCATCACGAGCGCGTCCGAAGCGAGTATCTCGTTCAAGCGTGCGATCTCTTTCAGCACCTCTTCGTATTCCGCAACGATCTTGTCACGCTCGAGGCCCGTCAGACGCTGCAGGCGCATATCGAGTATGGCCTGGGCCTGGATCTCGGAAAGCTTGAACTCCCGAACCAATCCCTGCTTCGCCTCTTCAGGGTTCGGCGCCGCTTTGATGAGGGCAATGACGGCGTCGATGTTTTCAAGGGCAATCTTGAGGCCGAGCAGAATATGGGCGCGTTCTTCGGCCCGTTTGAGGTCGTACTTCGTCCTGCGCACCACCACTTCTCTGCGATGCTGGATGAAGTTCGAGAGAAGCTTTCGCAGGTTCAGGATACGCGGCTGGTTGTTCACGAGCGCCAGCATGATCACGCCAAACGTCGACTGCATCGCAGTATGCTTGTACAGCTGGTTCATGATCACGTTGGCGATTTCGCCCTTTTTGAGCTCAACCACAATCCGCATGCCCTCGCGGTCGGACTCATCTCGGACCTCGGTGATCCCCGTTATTTTCTTGTCTTGCACGAGCTCGGCAACGCGCTCAAGCAGCCGCGCCTTGTTGACCTGGTAGGGAAGCTCAGTTACCACAATGCTCTCCCGGTCACCCTTGCCTTCCTCTATCACGGCGCGGGCGCGCATCTGGACGATGCCGCGTCCAGTCGTGTATGCCTGCTTGATGCCTTCATACCCGTGAATGAATCCGGCCGTAGGAAAATCGGGGCCTTTAACAGCGGTCATGAGCTCCGGGACGGTCACCTCCGGATTATCGATCATCATGACGAGACCGTCCACGACTTCTGACAGATTATGAGGCGGGATGTTCGTTGCCATGCCGACCGCGATGCCGGCGGAACCATTTATCAGGAGGTTCGGCACTTTCGTGGGAAGAACGGACGGCTCGACCGTCGTCTCATCAAAATTCGGCACGAAGTCGACGGTTTCCTTGTCGATATCAACGAGCATCTCCTCTGCCAGCTTCGTTAACCGCGCTTCCGTATAGCGGTAGGCCGCGGCGGAGTCGCCGTCCACACTCCCGAAGTTACCCTGGCCGTCTACCAGAATATAGCGCATATTGAAATCCTGCGCCATCCTGACCATGGTATCGTACACGGCACTATCGCCGTGGGGATGGTACTTTTTTAAAACTTCGCCAACCACGCCGGCGCTCTTAGAATATTTTTTATTGTGCAGGAGGCCTTCGCGGAACATTGCATACAGAATCCTGCGATGCACCGGCTTCAGTCCGTCGCGCACGTCCGGCAGGGCCCGTCCCACAATTACGCTCATGGAGTAATCGAGGTAGGCTGTTTTCATCTCCTGCTCGATATTAACGACTGATTTCAGGTCCTGCGATTCCATAGGTTATTCTCTGTTCAAACGGCACGCGGCAAACGAGGATCTTGGTTTGTTATCTCTGCGCACTTCCTTGGACCGGCAGAGAATCTCGGAGTGCTGCTCACACATCCAGGTTCTTCACTTCCAGCGCATGCCGCTGGATAAACGTCCTGCGCGGCTCCACGGCATCACCCATAAGGATGGTGAATATTTCATCCGCCTTGACGGAATCCTCGACGGTCACCTGCAGCAAGGTCCGTTTCTCCGGGTCCATCGTCGTCTGCCAAAGCTGCTCTGGATTCATCTCGCCGAGGCCTTTGTACCGCTGAATGGCAAGCCCCTTTTTCCCAAGCTCGAGGACATGGTGCACGAGTTTGCCAATATTGGTGAATTCCTTTTCCTCGTCTTTTTCGCGAATTCGATAGATCGGTCCGCCGAGCCCCAGCATGGCCGGAGACAGGCTCTGGAGCTCCCTGAATTCCGGCGTCGTAACGAAATTCTCATCGAAGACGATGCTCGACGTGGTGGCATCCCACTTCGTATCGAAACAGAGCTTGAACGCATCATGCTCCTGATCTTTTTCGATTGACATGTCGATCGCGGTCTTCGGATGGTATTCCTTCAGATATTTCTCAACAGCGGCAGCAACGGATTTCAGTTGAGCCTCGTTTTTGAGCACAGCCTTGGTGAATGTCTTATCAAGAAGAAACGCCCGAAGCACGACGACATCGAGACGTTTCTTTTTAAATTTGTCCAGCACCCGTTCGAATTGAACCAGCTTTTTGAGCGTGGACGTCAACCGCTCGCCTCTCAGATAATCGCCCAGCTCAGGAGAAAAGAGCTCGATGTCCTCGGCCGCCAAATCGAGCAGAAAATCCTCCATACGGGAGTCATCCTTGATGTAGCGCTCTGTCTTGCCGCGCTTGATTTTAAAGAGCGGCGGCTGGGCGATGTACAGGTACCCGCGTTCGATGATCTGGGGCATCTGTCGATAGAAAAAGGTGAGGAGAAGTGTTCGAATGTGCGCGCCGTCGACATCTGCGTCGGTCATGATCACGATCCGATGGTAACGTACTTTGGCAATGTCAAATTCTTCGGACCCGATGCCGGCGCCGAGAGCCGTAATGAGCACCTTGATTTCGTCGCTCGACAGCATTTTATCGAACCGGGCCTTTTCGACATTCAGAATTTTGCCTTTGAGCGGCAGGATTGCCTGATTCTTCCGGTCCCGGCCCTGCTTGGCAGAACCGCCCGCGGAGTCGCCCTCGACGATGAAGAGCTCCGAAAACGCAGGATCCTTTTCCTGGCAGTCAGCAAGTTTGCCTGGAAGCGACGTGGAGTCCAGCACGCCCTTGCGTCTGGTCAGTTCCCTGGCTTTCCTTGCGGCTTCGCGCGCCCGTGCGGCACTCAGGCTTTTCTCCGCGACCTTACGTGCGACCAGGGGGTTTTCCTCAAGGTAGGAGCCGAGGGACTCGTTTACCATTGCCTCAACAATGCCTTTGACTTCGCTGTTTCCCAGCTTGGTCTTGGTCTGGCCTTCAAACTGGGGATTCGTTAGCCTGACGCTCACGACAGCAGTGAGTCCTTCACGCACATCTTCACCCGACAGTGCCTCACCGCCGGTCTTGAGGAGTCCGCTTGTCACCGCGTATGAATTGATGGTGCGCGTCAGGGCCGCCTTAAATCCCACGAGGTGCGTACCGCCCTCCTGCGTGTTGATGTTGTTCGCGAACGTGAATACCTGTTCGACATAACTGTCGTTGTACTGAAGCGCAATTTCACAGTATATCCCTTCGCGTTCCTTGGAAAGGTAAATGGGCGTGGGATGGAGCGGCGTTTTGTTTTTATTTAGATACTCAATGAACGAAACAATGCCGCCTTCATAAAAAAACGCCTGTTTCTTTCCGAACCGCTCGTCCTGAATGGAAATCTTGAGGCCCCGGTTCAAAAAGGCAAGTTCCCGAAGACGCTGGGAAAGAATATCGTAGCTATATTCGCGTTCTTCAAAGATCTGAAAGTCCGGCTTAAACGTAATCTTCGTACCCGTTATTGTCGTGGTGCCGATCGCAGCAAGCGGCGCCTGCGGCGTTCCGCGTTCATAATGCTGCTGATACACTTTGCCGTTCTGTTTGATCTCGAGGTCCAGCCACTCCGAGAGTGCGTTCACCACTGACACGCCCACACCGTGAAGTCCGCCCGAAACTTTATATACCTCGCTATCGAACTTTCCTCCCGCATGAAGCACCGTGAGCGCGACTTCGGCTGCAGAGCGTTTTTGTGTGGAATGCATTTCCGTCGGGATACCGCGGCCATCATCGATTACCGTGATGCTGTTATCGATATGAATCACAACGTCGATATTCTTGCAGAAGCCAGCCATGGCCTCATCGACGCTGTTGTCCACAATCTCATAGACCAGGTGATGGAGGCCGATACTCCCCGTGCTGCCGATATACATGGCAGGACGCTTACGGACTGCCTCCAGGCCCTCCAGTACTTTTATACTGTCTGCAGTATATTCCATGCGCTCCTCGCAAAAAGAGGGATTTGTCCGTAACGGATCAATCCCTCATTCCACGAACAATATGGTTCCCGACACAATTCATCCCATCAATGGTGCGCCGACATTACCAATAGTCCTGTGTGGACAATTCATGGCAATCGGCTGAATCACCACCATCATACCCGCATCGGCATAACAACACACTTGTAAAACTCATCGCCTTCTTCAGTGATGAGGCAGGGGCTGAGCGGATCGCTGAGTTCAAGGTTGATATTTGCATGATCCATCGCGGAAAGCACATCCATAAGATAGCGGGAGTTAAAACCGATAGCCAGTTCCTCGCCGTGGTACTCCACCATAACCTCTTCGTTCGCTTCCCCGACCTCCGGGTTGTTCGTTGAGAGTACGATACGGTTTTTATCGAGCTGCAGCTTGACTGCATTGGTTTTTTCCCGGGATAAAATCGAGACCCGTTTGACTGCGTGGGTCATTATGTCTTTGGCGACGGATATTTTTTTTGTGTTCTTTGCTGGTATGACCTGCTGATAGTTGGGGTAATTCCCGTCGATGAGCTTCGAAACCATAATAAGGCTGTCTCTTTTGAACAGCGCATGGTTTTTGCTGAATCCGATGCGCAAATCAGCATTCGGCGTATCTTCCTCCAGTAACCGTCTGAGCTCCATCATTGCTTTCTTGGGAATAATGACGCTTTCATCCTTGTGTTTTGCATCGACGAAACGGTCGATCAGGGACAACCGGTGTCCGTCGGTACCCACCATTCGTATCGCCAAGCCTCCTTTGGCCTGGGTCATGTGTACAAAAAGACCGTTGAGTACGTATCGGGCGTCGTTTTCGCCGACGGAGTACAACGTCTTTTTAATCATATCGCGAAGGGTTGCTCCGTCGATGGCGATCATTCCCTCTTCGGCAACATCCGGGAGCGCTGGAAATTCGTCTTTCGGCAAACCGACCAGCTTGAATTGTGATCGGCCTGAACTGATTTTCACCCAATTGTTATCCTCGACTTTCAAAGAAAGATCTTCCGAGGGAAGCTCCCGGACGATTTCGTACACTTTCTTTGCAGATACGGCGATGGATCCGGGCTTTTCAACTTCTGCCGCATACCGACCGCGAAGGCCGATTTCAAGATCCGTGGCGATGATTTCGAGGCCGGTGTTTTCAGCATTCAGGAGCATGTTCGCAAGAATCGGCATGGTGTTTTTTTTCTCTACAACACCCTGAATCCTTTGCAGCCCCTTCAGGAATTCCTCTTTCTTTATTTTAAGTTTCATCTAGAGAAGCCTCCTGTCACAACCCGGAATAGTATCAGAAATATATGTAAATAGCAATAAAAATATCCGACGATTTACCCTCTATTTTCAATGCTTTATCTGCCTAATCAACATCTCAATTCTGGACCGCAAATCAGGCTCTTTTTCCTTCTTTTCCTCAATTACTTTACAGGCGTGAATGACCGTGCTATGGTCTTTTCCGCCGAAAAAGTTCCCTATTTCCGGGAGCGACGAGTTCGCAAGCGTACGGCACAGGTACATTGCTACTTGCCTCGGGAGCACGACCGCTTTTGTCCGGCGCTTGGACTTCAAATCGGACAATTTAACGCCGAACGACTCGGCAACGACTTTCTGTACGAGTTCGTTCGTAATGACCTTATCTCTGCTGTCGATGAGATATTTGAGTTCGTTTTTTGCGAGCTCCTGCGTGATCTCCGTGTTGGTCAATGATGAAACTGCGCCAAGCTTGACAAGGCCTCCTTCAAGCTCGCGAATATTGCTTTTCATCATCGAGGCGAGAAACGCCGCTACATCATCGGGCAGGCGAATTCCCCAGAAATCCGCCTTCTTTTTCAGGATCGCAATGCGTGTTTCTAAATCCGGCGTTTGAATGTCAGTTATCAAACCTGATTCAAAACGTGACCGCAGCCTCTCCTCGATATCAGGAATTTCCTTTGGCTGGCGGTCGCTTGTCAGCACAATCTGCTTTTGGGCTTCGTAGAGCGTGTTGAACGTGTGGAAAAACTCCTCTTGTGTTCGCTCCTTGCCCGCGATGAACTGAATGTCGTCGATGATTAACACATCCATATTACGGTATTTCTGACGAAATTCTTCCATCCGCTGATGACTCATGCGATTGATCAATTCATTTGTAAACTGCTCGGACGAAAGATACGCGACTTTCGTCCGTGGCGACTTGGACTGGATATGATGGCCGATCGCGTTGACGAGGTGCGTTTTTCCGAGACCGACGCCGCTGTATATGAATAGCGGATTGTATGTTCTGCCTGGAGCGTCTGCGACTGCTTTGGCTGCCGCGTGAGCAAATTGGTTGCTTGGGCCGACTACAAAGGTGCTGAACGTATATTTTTTCTCGAAAAGACCTGATTTGTCCTCGCGGCCATCTTTTTTTTCTTCTTTTGAGTGACTGACGTTTCTCTTAACAATTTGAGGCGGGACAAAAAACTCAATTGCAATGTCATCTCGCTTTGTTACTTCCCTGATAACGTCAGTAAGGGTTCCCCAATGGTGTTCTTTTATCCAGTCACGATGAAACTTGCTGGGCACTTCAATGTGCAGTTTCGTGCCTTCTATGGATAACAATTTGGACTGACTGAACCAGGTATCATAACCCTGCTTAGACATTCGATTTTCAATTAGAAGCAGAATCTCTTCCCAGATCTTTGCTTGATCCATAAAATACCCCGAAAAAACCTCAATAAAACAAAGATGGTTACAAACATGCTTATCCACAGGTGTGGACAACAAAATATTTTGATTAATTTCTGATAGTTAGACGGCTTTTTGAGGATGGTTTGGCTTAAAAAAATTACCCCGTTTTCAGGCTTTTTTTGATATTCTCTGATCGATAGGGGAATTCGCAATTCCAAGAATAATTATATCTGATTTTGAACTCTCTTTTCAATTGCGAGGCAAAACTATACCAGAACCCCCAGTTTCTGGCAAGGTATTTTTCTCACCGGGTAACATTAAACCAAACCGTATGAAATTTCATGATAAATATGTAGATAGACACCGAAATGATATGCTGGTATCGTTATTTCAAAAATGAATTATGATTCATTATAAATTTTCTATGATGCAAGCGCTAAGTTAATTCACAAGAACAAGCAGCTGATAGCTCATCTCACATTTAATAATTAATGGAAATAATTGGTTAAAAAATTGCTTGACATCGCAACAGCAGCCCAGTACAATAAAACAATTGTTTCATCGGTGGCTTTTGGGCCGGTTTCTGGATTTTAATAAACTATGTGGAGGTAATCTGGTATGTCATCTGATACCAAATTTGATCAACTTCTGGATGCCAAGGGTTTAAACTGTCCGCTTCCCATTTTAAAAACAAAAAAAGCCGTAGAATCTCTGAACAAGGGCCAGGTGCTCAAGGTTGAGACAACGGATCCCGGCTCGAAGAACGACATGGCTTCATGGGCGAAACGCACAGGCAATGAAATCGTAAAATCGGAAGAAGGCTCTGGCACGTATACCTTCTTCATCAAGAAAACGGCATAGGGGGCGTGTCAATGGCTACGAAAAAAATGACTATAATTGCATCCAAGGGAACGCTCGATATGGCATACCCTCCGCTCATCCTGGCTACTACCGCTGTGGCCATGGATATGGACGTGACGATTTTTTTCACGTTCTACGGGCTTGAGATTATCAAGAAGCAGAATGCAGACAAACTTAAAATATCTCCACTCGGAAATCCGGCAATGCCAATGCCTGTTCCCATTCCGACGCTTGTTGCCACGATGCCGGCAATGGAAGCGATAGCCACATCCATGATGAAGGGCATGTTTAAGAAGCACGGGGTTGCAACGATTGGTCAGCTCCTCTCGCTTGCGCAGGAAAGCGGTGTTAAGCTCATTGCGTGCCAAATGACAATGGATGTTTTAGGCGTCAAGAAGTCTGATCTCATTGATGGTGTTGAAGTCGGCGGCGCTGCAACATGGATGGATATCGCTGCCGAATCGCAGGTAAATCTTTTTGTTTGAAATATATTTTTTTAATCATGAAACGGTTCCTTTTACGGAGCCGTTTTTTTTTGCACATGCCTCTTACTGGACTTTTTAAATAAATTATGATACAAAACGGATCATGCTCATACCGCCTAATTTAAAATATGACGACAAGGGGTTAATTCCCGCCGTAATCCAGGATTGGAAAACCAAGGATATTCTCATGGTAGCGTATATGAACGAAGAATCACTCAGGAGAACGGTAGACTCGGGTCTCACCTGGTTTTGGAGCAGATCACGTCAGAAGTTCTGGCAAAAGGGCGAGACTTCCGGAAATGTTCAGCGTGTTAAGGATATCTATTACGATTGCGATCAGGACACGCTCCTCATTATGGTTGATCAGACAGGACCGGCATGTCACACAGGTGAACGCAGCTGTTTTTACCGTCGTTTTTAAATTATTGTCACAAAGAGGAGTGCGCCTGTGAGTCTCGATCCAAATTGCATATTCTGCAAAGTCATTGAACGAAAAATTCCGTCCGCTATTGTTTATGAAGATGATAGGGCTATTGCATTTGAAGACATAAATCCGCAAGCACCGGTTCACACGCTCGTTATCCCGACACGTCATATCCAGGACATACACAGTATACAGGAAGGCGATCGTGAACTCATAGGTCATCTTTTCTTTGTAGCAAATAAAATTGCAGAAAAGAAAAGTCTCGTAGAGCGCGGATACCGTATAGTGATTAATAATGGTCGGGGTGCCGGACAAACGGTATTTCACCTGCATCTTCACATCCTGTCCGGCCGCAGATTCTCTTGGCCGCCGGGATAATAACAGAAGGATGTGAATTGTCATTGAGCAACGTGTGCAGAACCTCTCTCTCCCATCAATCAACGCTTTCTTCAGAAGCACCTCACAGAAATATGACAAGTATGTGTTGACTTTTTTTGTCTTCTGTTTCAGCCGTATTGCATAACCATCCACATTTCAACATTCCCTACTATTACTACGACTATTTTTTTAATATATATTCATAATAGATTCTTTCCGTTCCTTTTATGCAAATTGAAGCAGCTTATCTTGAAGTATTGCAAGAGAAAAGGAATTCATGGTATAAACATGCCATGAAAAATATCGCCAACTTTCTATTTGAAGCAGGAATGCTCAAAAGAACACCGCGAAGCGGTTTCCAGTTCCTTGGTTCTGGTGCAGAATCCGTCGCGGAGCACATGTTCAGGACGATCTACATCGGATATGCACTTGGTCGAATGGCACAGGGGGTAAATGTTGACCGAATCATTAAGATGTGCCTGTTCCACGACCTGCCGGAAGCGAGAACGGGAGATCTAAATTATGTCAACAAAAAATACGTACAGGCTGATGAAATGAAAGCGGTCACTGATTTGACGGGTACCTTGCCGTTCGGAGAAGAAATTAAGGAATTGATCTGTGAATTTACTGAGGGTTCAACGGAGGAAGCAAAACTTGCCCGAGATGCGGATCAATTGGAAATGATTCTGGCTCTGAAAGAATACAAGGATCTAGGGAATACCTACGCAGAAGAATGGCTGGAGTTCTCTTTGAAGCGACTGAAAACTGAGAAAGCAAAGCAGCTTGCAGATGTTATTTTAAGTACGGATTCCTCTCTGTGGTGGTTTAGTGAAAAAGGCGACTGGTGGATAAGCGGTGGCAAGAGCTGAAAGTACGGGACAGGAATGTTCCGCAATTGAATTGCTAGGAACGTTGAAGTGTTTTTGATGAACCCTGTCTGCTCATGAAGAAGGCAATACTAATATTTTTTATCGGGCGATGGAGAAAATGACGGATTCATATGGGAACAGTCGCAGGCTCTGCAGGCTTTTTCTGGATGCAAGTGTCAGAGATTCAGCAGGAATGTCTGCAACGTTCATCCAGATAAAATCAGAGCATTTTTCAGGCTCCTTTATTTCAGGTGTTCCGTCAGCTATTCTGCAAAGAAACGTCGGAGAAACCCAATGCTGATGTTCATCCGGAAGGATGTGATCAACAACATCAAGCAGCCGGAAAATCTTGATTGAGAAACCGAACTCTTCCCTGATCTCTCGCATAAGAGCGATTTCAAGTGTCTCACCAAACTCAACAGCGCCGCCGGGAAATTCCCACCTGCCGATTTCATTTCTTGCTTTTAAACCGCGCTTGGCGAGAAATATTTCATGTCTCTCGTTGAAAATTATAGCGCCAACACCAACGCCAATATAGTCTCTACCCTTTTTCAAATTGCACCATAAATGAAAATCGTTGTGTTTGTAAGTGCCGGGTCTCAGTTGAACGCGGTAAAGAGTATACACCACAGCGGCAGAGGAAGCATCGCGTTCATGCGAGCAGGTTGTACTTTAACAAACAAACGGAGGAAAGTCAAAACCCTGTTTACCAATGGTTTTTTGCTTGACATCCGTGCTTTTTAGATTATAATAGCCCACTGTCTTAAATCATATTCATGCAAGGAGTTAGTACGATGTCGGAAACAACAGCGCAAAAGAGCAATCTGAAACAGAAACGGGCACAAGGATTCCGAAAAAGAATGAGCACGGCGTCAGGAAGAGAAGTCATCAACCGCCGAAGAGCCAAAGGAAGAAAACGCCTCGCGTTATAGCATTGCGGGGTTTTCTGCATGCCCTATGCATATCGTAAATGTGAACGACTAAAAAAAAATATCGATTTTACCGCGGCAATGAAAGGAAAAAGACTGTCGATAGACGGTCTTTCTCTTTTTTATACGATTAACAGCAGCACAGAAAATTTCAGAGTCGGGATTTCCGTAGGAAAAAAACTGGCTAAAGCAGCGCAACGAAACAGACTGAGGAGGCGCATCCGGAACTGCATCATGAAAGCACTCCAGGATCATGCACGTGGATATGATATAGTATTTGTTGCAAAAAAGGAGCTGCTGTGCGCTGACTATCGAAGAATTTGTGACGTTGTGAATAAATTATTGATTCGCACTGTTCTTCATGGAAAAAACGGGGAGGGCAGATAAACGTGAAGTGGTTGTGCATTACCATGATTACGATGTATCGTCGCTACCTTTCCCCGGTGTTGCCGATGTCATGCCGCTTCACGCCGAGCTGTTCGGAATATGCGTTGGAAGCATTTCACAAAAAGACCGTCGTACATGCGATCGTACTGACGGTAGTCCGCATCTTTAAATGTAACCCGTTTCATCCCGGCGGGTACGACCCGGTACGATAAGTTTTCGGAGGTTTCATGGAAACGCGCAGGTTTCTTCTTGCAATATCTCTTTCACTCATCATTTTTATCCTCTACATGAAATTCTTCGCCCCGACACCCCCGGAAACACAGCCGGCAAAC
Source organism: Nitrospirota bacterium (assembly GCA_035490495.1). Lineage (GTDB taxonomy): Bacteria > Nitrospirota > UBA9217 > UBA9217 > UBA9217 > JAJYKN01. The sequence continues at coordinate 24,954 of DATHDE010000085.1, forward strand.
GATGCGACGAATATGGCAGAGACACAGAAGAAAGTCGCGGAAAAGCGTGAAAACACAATACCTGAGCCGTTGAAATCGTCGAATCCGGCGTCAGTGAAAATTGAAAAGGCTGTAGCAGGGAAAGATATCGTTATCGAGACAGACCTCATAAAAGCGGTTGTAAACACAGCAGGCGGGGTGATCACCAAGTGGGAGCTTAAGCAGTACCGAGAAGCAAATAAGAGCGAGGTAGGTATCGGTGTTATATATAAAAAGATCACCGGACAAATGCCAAAAGAGGAAAAGCCAAAAAGAGAACTTGGAAACGTAGAGCTGGTGCCTGTCTACGAAGGCGTGGACCGGAAGGACATGTCCTATCCATTAGCGATGGTACCGCTTGAGAAAGATTTGAATAAACTGTCAGGCGTAAATTATGAGACAAGCAGCGGCTCGTTGCTTCTGAGCAAGGATAAGCCAAAGGAAACATTGACGCTTGTCTACAATGGACCAGGCGGCATTATCATAGAAAAAAAGCTGACTTTTCATAATGACACGTATGTCGTCGATATGGACATCAGAACCAGCGGATTTGACGGTTATACCATTTCTCTGGGCACAGATTTCGGCTTAGCAGACAAGGTGAGCTCCGATGCAAGCGGCCGCGTAGGTGTGGCGGACGTACTCGATAAAAAATTTAGAAATGAAAAAATAGGCGATCTCAAGGGTGAAGAGCAGCAGGCGGGATCTGTGGGGTGGATCGCGCAGGAAGACAAGTATTTTACCGCGGTTTTAATATCAAACGGCAACGGCATTATATCAAGAAAAAAGACTGTGGAACCGAAAGCAATTGGTGATCTTCTGACAACGGACTTGACCGTCAAGGAACAGGCCTCAGCTCGGACATTCAAACTTTTCGCAGGACCCAAGAGCTATACTCTGCTGGAAGCACAGGGCCAGGGTCTGGAGCAGATGGTGGATTACGGGTGGTTCGGAATACTTGCGAAACCAATGTTCTGGCTCCTGACGAAGTTTTACATTTTTACAAAAAACTACGGCGTTGCAATCATTCTCCTCACCATTGTGGTGAGAGTACTTCTGTTTTATCCATCACTGAAAAGCGCAACGGCCATGGAAGAGATGAAAAAAATTCAACCGCAGCTTATGGCGATCAGGGAGAAATTCAAGAAAGACCCGCAGCGGATGAACCAGGAGATGATGAAGCTTTACAAGGAGCACAAGGTGAATCCACTCGGTGGATGCCTGCCCATGCTGTTGCAGCTTCCGTTCTTTGTAGCACTGTATAACGTTCTGTCCGTTTCCATTGAACTGCGGCAGTCGCCGTTTCTGTCTTTTTGGATAAAGGATCTGTCGGTTTATGACCCTTACTATATTTTGCCGGTCCTGATGGGCGTAAGTATGATTTTCACAATGAAGATGACATCGACAACCGCGGATCCTCAACAGGCGAAAATTATGATGTTCATGAATATTGCGTTTATTTTCCTTTTCGCATGGCTGCCGGCTGGGCTGTTACTTTACATTACATTAAGCAACGTGCTCTCCATTGTACAACAATTGTACGTACGACGGCTCATCGGTGCGGCGGAAACTCCTGCCGTGTAAAATATAATAACAAGATCAAAACGAAAAAAGGAGCGGGGTATTTAACCGCTCCTTTTCTTATTGAGCAGATTCCACAACAACCCGCGATCCTCAGGCGAACGGCACGAGTCACAACAAGGCGTAAGGAAATGTTACCCGACAATGGTTCTGATTGCAAACTTCGGGGGATGCATGATTGTTTTCTTTACTGCGCATTGATCCGCCACTTTGATCAGCGCTTTGTGGTATTTTTCGGGAAAATCAGGGGAAACCCGAATATCAATAGCAATAGTGTCAAGGACAGGTTTCCCTTCAGCGCCGGGAATATATTCGAGCCGCTGGGAGAGTGAAATACCGTCCGTTGGAATCCCGCGCTCCTGACAGAAGCTGAGCACATAGATCCCGGCGCAGGTGCCAATGGATGATAAAAAAAGAAGATAGGGACTCGGAGCCAGACCGGTGCCCCCCTGGGCGATCGGCTGGTCAGTAGGTATAATCACGTCATTGATGCGGGCGTCGACTCTTTTTCCGCCGGGAAAAGTGATCGTGATTTCCAAGAGTACAGACCTCCATCATACAGCAGTTGGATTACGCATTCGGCACGATACGGAATTCAGAATTGCGCGGCAATCAGCCGATATCTACGAGTTCAAGCTCAAATGTCAGATCGTTTCCTGCGAGAGGATGGTTCGCATCAAGCGTCAATGATGTATCTGTTGTTGCCATGACCGTGACAAGAACCGTTTTATTGTCTTCCTGGGTAAGTTCGAGGCGCTGGCCAACGGAAGCGTTCAAATCGGGCGGCAGCATGCTGCGTTCAATGGTCACAATCATTTCTTCGTGGCGGGGACCGTAAGCAAGATCAACAGGGATGATGGCTGTTTTTGATTCACCCTTTGCCATCCCGGTAACGGCCTGCTCAAAACCTGCAATCACCTGTCCATTGCCAAGCGTAAAACGAATGGGATGCCTGCTGCGGGACGTGTCGAAAACAGTTCCGTTCGGAAGTTTCCCTGTGTAGTGAACCAGTACGGTGTCGCCCTGTTTAGCTCGCATCATGTTGTCTCCTTCACACGAAAACTGTGCGATATTGAGAAATAACATACAGAATATGTTTTGTGCAATTTACCCCATCTGACCACTCTTCGCAACTACTAAAATAGACAAATAAGATATGTTCAGTCGTCAGAGATCAGTGAATAAGGGGCGCCAGCTTGACTTTGAAAAAGTAATACGATATTGTACAAAAGGAGGAAGGATGGCGTGGAAAGCAAGATTTATTTTGAATATGTGTTTAAGTTCAAAAAAGGTCAGGACAAAAAGTTTCTCATCCAGCTTGACCGAAAAACGCTTGCATTGGAAGCAGCGCGAAAGCAAAACCCGCCGCTGTGGGCGCTGTTAAATCATAAGAAGTGCAGTAATTGTCCGGTTGACGCCAAGATACAATTTTACTGTCCTGTAGCATTGAACATCGTCGACATTGCTGAACAGTTCAAGGATATGGTGTCCCACGAAGAAGTGGTGGTCACCGTCCGAACGGAAGAGCGCGTTTATGCCAAAGAAACGACCGTCCAAAACGGCCTGAGCCCGCTCATCGGCATAATCATGACAACGAGCGGTTGCCCGATTTTGGAGCATTTAAAGCCGATGGTCAGGTTTCATCTGCCTTTTGCTGACCTTGATGAAACAGTGTTCAGAATGGTTTCTATGTATCTCCTCGTTCAGTACTTTCGCTATCAGGACGGAAAGGATGCTGTATGGCGTCTTGATGGCCTGACTAAAGTTTACGCAGCAGTAGGTATTGTAAACCGCGATTTTGCGGAGCGACTCAGGGATGCTGCGAAAAAGGACGCCAACTTGAACGCACTCGTGAATCTGGACTGTTTTGCTTCGATGGTACCGCTCGTTGCTGATGAGACAATGAAGGCGATTCGGCCCTATTTCAATGCTTATTTGGAATGAGCTTGCAACTTCGCCAAAAGGGAAAAAGGAATGAAGTCAGTAGTAAAAAGCATATGCTTTCTTTGTTGTATGGCGGTCGTTATGAGCTGTGCGCCAAAAAAACCGACACAACCGTCTTCAGCGCAGCAGCAGACGCAGGGTGCAACAAAGCAAAAATCAAAGCCAGCGTCACAAAAACCATACACTGTTCTCGGAAAACGTTATGAACCGCTTGAATCCTATATGGGATTCGTTCAAACAGGAACGGCAAGCTGGTACGGAAAGGATTTTCATGGAAAGAGAACGAGTAATGGTGAAACCTATAACATGAATAACATGACAGCTGCTCATAAAACGCTGCCGCTCGGAGTATTCATAAAAGTAAAAAACACTGATAATGGAAGGGAAACAATTGTGCGTGTGAATGATCGAGGCCCTTTTGTAAAGGAGCGAATTCTGGATTTATCCTATGCAGCGGCAAAACAGCTGGGTGTCGATGTCGTAGGAACGGCACCCGTCAGGATCGAAGCCTTGGGATACCAAGGTGCGGAACAGGATCGCTACAGGGCTTTGGAAAACTATGATAAAGGAGTCTATTCCGTTCAGATCGGATCTTTCAAGGATTTACGAAACGCAGAGCGGCTGATGAGCGAAATGAGAAATATCTTCGGCTTCTCTGAAATAGAGCACACAACGGTAAACGGAGAGCACTTTCACCGCGTCTATGCGGGAAAGTTCACATCGTTGAAGGCCGCTGAACAGGCTGAGGAAGAGTTTTCGACCCATGGATACCCTGGCAGCTTTGCCGTATCGCTCGAATGACAATATCATTTCTTAAAAGACGGTTCATCGTCCACCACCAGTCTATAGTCCCGCCGCCGGATGTTCATTAGCTGCCGAGCCCTGCAGGAAATACGAAGCAGCTGTAAAAAAATTGTTTTACGAGAAAAAAACAGAACGAAACAGGAATGTGTTTCGAGATGTCCGCAGAAACATAAGTGACTGTCAAATTTCTCACAACCGCTTGTACCCCGGGATTCATCGAGGAGCGAAAATCTTAGTGATGACGATGTGACTGAGCAACGCGGGATGCGTGCACGGCTGCATTATGGTCTTTAAGATCCTGCACCAGGTTGTCGATTTGATCTGCGGAAAGAATATTTTGTTGCACAAAGAAGTCACCCAGCCGCGCCTGATGCGAGCGCTGGTACGATAGAATTGTATTAACCTGGAATGCAGATAGTAGATGCAGGAGAACTGCTTTTTCACCGAAAAGAATCGGTCGGTTGCGTACCCCGAGGATTTTGCCGAGACCGACAGCGTCAAGCCATCCCCACTGCAACGCAATATCGCCGACGGAAGGACGCTGTTTCCGTTGACAGATGAGAGCGTTGAGCATGGTGCTGAAAGAAATCTCACCGCGATAATAGAGATATTGTCCTATATGGAGAATCCGTTTGGGAATCATGCCGGTATAGTATGTCCCGGAATGACTTTGTCGAAGGGAATCGGACGTTCGATGATAAGCTGGGGTCCGTTCTGGTTTAGTCGACTCGTCAAGAGATGAGGAAATCTGCTCACGCTGTCTGAAAAAGAGATTCAAGGTGACATAAGCAGCAAGTATGTCTCGAAACAGGGCAGTTTGCTTTTCCTGGACATGAACCGGATCTTTAGTAAAAAGATCGGGATGGTTTTCCTTGGCAAGCTTACGGTAGGCCGACTTTACGCAGCTCGGACGCAGATACGTAATCAGGAAGTTGCGGTTGATAGTGACCTGGTTGCCAAAAATGGTTCTGCAGGCAGCTATGACATCGCTTTCAGTGATCATGACGCGGTTTTCTCGCACCACACGCGGGCATTCTGGAACATTTTGAGCCAGGGAGCAACGTGTAAAGATCGCTTTAAATCTTCAGGCAGCCAGCCCCATTGCCAAGGAAGGATTGACCGTTCGGGATGGGGCATCATTGCTAGATGGCGTCCGTCGGGCGAGCAAAGACCGGCAATACCGGCAGGGGAGCCGTTCGGATTAAAGGGGTAGGATTCCGTAATCGCCGCATTATCGTCAACGAAACGGATCGGCGCAAGACCGAACTCGCATTCACGGAACATGCCTTCATCGGGAAAATAGGCAAAGCCTTCACCGTGTGCAACCCAGATGCCGAGCACGGAGTTCTCCATGCCCGTCAGCATGATAGAGGGACTCTTCAATATTTTAACGGTCGAGAAGCGAGATTCAAACCTTCCCGATTTGTTGTGAATAAAGCGCGGTTGAAGCTCGTCAGCGATCCCGTGCCAGGGAACCCACCCAATAAGCGCCATGAGCTGGCAGCCGTTGCACACGCCAAGACTGAAGGTATCAGGGCGACCGTAAAACTTCTCGAACTGCCGCCAGATTTTTGAGTTGAACCGTAGGGAAGCCGCCCACCCTTTTGCCGAGTCAAGCACGTCGGCGTAGCTGAACCCGCCCACAAAGACCACACCGCGGAATCCGTCCAGCGAGCATCGTCCCTGAAGAAGATCGGTGACTGTCACATCCCATGCCTCGAATCCGGCAAGATGGAATGCAGATGCCATCTCACGGTCGCCGTTGCTCCCTTCCTCGCGGATGATGGCAACGCGGGGCTTCGATTTCTTGCGAAGGACGGCCTCTCGAGTGCGTACAGGAGTGAATGGAATAAAGAACCGCGGTCCCGGCCGGCTGTAGATGTTTTTACGCTCTTCTCGGATGGTTTCGGGATTGCGCTGCAAAAGATCGAGCTGATGGCTCGTTTCCTCCCAGATGTCGCGCAGGACTGGCATCTCCTCATTGAGTACTTGCCTGGTCTTGGACCGAGGAGTGCGGAGTGAGATAGAGATACGCTTGTTCGTATTAGTCTTGCCGATGATATGGTATGGCACGGATGCTTTGCGGAGAACTGAAAGGAGAGCCGTTTCCCGGGACGGCAGATATTCCATGACAAGTCCGAGTTCCTCGGAAAACAACGTTTCCATGACGTCCGACTGGCTGGTGAGCTCGACATCGATGCCGCAGTTGCCTGAAAAAGCCATTTCAAGAAGCGTCGTGATGAGGCCGCCGTCTGAACGGTCATGGCCAGAGAGAATGAGTCGCCTGGAGAGAAGCTGTTGAGTAGCATTGAAAGCACGTTTCAGAAGCGAGGGGTCGTCGCAATCGGGTACGGTTGTGCCGATTTGGCCGAATACCTGTGCAAGGGCGGATCCGCCGAGGCGGTTTTTTCCTGCACCAAGATCAATAAAGAGTAATTTGCTCCTGCCCGGCTCCTTGAGATCCGGAGTAATGGTTTTCGTGATGTCGGGGCAGGTAACGTATGAAGAAATGACAAGAGTGCCGGGAGACTTCACCGTCTCTTGCGAACCGTCGGGGTTGGTAACCCTGGCGGCCATGGAGAGGCTGTCCTTTCCACCGTCGACAGCCATACCGAGCGAAATCATAATGTCACGCATGGCGACTGCTGCATCATACAGGCGCGCGCCCTCTCCGGGAAGCTTGGGCGCCCACATCCAGTTTGCGGAGCAGCGCACGTCGCCGAGTCCGCTTACTTCAGCCCACACGAGATTCGTGAGAGACTCGGCGACGCTCATCCGGGCCATGGCTGACGGGTCGATTAATTCTTTGAGAGGCTGTTCACCGATGGAGAGCGCTGCGCCGGTAAGACCAAAATGAGACTGTGCGATAACGGCGACGTCCGAAACCGTGAGCTGCAGGGGGCCGGCGCATTGCTGGCGCGCAATTAAGCCGGTCACCGAGCGGTCAACCTTGTTCGTAAGGAAACGCTTCGAACCTACGGAAATGAGGCGCAGTACGCGTTCGAGCGCGCTGCGCACGGTTAGTCCAGACGGAAGAACAAGCGGCCGCACAGCGGTAGCCCGTCTGTCAAGTTTGAATACTTTCTGCGGCATATCACCGAGAACTTTTGAAAGTTCAAGATTCTCCGGAGTCGTGTCGTCCCGGGAATCGTGCAGCACAAGGCGGCCGTCGCCCGTCACCCTGCCGATGATCGCAAACGGGACCTTTTCGCGTGTGCAGAGCTGGTTGAAAAATGATTTTGATTCCGGGTTGATGAGCAGTGCATTCTGCTCCTGATATTCCGCCCCCCAGATTTCGAGCACCGAGAGGGTTTCATCGCCGACCTGGATTTTTCTAATATCAATTCTTGCACCGGCAGGGTGAACGATCTCCTTCACAACATTGCAGTTACCGCCAGCGCCCTGATCATGTATGCTTTGAATGGGGTTTTCCGGACCCAGTTCAATGCAGGCACGGATAACGCGATTCAGTTTTTGCTCCATTTCTGCATCTCCGCGCTGCACGGCGTTGAAGTCGAGCTCAGCGATATTTTCCCCTTGAATCATGGAAGAAGCCGCTCCGCCGCCCATTCCGATGCGATAGGCGGGACCGCCGATTTTTACGACGAGCATGCCTTTTTGTGCTTCTGTTTTTTTCGTATGGAGAGCGTCCATCTGCCCGATGCCGGCAGAAAACATGATCGGCTTCAGCCATTCCCTGCGCTCTCCGTTGGGAAGCCGGAGTCCGAATGAACGGGTAAAGCCCTGGATCACGGGTTCGCCGAATTTATTCCCGTAATCGGAAGCACCGTCGCTAGCTTCAATTTCTATCTGAAGCGGTGACGCAAGATTATTGGGGTACTCATAGGATGAGTCTTCCCAGGGGAGTTCGTAGCCGGGTATTCTAAGGTTGCCGACGCAGTATGCTGCTGTTCCCGCTACGACGAGACCGCCGATTCCCGTTGCCTGCACATCGCGGATGCGGCCGCCCGTACCGGTTTCCGCGCCCGGGAAGGGAGCGACACCAGACGGAAAATTGTGCGTTTCAGCCGTTAAAATCACGTGGTAGGTGCGGCGCTGCTGGCGGAAAGCGGAGGGTTTCCCGACGGACCCGGGGAGAATCGTTGATATCTTATAACCACGGATGGCGCTCGAGTTATCGCTGAAAGCGATGATGCTGTTATTGCGGTTGGCCTCGTAGGTGGCTTTTACGATTCTCATCAGTGTTTCGGGAATTTCTTTTCCGTCCACAATGAGTTTTCCGCGAAAGAACCAGTGACGGGAGTGCTCGCTGTTGGACTGGGAGAGATCGAAGCACTCGACGTTTGTGGGATTGCGTTTAATCTCCCGTGCAAAGAGATTAGTGTAGTAGTTCAGGTCCCAGTCGTCGAGGCCGAGACCCATTTTCCGGCTGATTCTTTCAAGAGCTGGCCGCCCCTGTTCGAGCAGCGGAACAACACGAACAGGCTCAGGTCTGGTGCCGGTGGCGAATGTCGTGAGCGGTGCAGGATAGAAACATTCAGTCATGCGATCGTGTACAAGAGAAAGGAACGAGGCTTGCTGCTCGCTGCTGAGAGAAACACCTGTGGATAGCTCAAGCAGAAAACGGCGGGAACGCTCAATTCTCTGGATATTTTTTAAACCGCACGCATGGCAGATCGATACCGCATTCGTGGACCAGGCTGTGGTGAAATTCATGCGCGGTCCCACCTCAAGGATGATCGTGGAACCGGAACAGGACGCAAGAAAAGTAGTGTCGGAAAACTGCCGCGGCTCGAACGTTTCGGCAAGAAGCCAACGCAGCAAATGGTACCCATCGCGGGAAAGCGAATTTTCAGAAGCTATATTGAAGCAGAATTCCGTTTCGATATTCGTAATCGCCGGGGTAACGGTTCGCTGGGCTGAACGGAGAAGATCGGCGGTCCGATATATGGACAGCGCCGGCATACGGTAAAAGCGGCTGATGGTCATGGCATTCACTGTAATTAGGATACACTATGCATCGACAGATATGAATGATATTTCGAAAACAGCCGTATCAATCGTCACCTGCTTCAGAATGATCCAGCAATTGTAGTTCTGGTACCTGCTCAAGCGTGATTCTCTGCGAATTGAAGTTGAGAGTCGAAAACGGGATTATGATGCTGCGGAACTAAGTACCGCCGATGGAGATCCGCCGGAAGAGATTTTATTATCCGTGGACATCTCGCAGGTGCCGTCAAAGAGTACGCCTTCCTCAATTATCAGCTTGGGTGTTCTGATCGTCCCCTCGATTTTGGCGGGGGCAAGGACATGCACCTTCTGAAGAGCATTCACGTTGCCAACGATCCTGCCGCTGCAAATGAGCGTTCCGATCGAGATCTCACCCTGCAGCAAGGCTCCGTCGCCTGCGATGAGCGTGTCCTTTGAAATAACCTCCCCTTCTAACTTACCGTCAACGCGAATAGTACCTTCAAAGCTCAGCACTCCCTTGAACTCGGTTCCTTTTCCGAGAAACGCGGTAATTTCGGACTGCTCGGGTGTGCCGGATCCTTTTTTCAGCATGCTGTTTCCTCCTGTGATAAGAACTGCGCAGCGCAATGTTCTCGAGTAGGCCCCCTGAGAGGGAAGCAAAGGTATTGAGCATTCTCAGGAAATCCTTTCCAACAGTCTTTCCAATTCTTCAGGCGAGTAATAATCGATCACAATCCTGCCGCCGGACGACCTGGCGGTGATACTGACCTTCGTGCCGAGAAGTTTTTTCAGCCTTTCCTCGATCGCCTTGAGCTCGTGGCTCAGGCGCGGTTTCCGGTCATGCGGGGGGTTCTTGAGCCGCGAAGCAAGTGCTTCAGCCTCGCGGACGGACAGATCTTTCTGTGCAATAAGTGCTGCAGCCTGCACCTGATCGCGAATGCGTTCAAGGGAGAGGATCGCCTTGGCATGTCCCATGCTGAGCGCGCCGTTGGCAAGAAGGGTTTTAACCTCCTTGGGAAGGCTGAGAATGCGAAGAAAGTTTGTGATCGTTGATCGCTCTTTGCCAACCCGTTTGGCGAGATCCTCTTGCGTGAGCTTGAATTCATCCTGGAGCCGCTTATAAGCCTCAGCTGCTTCGAGTGCATTCAAATCCTCGCGCTGAATATTCTCGATCAGCGCCATTTCAAGCAGCTCGCGCCTGCTCACATCCTTGACGAGAGCGGGTATGGTCTTGAGTCCCGCGAGACGAGCAGCACGACATCGTCGCTCGCCGGCGATAAGCCCGTATCCACCGCCTGCCTTGTGAACGATGACGGGCTGGATCACACCCTGTTCTTTGATAGAAGCGGCGAGCTCTTTCAGCCTGTCATCGTTGAATACCTTTCTTGGTTGGTATTCATTCGGTAGGATACGATCGAGTTCGATCTCCAGGATGCCGAGGGCCTTCTTTTCACGGTCGTCGAGCGTTGAAAGATCGGGGATAAGAGCACCGAGACCCTTACCGAGCGCCTGCTTTTGCATTAATGACCTCCTTGGCAAGGGCAAGGTAGCTCTGGGCGCCGCGGGAACGAATGTCATACAAAAGAACTGGTTTTCCGTGGCTAGGTGCTTCTGACAGCGAGACATTCCGGTGAATGACCGTTGAATATACCTTGGAACCAAAATACTTGCGAACCTCCTGCGCCACCTGGTCGGCAAGGTTGTTTCTGCTGTCATACATGGTCAGCAGAACACCTTCAATCGAAAGCTGGGGGTTCAAATCCTGCTTGATGAGCTTGATAGTATTGGTGAGAGCGGACAACCCCTCAAGGGCGTAGTACTCACACTGCACTGGAATAAGCACTCCGTCGGCCGCGGTCAAGGCGTTTACGGTCAACAGGCCGAGTGACGGCGGACAATCGATGAAAATGTAGTCGTAGGAACTCCTGCAATCCGCAATGGCTTTTTTCAGTATCCGCTCCCGCGAAATGGTCTGGCTGAACTCAACGTCGACACCGACGAGATTTATATTGGCTGGAATGACATCGAGCCACGAGAAGTGCGTTGATATTTTTATATCATTGATTTTTTTTTCTGATGTAAAGAGGTCGTAGGTACTGCCTTTGACAATATTTGGATCAATACCCATACCGCTCGTGGAGTTGCCCTGGGGATCGCAGTCGATGAGCAGGACTTTTTTTTCAGCAGCCGCGAGCGAGGCAGCGATATTTACTGCGGTCGTGGTCTTTCCAACGCCGCCCTTCTGGTTCGCGATGGCGATGATCCTGCCCATGAAGCTCCTTGTTTTTTCGGTGGGATAAACAGGATTAATCTAACATAGGCAGACTATAAAAGGAAGAAAAAATTGAGGAACAACGGCTATCCCGCGACGGGTTAGAGAGTGCCTCCACACGATAAGGAAAGAGCGAAGCGTCGCGAGTAACCGATTCAGGGAAGTCGCGTTGTGATGGGGAGCCTCCGGCGCATGCCGGAGGTGACTCCACGTTGTGAATGAATAATATTATGCAGGCATGTTTGAAGACACCGCTGTTCAGGAAAGGCTGCAGCGGTATCTTCTCGTTGCTTTCAAGTGCTATTTTAATAAATGTATTTTCTTAATGAGAATATTATAGAAGCAGCCCACTGATTACGAGAATATATCCGATACTCCGGACACCGACCAGCACGGTTTTTAAGCTAGACGACCATCCCATAAGAATTGAAAAATGAGAAACAGCATACATGAAAAAACCAAGGCCTACGAAGAGAAATGCTTTTACACCTGAAGACAGGTATCGTCTGACACCCAAATAAACAATCAACAAACTAAAGAGAAGATTCACTACGGTAATAATATCCATGAACACCCTCCTATTGAAACAGCAGATTTACTTTTTGACCTTCCTGCAGACCAAACCGTTTTATGTCAGTATGAGTTAATGTAGCATCTTGTTTATTGTCGGTGTGCCATGTAATATTCAAAGCACCGCATTCTTGGTCATCATTATAGAGAAGGAGCGATGTGCGCTGCGAGAACTCAGGAAAAGCCGTCTTCGATAATCTTACAAAATTCTGTTTTGCACCAAGACCAGAATCTTTCTTTACTACTGCACCGGAAATCTGCTGGAAGGAGTTGTCAATAAATAAAAGGCAGAGCGCGCAGGCCATTATTTGTGAGTTTTCATTCGCAAAGACGCGGCTGAACCAGTTGTTCAGACTGCTTGTGTCCTTGGGAATGCCATATTCACTTAGTCGTGTAAGTGATATTCTAAGACCCTGGCGCAGCCCATCAAGTCTTTTATTGTAAATAGATTCATCAAATGAAAAGGCAGAATATTTCCTTTGAATTTCTTGGGTTACAATTGCTGCTGCACTTCGGCCGCCCTCGATATTTGGTGCGTACAGACAAGAAAGGATAATAAAAAGCTTTATCAATCTGATAGGAGGGGGGGGGCTTGATTTATAAAGAAAGGAAAATGCCGAAGGAAACAACTTTTCAACTGTTATTGCTTGAGTGTTTTTGGGATCGATTTTTCCCTGTGTAATATTAATATTTTTTATTGAATCTCTTAAGAGAGAACCAATTGTTTGTTCAGCTGACAAGGTCCGTGATTTTAATGAAATAGGTAGCCTTCCGTAAATGCCGGCTTCAATAAGTTCATTTTGCGATGTTGTCAGGTAGCACGAACCATCCTCAATATTTTTTTTTTCAATTTCTGCCAATAGAAGATTGAGTCCGTTTGTCATAATTAGCAATTATAGCACAATCTGCAAGAAAGCGAATACTTTTGATAACATTTTATCTGAATACACGTTTCAGTAAATTTTTTCAAAGAACGACATAATATTATGTCCATACCATTTGTTTATACTGATAAATTAAATGGATATCGGCATTAGATTACACGATGTTTTACTAAGATGATATCGCCCAAGGCTGCCCATAAATGGACTTTTATAATGGTCATAATTTAATTGAAAAGGATGTTCCACGTGGAACAAAAAGAGGAGCTAGGGGTCATAAACAGGCAGCCAGAAAATAAAAAAGACTACTCGACCTTCTTGAATTTATTTTACGGTTTTTCCCCAGGAAAGACATTCACCGGCTCAAGGATTACACTTGACCGAGCTCCCCTCCAGCAGGACTGACGCGCATTGAACCGAGTGAAATGTTGCGGACGCCAGAAATGTCACGCAATGGTGTGATCAGGCGGATGGAAAGTTCCCGCAAGTCAAGCGTTCGTAGAATGCCGAGACCAAGGCAAAGGTTTCTGTCATCATTCAAGCCGATAAGCAGATGATCAAGCTCCGAACGTTTGACTACCATGACCTCGCGTACCGCGTATTGTTCTTTCGCTGTAAACAACTCTGTTTCATTATAATCACCTTCCGTAATAAGATATAGACGGTCTGACGAGATTTCTGCGTGGATGACAATGGCATGGAATATTTTCGATAATCTATTGATGTCCCGGAAGCCAAGCCGCTCACCTGTTCCGAGACCCGTGCCATGCACGCCGACGTCATGGAGAGAGATTTCCTGAAAATCCGCTCCACGAAAATAATCTTTAAAACGCTGCTCACGGTTTGCTCTGCGTGCTTCATTTGTTGATTTCCTTGCTTCAGGGGCACAGGGCAGCCTGCGTATCAATAGACCGGAGCGATGAGAATGCGGTGTGAGAAGATGCTCAACCTCGGTTCCCTTCTGCAGAGCGGCAAGGTAGTGAGGCGTTATCAAGTCGATCTCGTGGAACTTCAGCTCGCGGGCGGCGCCACCGCCGATCAATCCGCAGGTATTTATCAGAATGAGATCAGGTTCCAGCGTATGAGCAAAGAGCACGAGCTTTTGCAACCCGACAATCATCTCAAGAAGTCTGCCAACAGGAGAACTGTTGCCTATGAAGCGCATGATCATGGGATTTCGCCTGCGCAGCAGGTCCAGGGCCTCCGAATATTGTGTTAATGAGATCACTCCCGGCGGACCAATGAAAGGCTGACCCGGATCAGCATCAATCCAGACGAGTTTTTTACGCGAGCGGCAGAACAACCCGGTTAAGTAGAGACCGAAGGTTGTCTTGCCTGAACCAGAGGCTCCGATTACCATGACCGTGCCATGGTGGACTTGAACCTCATCAGCGAACTCCCGCCATTCAAGTGGTATTTGTAGAGTTGAATTGACCATGTTCATATTCTCGGTATAACTAAACCACCGTCACGTAACCAGCGAAGCGAGGCACGCGACAATTGGTCCGTGCATAATTTCCATTGAGCGTATCTAAATGTTCCACGTGGAACTGTTAAGAAGCGATTGATAAAACCCAAATTGCGCGTTTATGATCTGAAAAAGGCAGTTTTAATTCTAAGCGTTGTTTGATTTGGATATTGAGTTCTGCCAGATCCAGATCAGTTAATCTTTCATTGATCCCCCTGCTCAGAACAAATACACCTTGTTTCCTTAAGAACGGCCGCCCGGCTTCAACTACTGACCTCATGTTGGCAAAGGCGCGTGCTGTAACGACATGAAAAGCACTGCTGAGCTGGGTGTACAGTGATTCGACCCGTGCTTCCATTACCGGTACATCAATCTGCAGTGTTCTTATGATATGCCTCAAAAAAGAGGCTTTTTTCGCCACTGACTCGATGAGAGCGACAGACACATCAGGACGTGCGATCTTAATCGGCAACCCGGGAAAACCAGCCCCTGATCCAAGATCGATGATCTTCAAGCCCGGCAAGGGATCAAGGCCCTTTATATAAGAAAGAGAATCAAGCATGTTTTTTACAATGCTGTCCTGTTCATTGCGAATTGCGGTCAAGTTGATTTTTCGGTTCCATTTATCGAGCTCTGCCTGATAGAGCAAGCATGCATCGACCATTGCCGGCGTCAGCTCAATCGCAAGGTTCCGGGCGCCTGTGATTAGAAGATCCCGCGATGTCATCGTGATTCCTTTATCCCCTGCCTCGCTTTTTTTTCTCTAATGCAACCATGAGCAGGGAGATGGCAGCAGGTGTAACACCGGATATGCGCGATGCCTGGCCCAGGGATCGCGGGCGTACGAGCTTCAATTTCTGTTTTACCTCTGAGCCGAGCCCTGTTATGTCATCATAATCAAGCCCCTCAGGTATCAGCCGCTTTTCAAGGGACGCAAATCTGGCGACCTGCTGGAGCTGCCGGTCGATATACCCGTTGTACTTGACCATGATCTCTACCTGCTCCGCCACTTCCTGTGCGATTGCATCCCCGGATGGCGATAATAAAGCAATGTCGGCATACGTAAGTTCAGGCCGCTTTAACAACTGCTCGAGAGACGCCTCCCCGCTCAGCAGTGTTGATCCCTTTTCAGCAAGAAGCGCGTTGATGTCCGGCGAAGGTTTCATCCAGACTTTTGCTAGGCGGTTGGTTTCTCGTTCAATGACTTGCAGCTTCGTTTCCGTTTGAGTATACAGTTCTTCTGACACGAGGCCGACGGATCTTCCCTTTGCCCTGAGCCTGATATCCGCATTGTCCTCACGGAGAAGGAGGCGGTACTCCGCGCGAGAAGTAAACATGCGGTAGGGTTCGTTTGTGCCCAGGGTTACGAGATCGTCGATCAAGACGCCGATGTACGCTTCAGCACGCGACAGAATGAGCGGCTCGCGTCCCTGAATCTTGAGCGCCGCATTGATGCCAGCCATCAAGCCTTGGGCTGCAGCTTCCTCGTACCCCGAGGTCCCGTTTATCTGGCCGGCGAAATAGAGACCCGCAATGTGCTTGGTCTCGAGCGTATGGAGTATCTGCGTCGGCGGAGCGTAATCATATTCAATGGCATACGCGGGACGCATAATCTCGACTTCTTCAAGTCCAGAGATTGTCCGGTACATGTCCTGCTGGACATCAAACGGCAGGCTTGTTGAGACACCATTGGCATAGTACTCCTCCGTA
Organism: Nitrospirota bacterium; assembly: GCA_035490495.1. Classification (GTDB taxonomy): domain Bacteria; phylum Nitrospirota; class UBA9217; order UBA9217; family UBA9217; genus JAJYKN01. The sequence continues at coordinate 41,134 of DATHDE010000085.1, forward strand.
TCCAGTCCTTCTGGTTCAAGAAAAACCTGATGCCGATCACGATCCGAGAATCTTTTTACCTTGTCCTCGATCGATGGACAATACCGCGGTCCTATCCCTTTAATCACGCCTGCATATAAAGGGGATCTGTCAAGATTGCGAAGAATGATTTCATGCGTCCGGCTATTTGTATACGTGAGATAGCAGGGCATTTGCGGCAGTTCGTGGGGTATTCTGGAAAAAGAAAAGAACGGCGCCGGGTCATCACCCGGCTGTGGTTTCATTTTCCTGAAGTCGATCGTTCTTCCGTTCAATCGTGCCGGGGTGCCGGTTTTGAGCCTGCCGATTTCGAACCCCAGCTCGCGCAAACAGTCCGAGAGTCCGATTGAAGGAAACTCGCCGGCGCGGCCCGAGGGATAGTGAACAAGGCCGATATGGATCAGGCCCTTGAGGAAGGTGCCGGTTGTAACAATTATCGCGGCAGCCGAGTACTGAACGCCGATGCTTGTTTCAACGCCGACGATGCTTTTTCCTTCGACCACGATCTTTTCGACGAGCCCCTGCTTAATGTCAAGCCGCGGCTGTCGTTCGACCGACTCCTTCATTGCGAGACGGTACCGCTGCTTGTCCGCCTGTGCGCGCGTGCCACGGACTGCCGGTCCTTTGCTCCGGTTCAAAATGCGGAACTGGATGCCGGTGCGGTCGATGATCTTCGCCATTTCGCCGCCGAGCGCGTCGATCTCCTTGACCAGATGACCCTTGGCAAGCCCGCCGATGGCCGGATTGCACGACATGAGCGCGATGCTGTCGAGATTCATCGTGAGCATGAGCGTATTACAGCCCATGCGCGCTGCGGCAAGCGCCGCTTCACATCCGGCATGGCCGGCGCCGATCACAATGATGTCGTATTTCCTCTGCGTATGCATGCTCTATTTCGCCGTCGTGGCAGCGTTCGGGCAGCCGAGGCGCGCTGCGATACCCGGAGGCAGGCAAGCCTGCCGGAGCACGTTGACGGTGCACTTGTGAAACGGGGCAACTATTCGTATTATACTATTTGCCGATACAGAAGCTGTTGAATATGCGTTCAAGGATGTCCTCGGTATGCGTTGCGCCGACTATAAGCCCCAGGCTGTCCAGGGCGGCACGCAGGTCCAGGGCTATGAATTCAGGCGATTGGAGCCCGGCAGCGCTTTCGTGAGCGCGCTCAAGACTGCTGCGAGCCTGTTCCAGCTCCTTTTTATGGCGTGCATTGATTGCCCAGGAATGGTCACGCGCGGGAATGCTGCCTTGCAGAACACAGCCTGCCAAAAAATCCTTCAGCTCCGTAAGGCCGGCACCGGTCCGGCATGAAACGGCCACCTGGCGGCTTGGGGTGTCGAGATGTTCTATCCCGCGCGGCAGGTCCGATTTGTTTATTACTGCAATCGTCTGTTTGTGCTTGACGCTCTCCAGAACCTGGCTATCTTCGGGATGGAGGGGCTGCGAGCCGTCGAGCACAAAAAGGATGATGTCCGCAGCCTTGACGGCAGCAAGGCTCCTGCGCACCCCCTCCTGCTCAACGAGATCATGCGAATGTCTGATGCCTGCCGTATCGAGTATCTTGAACGGTACCCCGTTGATATTGAGATATTCTTCGAGCACGTCGCGCGTTGTTCCGGGGATGTCCGTGACAATGGCGCGGTCCTGCTTGAGCAGTGCGTTCAAGAGAGATGATTTTCCGACATTCGGCCGGCCGACAATGGCTGTTGCACAGCCGTTGCGGAGAATCCGGCCGAAGTCATGCGTCGTAATGAGCTCGGCGACGCGTTTGATCAGATGGGAAATCTCCCCTGCCAGCGGTTTGCCGCCCGGGGTCACGATATCCTCCTCGGGAAAATCAATACCCGCCTCAACCGAGGCGAGCAGTGAGAGCAGGTCCTCACGAAGTGCGCCAATTTCACGCGACACTGCGCCCAGCAGCTGCTCATTTGCCGCACGGTGGGCAAGCTCCGTCTTGGCGCTGATGACATCCATGACCGCTTCCGCCTGGGCCAGATCGATCCTGCCATTTAAAAAGGCGCGCTTGGTGAATTCTCCGGGTTCAGCCATGCGTGCCCCCTGTTTCAGCAGGAGCGCAAGCGTGCGCTGAAGCGGCAGCATGCCGCCGTGGCAGTTGATTTCGACAACATCTTCCCTTGTGTACGTTGCAGGCGCGCGCATTACCGTTACCAGAACTTCATCAACCATATCCCCGGTTTCGGGGTCAACGATGCTGCCGTATCGGATGGTATGCGAAGCCTGGGCGCTGATATCGCCTCGTACTCGCGCGCGAAACAATGCAGATGCGAGTCTCACCGCATCTTTGCCGCAGATGCGGATGATCCCGATGCCGCCCTCTCCCGGCGGTGTTGAAACGGCACATATGGTATCGTCCAGCAGCATGCGCGTATATTACCATAAAGAGCACATCCTAAAAAGCATCTATTTTGCAACAGGCAGAAATCGGAACCTTTCTGAATGTATCTGCGACGTTATTTATGATACAATGTGTTTACCGCTTCATATTGACCCGCCGGAACATGCGGTACGAAAAAAATTGTGGTTCGGGGCGCTCCCATGAAGACGCAGGACCTGAAAAAAATCGCCGAAAGGTACACCCCGCAGCAGCTCGAATCATGTATCCGTGAACAGCTCGCAAAAGGCGCGAACAGCTGCAATGTTATTGATGAAGAGAACGAAGTCATGGCATTTCTGGGAAAAGCTGAAGTCGTCCGCGAGCTCATGGATCAGGGAATGACCTTTTCTGAAGCGCTCCGCGAGCTCGGCAGGCGCATCAGGGCAGTATACGGGGCGGATGATACGTGAAAATGTTCAATGCCTGGAGGAAGGATCATGGACTCGAAAGAACTCTGGACGCGCTATAAAAAATATCTGTGTGAATTCCCCGGCCTCGGCCTGACGCTTGATGTGAGCAGAATGCACCTGGATGAGCACTTTCTCGACCGGATGGAGCCGGAAATGCAGAAGGCCTACGGTGCCATGGCTGCTCTCGAATCGGGCGCTGTCGCCAATCCCGACGAGCAGCGCATGGTGGGCCACTACTGGCTCAGGAATCCATCACTCGCGCCGGACGGGCTTGCAAAAGACATCCAGGAACTGCTGAAGTCGATCCACGACTTTACGTTCAATATTCATGCGGGAAAGATTTTTCCCCGAAAGCGCGCCCGGTTCACGAACCTGCTCAATATCGGTATCGGCGGATCGGCGCTGGGACCCCAGTTTGCCGCGGATGCCCTCGGCACGGTCGACGACAAGATGAAGCCGTATTTTCTCGACAATACTGATCCGGACGGCATAGCGCGCGTCCTTTCGGCAATCGGCGGGAATCTCGGCGACACCCTGACCATCGTCACATCGAAGAGCGGCAGCACCATTGAAACGAGAAACGGAATGCTCGAGGTGGCAGCGGCATACCGCAAAGCGGGGATGTCGTTCGAGCGGCACGCAGTGGCGATCACCGGGGCGGGCAGCAAACTCGATGAGCAGGCGCGAAAAGATTCATGGCTTGCACGTTTCCCCATGTGGGACTGGGTTGGCGGCCGCACGTCGCTCATGTCGGCCGTGGGCCTGCTTCCGTTGTCCCTGCAGGGGGTCGCGATTCAGGAACTGCTCGCGGGTGCTGCGCAATGCGATGAACTGACGCGAACGAAGAACACGCGGATGAACCCTGCGGCGCTGCTCGCCCTATCGTGGTTTTTTGCCACCGGCGGCCGGGGCAGCAAAGATATGGTGATTCTGCCGTATCGCGACCGGCTCGTACTTTTCCCGAAATATCTGCAGCAGCTTGTCATGGAATCGCTCGGCAAGGAAAAGGACATGGACGGAAAGACGGTGAACCAGGGGCTTACCGTGTACGGGAATAAAGGCACGACAGACCAGCATGCTTATGTGCAGCAGTTGCGCGACGGCGTCGATAATTTTTTCGCGACATTCATTGAAGTAATGAACGACTCCGATACGCCCGCCCTCGACGTGGACGCTGGTCTTACGAGTGGCGATTATCTTCATGCATTCCTGTACGGGACCAGAAGCGCCTTGTACGAAAAAGGCCGGCAGTCAATTACAATAACCCTCGAAAAGCTGGATGCCAGGAGTCTCGGTGCGGTCATCGCGCTGTACGAGCGCGCAGTGGGATTCTACGCATCGCTCGTAAACATCAATGCCTATCACCAGCCTGGCGTCGAAGCAGGTAAAAAGATGGCGGGTGCGGTGATCACCCTTCAGCGCGCGGTAATGGAATATGTGAAAAACAACCGAGGCAGGTCGTTTACCGCAGAGCAGATTGCAGAGGCAGTTCAGGCACAGGATGCCGAAGAAACAGTCTTCAAGATTCTGGAGCATGCGAGCTCAAACAAGCAGCATGGCATCATCAGGAAGCCGTCCGTGCACGCGTACGAATCGCGATATGAAGCCGCACCCTGAAAGAACGGCCCGCGAAAAAGCGCTCAGAACCTATAAGCCGGTTGATTGAACGCCGAGGGAAAATCGTTTTCTGTTTTTCAGCAAATCAACGTCCTTCTGAAGGTTGCTTCGCGCCCGCGGGTCACCGACCTCCTGAACACGCCGATGCAGGCTTTGGATCAGGGCCCCGGCATACGTGTGCGGCTTGACCACCGGCGCAAGAATTCTCCAGCCGTTCTCCGTCTTGGTGAGTCTGAAAGTGATCCTCTCCCCTTTCCGGTAAAAAGCGGTTCTGTTCGGCGCGTAATCGCCGGTTACCGCATAAAAGACATCAACCTCCGCGCTTCCCGTTTTGTGCCTGACCTCGCCGATCCTGAACGAATTGATAATAACGACGTGGTCCCGGACCGGCTCATCAGCCGACTGCACAAGGCTTCGTAGCAGCGGCAGCGCTGTTTCCGTAGCCCGGGACCAAAGGCGTCCACCGTGTGCATCCAGTTCACAAAACGACTGCACCGTTCGTTCGGGCGTCATGATTTCAATGTCCTCATGTCTGATCGCTGCTTCGGTCGGGGCGGTTGCCTTCTCCGAACACGCAGGAACAAAATATATGATTATTCCGAGGAGGATCCAGAATCTTTGCATGTGCACTCCTTTATTGAATGCTATGTGCTTCAAGCGCATTACTATAGCATAAAATGAGAATTTAGGCATTTGCTGGTTGAACGATGGACTGCAAAAGGTGTTAAAAAAAGGGGGATCAGAAAAAAAAGCAGAACAACGCAGAAAACAGAACATGGTGTTATCGGTTTAGTGCATTTTCAATCGCCATCTTGTCGGTTGGTCCGATGTTCGTGAACTTGACACCGTACAGATACGTATCCAGACGTGGATCTGTCTGTGTAGTCCTGGCTATTTCGCCGTATCCGCTGATATGCGTTCCATCGGGCAGGAAAAAAGAGAAATAAATACCATCGCCCAGCAGTAATTCTTGTTCGGCTTTAATGAGCATACCGCTCGTGCTGATATTTTCGGTCCAGAAAGGCCGTGGACGGTTCTTAAATGCACCTTGAATGGCCAGGGCAATCGGCGCGCGGTACTGCATACGCGGTGCGACATTCAAGAATTTGTGCATCTTAATATGAAGCAACGCAATATCGAGGGGCAGGGTAAAAAGCGCATTGGCTTTACACAGCCTGCATCGATCACGATGAGCAAGCGTGTCCTTGCAGATGAGTATGGTGGCGACTTCGCGCAGTTCATGCGATTTCCTGATCGTGTTAAAAAGTTCCTCCGTTTTCATACCGGGCAGCTCGAGCTGGGTCACAATGAGATCAACCCGCTCTTTGGAGTGGATCTTGAGGATTTCATTGTTCGTGCCTGCGGAAAAAACCTTGATCTCCGACCGGTCCAGATAGCTGCTTTTTTCTGTTAAAAGCTGTCGCAGATCATCCGATAACAAGACCTTTTTCACATTAGCACTCTCCCACGCATTCTGTCTGCCAAACGCGTAAATCAGGACTGCCTTGCATGCACAGGAAAACTATAGCATAAAAAGGTTTATGCAAGCTTTCTGGCCTAAAAATCAGGAAACAGTTTAATAACAAGAGATTTTCCGTCCGCAGTCGGGCATTCCGCCAGCAGGATTCCGCCTTCAATATAATCAAGTTTAAAATTCGAGAATCCCCGAGCAACCAGCTTTCTTGCATCCGCGGGGCATCCATTCTCGCAACCGGCCACACCTCGTATCATTTTCGGCAACAGGCCGTTGAAATCCAGCCCCCGCGACAGGGAGCCCGCCTCAGTCATGAATGATTCGATCCGTTTTGCCGTTGCTTCGATATCGATTTTGAATGGATTCTCAATTGGTATGGACAAAGACTTGCCATTCAGCTTAACCTCGAACTCCATAATAAACCCCTCCCCCCAATGGCGGCAAAAGGCCGTTTCCGAAGCGCCCTCACAACCCGCATGGCGATCCTCTATAAAAAGTCCTCTTGCTTTCAACGGCGCTTTTTTAGATTACGATCGATTTTTGCATTAGCCAGCTTCTCCTTTAAAGATGCTTCTTTCCGGGATCGCGTCAGTTTTTTGAAAGCATATTCCTTGCGCAAGGCTTGTGAGCGTCCGCGGCAGCTTTCCTGGTAAACGATATACACGGGGCGCCTGCTCCTTGTATACCGTGAACCGACGCCCGTATTATGCTGCAAGAGGCGCCGCATAATATTATTTGTAATGCCCGTATACAGCGAACCGTCCCCGCATCGCAGAACGTACATGCACCAGCCGCCAGATCCGCGAGCCGCATCTCGTGAAGGCATGGGCAGATTGTAACCGAGTCGACAGGTTGAATCAAGGAGAGATTATGATAAAATACAATGTAACCGTTTTAAATACTTGTCGGCATGTCAACATTAGTCTATAATTAGACGCTAGTGACGGCATGAGTTTAATAAAAAGAATAATCATGAGCAGCGTCCCGCTCGCCGGAGGCCCGAATATCAGCCATGGATAAGAATATATTTGAAGTGGGCCAGGTCCTTTCATTCGAATCCTATTATAAAGTGCATCTGCCGTCGCCTGTCATCGGCTGGCAAAAAGACGAATTTGTTTTAACGAAGGCGCTCTATATCGGAGGCCAGCCAGCAAAACTGCAGGCCGATGATACGGTCAGAATCCGTTTTCTTAAAGACGGGACTGCTTACGGATTCGAATCGAAAATCATTACTGTACAATTTTATCCATTTCCTCTTATGTTCGTCAAGTATCCGACTGATGTGGAACATCTGAAGATCAGAATCAGCACGCGTTACAAAGTCAATATCATCTCTAAACTGCTCCTTGCTTCAGGAGAAGTTGTCGCCGATGATGCTTCTCTTATCGATATTAGTGAGGGCGGGTGCGGACTGAAAGTGCCGGTGCAAGAGGGACGTACGCTGTCGCCGGAAACTGATTACGAGATTGCCTTCAAAATCATGGACAGGGAAGTAAGAATGGGCTGCGGTGTCAGGAAATTCGACCAGCGCGGAAAATATGCAGTTATAATGGGAATGGAATTTACAAAGATAGCTCCGAAAGACAAGGAAACGCTCGCCTTTTTTATCGATTTTCTCTCCCAAAATGCGATGCTATAGCTGAACGCCTGCCGTTTGCAGAGATCAAGATGACTATCCAGAAGGAGCCTGTGTAGGCAAGCAGGGCTGAGGACTCGCCGTGGTGGCTGATGAAGTCAGAAATCCCGCGGAGCGAAGCGGTCAGGCCATGGAAAACCAGCCAAGCGCATCGAGTTGATTCAGCAGGCAGCAAGCGAGTGTGTGCATGCCATGAAGAAGGGCAGTAATTCTTCGTGTTCTCTGCGTCCTCCGTGGTGAAGAGTACTTTTCAAGAATTTTGCACTATCTAAATACTTCCCGAAGCAGCTCGGTCACGCGTGCAGCCGGATCTTTCCGTATCTTAGCTTCTTCCTTCCCTACCATAAGAAACAGCCCGTCCAATGCCCTGCTTGTGACGTAGTGATCAAGATCGACTGTTTCATGCTTCAAGAAAGGTATCCTTTTCGCTTCGTCCATCAACCTTTTGAATGAGCGTGTCACCCCAACGCTGTTCATGGCAGCTGAGACCTGCGGATGGAATGCCTGATACAGTTTTTCAGACGTCTTGCCCTTCAGGTAATCTGTTGCAGCGGTCTCATGCCCGCGCAGAATGGAGATCGCGTCCGGGATGGTCATTTCCTTTATTGCTCCGAGAAAAAGGTCCAATGCCTGGGGCGCGGCCTTTTCTGCCGCCCTGTTCATGGAAAGGAGAAATTCATCCACCTCACGGCCCAGGCCTGCGGAGCGCAGCGTATGTTCGATCTTGCGAACGTTCTCAGGCAGAGGAATCGTGATGGCGGGATTTTTGAAATAGCCGTCGATCTTCGATACGAGTGCTACACTATTGCGGCTGCCAACGGAGAGCGCTTCTTTCAGGCCTGAAGCAACCTTTTTGCTGTCCAGCGGTGAAGAGGACTTTCCCTCGTCGATATACTCGTGTTTAAGATCATTCAGCTCGTCAAAGATATTTTTTGACGATGCTATTGACGGGACGAGCAGCAGTGCGCTGAGAATGAATAACACAATAAATCTCATACGTATCCTCCGTAGCGATATCGGATGATGTGCAATCCGAACATACGTTTTTCGTTATCTTTCTTTTCGTCGAGACTGCATGTTCCGGGATTTTCTGCCTTGCCGATGAACCGGTCTTGATCATTCGGGCTATCGGCGTTCATCTTGTTATCTCGAAATACACAAGTATGAGTAGTTATGCGACTGTAGCAAATAATGCCGCAGCGGTCAATAATAAAACCAGGACCTTGTAGCGTAACGCATGAATATCGTTATACTTCGTTCGGGACGGAGACTGACTTGAAGAGCATCCACCCCCGAAGTTGCAGCTTATCATTATGCATAATGCACAGGGCATGTTTCGCTTTTTCGCCGTAAATCTTCCACCTTGTTGAATTACTAAAACCGCTGTGTTACACTGCTTTCAGTCAGTTAATTCTACCTTATATAATGCAGTGCAATGAAAAGTCACCCTTACCCCGGTTCGCACCCCCACAGGGAGAAGGGATTATTAAAGTATACATAAATGAAGACAACAAGCCATATCATCCGTCCTGTTCTGGACGATATTCAATCAGGAAAAAAACAAATTGAAGTAAGCGAACTCTGGGGGGGGGCTAAGGCCCTTTTTTTGTTCGGCATGGCGCGGGAGGCAGCCGGACCGATCATTGTCGTGACACCAGCAGAGGAATCCGCTGAATCCCTGGCCGAAGACCTTTCCTTTTTTCTCCAGAAAACACCGGCGGAAGAACATGGCGCAGGTGGGGAGGTATTCTCTTTTCCTTCCTGGGGTATTCTGCCTTTTGCCGCTGACTCGCCGGACAGCGCTACCGTGGGCGAGCGTATGCGGTTTCTGTACAGCCTGCTCTCCGGAAAGCGCGGGGTGTACATCGTGCCGGCGGCGTCGCTCATGCAGAAGCTCCCTCCCTGGGAGCTTTTTGCCGATTCGGTCAAAACCATCACAAAACAAACCCTGCTCGACCCAGAGAACCTTTCTTCTACTCTCGCTTCCCTCGGCTATGAATCGTCGTCCCTGGTCACGCGCGTGGGCGAGTTCAGCAGGCGTGGCGGGATCGTTGATTATTTTTCGCCGCACCACGAACGGCCCCTGCGCCTTGAGTTTTTCGGGGATTCCATAGAATCCCTGCGGGCGTTCGATCCGGAAACGCAGCGCTCCATTGCCGATGTTAACGAGGCCGTTGGGCTCCCCGTGCGTGAGCTCATCGTTACACAGAAGGGGATAGAACAACTCAGCACACGCGTTCACGACCGGGCTGTGATCGATCATGCCCGGGAGGGCGCGCTAACCGAGGGTGCGGAATTCCTTGCACCGTTTTTCTATACTATGGACAGCCTTGTTGCCTATCTCCCCGAGAACAGCATCTTCGCTCTCATCGAGCCGGACGATGTTGCCAGGGAGCTCGATTCACTTTATTCGAAGGTCGAAGCCGGGCGGCAAGAAGAGGTCAGCGAGAACAGGGTCCTGCCTGAAGTAGCCGAGTTCTACCTCAACCGGGAAGAGGTCTTTTCGGCGATCGAGCCGTTTGCGTCGATCCAGATGCCGCTTCTCGGAACGGGCGCGGGACTCCGCATGGACACGAAGTCAGCGTCCTGGCTCGGCGTGCGGCTAACCAAGCCTGTCGAGCAGGACCAGGATGCGAAGGAGCCAGTTGAAGGAACGATGGCAGGCGTCGTGGAGAAACTGAGGAGGCTCAGGGACTTCAACCGCGTGGCGATCATAGCGGGAACGGACGAGGCCGCAATGAGGATCAAGAACCTGTTCATGGAATCAGGCCTCGGCGTGGCGCACGCGACTGCGATTGTAACGCAGGATACCGGTCCATGGCCCATCGTGACGCTTACCGGCCGCTTGTCCGAAGGATTCGTGTGGCGGGACCTGGGCGTTTGTTTCATAACGGAGGAGGAGATCTTTGGAAAGAAGATCCACTCTGCGAGAAGCGCGTCCCGGGCTTCTCGGGTCTCGCCCTTTTTGTCGACGTTCAAGGAGCTCAAACCCGGGGACTTCATCGTGCACACGGACTACGGCGTTGGCGAGTATCAGGGCCTGACGCATATCAATGTTGACGGATTCGAGACGGATTTCCTTTCCCTCCGGTACGAACCGGACGCAAAATTGTATGTGCCGCTTTACAGCCTCGACAAGGTCCAGAAATATATCGGCATTGAAGGTTCGGCCCCGAAGCTTGACCGCCTCGGCGCGCCAGCGTGGGCCAGGACCAAGGAGAAAGTAAAGAAGGACATCCTCGCCATGGCGCAGGAATTGGTCGCCATCTATGCGGCGCGCGAAGCCCAGAGCAGGACGCCGTTTACGCAACCCGATAATCTCTATCGCGAGTTCGAGTCCGTGTTTCCGTACGACGAGACGCCTGACCAGCAGAAGGCAATCGAGGATGTACTTGCGGACATGCAGCGGCCGCGGCCCATGGACCGGCTCGTGTGCGGTGACGTAGGATACGGGAAAACAGAAGTGGCGCTCCGGGCAGCGTTCAAGGCAGTGGAAGACGGGATGCAGGCAGCGGTGCTCGTGCCCACGACCCTGCTTGCGGACCAGCATTACCGAACTTTCTCGCAGCGGCTTGCTCCGTTCTCTGTGCGTGTGGAGATGCTGTCGCGTTTCAGATCGAGGGGCGAGCAGCAGGAAACACTCCGGGGGCTTAAAGGCGGTGTCGTGGACATCGTGATCGGTACGCACCGGCTGCTGCAGAAGGACGTCACGTTCAAGAACCTGGGGCTTCTCGTTGTGGACGAAGAGCACAAGTTCGGGGTGAAGCACAAGGAGCGGATCAAGGAATTCAAAAAGCTTGTTGACGTGCTGACACTCACTGCGACTCCCATCCCGCGCACGCTCCACATGTCGCTTTCAGGTATCCGCGATCTTTCGATCATTCAGACTCCGCCCCTCGACCGGCAGGCGATCCAGGTCGTGCTCGCCCGGTTCGGGAAGCGCGTGATCCGCGAGGCGATCATGCACGAGCTCGGTCGCGGGGGGCAGGTCTTTTTTGTCCACAACCGCGTTCAGGGCATCGAGCGCATGGCGGATTTTATCCGGAACCTCGTACCAGAAGCAAAGGTCGGGGTTGGCCACGGCCAGCTCAAGGAGGATGAAATTGAAGAGGTTATGAAAAAATTTATTGGGGGCGACCTCAATGTGCTTGTGACGACGACGATCATCGAGTCCGGCATCGACATCCCCAGCGCGAACACGATCATCATCAACCGTGCAGACCGTTTCGGACTCGCGGATCTCTACCAGATCAAAGGCCGCGTGGGCAGAAGCAGGGAGAAGGCATATGCGTATCTGCTCGCGCCCGCGGACGAGACGCTCTCTGATGTAGCTCGCAAGCGGCTGCGCGCCATCCAGGAGCTCTCGGAGCTCGGTGCGGGGTTCCGCATAGCTGCCCAGGATCTCGAAACGCGCGGGGCCGGCAACCTTTTGGGCAAGCAGCAGTCCGGCCACATCGCGGCAGTGGGGATCGACCTCTATACCCAGATGATGGAAGAAGCCATGGCAGAGCTCAAAGGCACGGAGCTGTCCCCGGAAACGGATACCGTCATCAATATGCGTGCGTCCGCGTTCATCCCGGAAAGTTATATAGCCGATCCGAGCCTCCGGCTCGCTGCATACAAGGAGATATCGAGCGCAGGGGATGAGGCTGAGCTCCGCGACATCGGGGAGGGCCTCCGGGACCGGTACGGCGTGCTGCCTGAACCTGCTGCGAACCTGCTGCGAATCATGTCCGTCAAGCTCATCGCCCGGGAAGCGCGCGTTGCCCGGATTGACGCAGGAAAGGAACACCTCACGATCACCTTTGCCGAGAATGCGAATATAGCACCGGAGCGGATCATGATTCTTCTCAAAAAAGGAGGGGGGAGGATCAAGCTTGCGGGAGAATACGCACTCCAGATCACCCTCCCCGATGAAATGCTCGAAACTGCGGTGAATTCAGTGAAAAAGTGCTTGCAGGAACTGCTGTAGTGTGCTATAAGTTCCAGGTGCTTTGTCTTACCACCACGCATCGATACCTACTTCCAAAGCTGTAAATACCACTCACTGGAGGAACTCACTACATGAACAGAATCATACCAGCTGGCATCGCATTGATGCTCGCACTTATCGTCGCCGCAACGGGTTGCAACAAGGCCTCGGACGGCGCCGTGCTGGCCAAGGTCAATAATGGCGCTATTACGGCTACGGACTTCAAACAGCAGGTCGATGAACTGGCTCCGCAGATGCGGCAGGCAGTCATGACCGACCCCAAGGCGCGCAAGGAGTTTCTTGAAGACCTGATCGGCATCGAACTCGTGCTGCAGGAAGCTAAACGGCAGGGGCTGGACAAGGATGCCGACTTCAAGAAAAAAGAGGATGCCATGCGCAAGGAGCTCGAGCGCAGGATCCAGGAAGAGAGAAAAAACGAGCTCTTTAATAGCGTACTGAAGAAGGACCTTGGCGACAAAATGGCCAAGGTGACGCCGCCCACGGACAAGGAAGTGCGTGATTATTTCGATGCGAACAAGGAGAAAATCCTTGCAGCCGTCGGCAAAAAAGTGGCGCTGAAGGACATCGAGCCGCAGCTCAAGATGCGCATGATGCAGGAAAAGCGGCGGGACATTTACCTCGAATATTCCAAGTCACTCAAGGAGAAGGCCAAGATCTCGATCGACGACAAGGCCGTGGATACCCTGATCGCGGACATGTCCAAGCCGTCGAATGTCGATCTCTCGAACATTAAAGTGCAGCCCGCCCCCAAAAAAGAAGAAGCACAAAAGTAATTGTCAACGCCATGAAGAACTCACGACTCACCTACTGCCTGGCCCCAGCACTCCTGCTGGGGCTGGTCTTTTTCGGGTGCAAGAAGAAGACAGAAGAAAAACCGCCTGTACCCCCGCCGGTCGTTGAAGAAAATGCCTCGGTCAAGATAGTCGCCACGGTGAACGGAGATCCGATCACGCTCGGGGAATTTCAGGAACGCTTCGCCCGCGCCGGATACAAGTACGACCAGGAGACCGCCCGTGAGGTGAAGGAGGACTTTCTGAACCGACTCATCGAGCGCAAGATGATGCTGCGCGAGGCGCAGCGCAGACGCATCAAAGTCGGCCTTCCCGAGATCAACAAGAGAATCGATGCGATCCGTGAAGAAAACGGGAAAGATGTCAAAGAGTCGCTCGCGGGGCTTGGCATTGACTTCGAAAAATGGAAGTCGGACCTCTGGGAGGACATGATGATTGAGCGCCTCCTGGCGCGCGACGTAAGCCGGCAGGTGAATGTCACCCCGCAGGATATCCGGCGTTACTACCAGGCCAATACGACGGAGTTCGAGCGGCCTGAGCAGGTCCGGGCCCGCCAGATCGTCGTCACCACGGAGGAGGATGCACAAAAGGTCCTGCAGTCGCTGCGCGAGGGGCATGCGGACTTTGCATTGATCGCCCGGCAAAAATCAACGGCGCCTGAAGCGGACAGGGGCGGCGACCTGGGATATTTCAGCAAGGGAGAAATGCCGGCGGAATTCGACGTTGTCTTCGGCCTGGACAAGGGCGAATTAAGCGGGATTGTGAAGAGCCCCTACGGGTTCCATATCTTCAAGCTCGAAGACCGGCGTAAACCGCGCGTCATGAGCCTTGAAGAGGCGAGCAAGATGATTTCCGAAAAGCTTTCCAGGGAAAAGGCAGACCAGCGCTACAAACAGTGGCTCAGGGAACTGAGGTCGAGAACGAAGTTCGAGGTGAACTACCAGGCGCTGCGGCAGTAGCCGCTGAACGCGATACGGACGGAGCGCTCCGCACTGTTGTTCCGGCCGGCAGGCTGATCACGCCCCGGCTGTCGGTGATCTCCAGCCTTGTATTGAACCGCTCGGAAGCGGCATTAAGGCTGGAGAGGACCTCTTCAGCCGCCTTTCCTTCAAGAACGCGCGGCCGATATTTCACCCGGTAGTTGTTCACATCCAGCGGGACCGCTTCGACACGGCTGAGTGTATTGCCCTGAAAGGTCAAAAGAAGTATCATGCTCGTGTTTGTTCGGTTGCTTTCCGAACCGAAAACAAAGTTCCCGAGGCTATAGGCGATGAGGCGGCCTTTGTACAGCTCGATTTCCTGCAGAACATGCGGGTGGTGCCCCAGCACGAGATCCGCTCCCCAGTCGATGCAGGAGTGGCCGAGTTCGATCTGGTAATCTTTTGCCGTGGTCATGAGTTCCGCGCCCCAGTGGAACGACACGATCACGAGATCGGCTGCGGACCGTATTCGTTCGATGTCCGCTTTCACATAATCGGCATAGCCGGGCGCGGTTCCCGGCCTGCGGGGCGAAGCATAGAACTCGAGCGGGAAGGTGAGGGAATACGACAGAAAGGCAAGGGTCCTTCCCTTGATTTTCAGGATCGCGGGTGCACGTGCATCCTCGAGGTCCATTCCCGCCCCGCTGTAGAGAATATCGTTGTCGTCGAGGATGGACAGTGTGTCCTGAAGCGCCAGCGGACCGAAATCCATGCTATGGTTGTTGGCGAGCGTCACGACGCGGATGCCCGCGGCCGTGAGTGCCTGAACAGCGATCGGATCCGCCCGCAGCGTGAACTTTTTGTTCTCCACGGCCGTGCCTCGTGTGGAGATAGGGGATTCGAGGTTTCCCGCCACGACATCGGCGCGGGAGAGATAGGGCAGTACATTGCCGAAGGGATAGGCGGCTCCCTGTTCCTTCAGGAATGGCCCGGTTCTGCCCCCCAGCATGAGGTCCCCAACCGCGGCAATCGTGATTTGGTCCGCGGGAGGCTGCTGTGCTGCAGCGGGATGAGCTACGATGAGATACAGCAAGAGTGCTGTGCAGAGCGAGTGTTTCATCGGGATAGTCCCGTCCTGGCAAAGTGTACTGGATGATAATCAACTCGCCGCGAAAAGGCAACAGGAAAAACAGCGGGCGAATTGGAGAGGGTTCATGAGAAATATTCTACTTGCGATTGTGGGTGCAACCACGGTCCTGTTTTTCAGTGCGATAAAGGGGACAGCCAGCGGGTCCGTTGTCGTGGACCGTGTGGTGGCGATCGTAAACGAAGACATCATCACGCTGAGCGATCTGCAGCGAGAAGAAGCCCTTCGAAAGAGCGACACGAAGCTGGACGAGAAGGTGCTTCTCGAAGACATGATCGACCGCAAGCTTCAGATGGCCGCCGCCAAGCGTGCGGGCATGGATGTTACGGACAAGGAGCTTTCGGACGCCGTCGAAGACATTATGAAGCGGAATTCGATGAACACGAAACAGTTCGAAGCGGCCATTGGAAAAGAAGGTCTCACGCTCGAACAATATCGGACGGAACTGCGCGAACAGATGACGATGTCGCGCATGTTCAACAAATACGTGCGCAGCGGTATTACCGTAAACGATCAGGAAGCCCGCGACTACTATGACCACAATCACGCACTCTACTCGCTGCCAGAGGAAATCCGTCTCCGCCAGATCCAGTTCCCCCTGCCGCAGAATGCCAGTGCAGCGCAGATGGATGCCGTTAAAACGAAAGCCCAGGCCGTGCTCGAACGGGCGCGCAAAGGCGAGGAATTCCGTTCCCTGGCTTATGAAAATCAGTCAGGCGAAGGACCGGCAGATGGGGATCTCGGTTTCATCCAGCGCCAGCATGTCCTTCCCGAGATCGAAGCAGCAACTCGCTCGCTGAAACCGGGTGAGATTGCCGGCCTTGTTCTGTGCGCCGGAGCATACCGCATCTTCAAACTTGAAGAGATACGCACGCCGCTCAAGCCGTTCGAAAAAGTGAAGGACGAGATCATGACTACGCTCTACCAGGAAAAAGTCGAAAATACCTACCGGACCTGGCTCCAGACGCTCAGAAGCGAATCGCATATCGAGAACAGATTATAATGAGATTGATGATGTACGATTGAAGATTGGAGATTGTGTCAGCGTGATGGCGCTCGCGGTTCATGCTTGAACTTCGCTGCACGCGCACCTCTTAACCGGCACTCGACCATTGGAAATCCTTAATTGTGCCCCCAGAAATCATGCCCTCCACCGTCCGTTTACAACAGAAAGAAGAGCGCCGCATCGCACGCGGTCACCCGTGGATTTTCAGCAATGAACTGAAGGACCTTCCGAAGAACCTCGAACCGGGGTCTATTGTCGACGTGCTTGATTCTGCGGGAAAGTTCGTGGGGCGAGGGTACGCCAATCCGCGCTCGCTTATCACGGTCCGAGTTCTGACACGAAAAAATGATGAAGGCATCGACGGCGATTTTTTCAAGCGCCGCATCAAAGCGGCGCTCGAACTCAGAAGGGATTTTGGCTTCGGAGCGTCTTTTCGCGCCGTGTACAGTGAAGGCGACGGCCTGCCCGGTCTTGTCGTTGACAAATACAGCGACACGCTCGTGATCCAGTCCCTGACCGCGGGCATCGATCGCCTGATCGAACTTATCATTCCCGCCCTTGAGGAGCACCTCGCGCCTCGTGCCGTTGTGCTCAGAAACGATGCGGGTGCGCGAGACCTCGAAGGGCTTCCCCGGGAAAAGCGTGTCATTCGCGGCGAGGTGACGGGGCCGATCGCCATCGAGGAATCAGGAATATCCTATCTGGTCGATGTACTGGAGGGGCAAAAGACAGGATTTTTCTTTGACCAGCGTGAAAACCGGCTGGCGCTCAGGGATTACGTTCGCGGCCGCCGTACCCTCGATTGTTTTTGCTATATCGGCGCCTGGTCGCTCAGCGCTTTACGATTCGGTGCATCGGAAGTACTCGGCATCGACTCGTCGGAAAAGGCAGTGAGTGCCGCGCGGGAGAATGCAGCACGGAACAAGCTGAATGCCCGGTTTGCAGCTGCCGATGTATTTGACGAACTGCGCGCTCTCGAGAAAAGCCGGGAACGCTTCGGCTGCATCATTCTCGATCCGCCCGCCTTTGTCAAGAGCAGGTCCAAGGTGCGAGAGGCGCTCAAGGGCTACAAGGAGATCAACCTCCGGGCCATGAAGCTGCTGGAGCCGGGAGGCGTACTCGTCACCTGTTCATGCTCCCATCATATTGATGAGGAGCTGTTCAGGGAAATGCTTATCGACGCCGCCTGGTCTGCGGGCAGGCGCGTGCGCGTCTTCGAAGTGCGGACACAGGCGCGCGATCATCCTGTGCTGCTCGCAGCCAGGGAGACGCAATATTTAAAGTGTTTTATTCTTGCGATTGATTAACGCTCGACACCGTTTCAGCCGGAAGGAATATCTGACACGGATAATTCCCGATAAAAAAATGACAAAAACTTCTGGCACCAGTCTCATTCGTCACGAGGAGCGACTGGCAAGTTTTAGCTTGACGAACCGTTGTCCGATGTGTTACATATTACTCGCTTCGGGCGATTAGCTCAGCGGGAGAGCACTGCCTTCACACGGCAGGGGTCGCTGGTTCAAACCCAGCATCGCCCACCATCTCATTAAAAAAAGGACCTGGCCCGATGCTGCCAAGTCCTTTTTTCATTTCACCCGGTATTACCTCAGCGCAGACTTGGCGTGCCATATCTTGTCGCAGTACTCGCGGATCGAGCGGTCCGAGGAGAACTTGCCCATGCGAGCCGAGTTCAGGATCGACATTTCAGTCCATCGCCTCTGGTCACGGTACGCATCGGACACCCGCTCCTGGCTGTCGATATAGGATGCGTAGTCAGCCAGCACGAGGTACTCATCACTCCGCAGAAGCGAATCGAGCAGGGGCTTGAAAAGGGTCTTGTCCCCGCCTGAAAAAAGTCCCGCTGCGATGGCGTCGATCGCCTCCTTCAGCTCGGAATTCGATCTATAACTGGTGAGCGGATTGCAGCCGCAGGATTTGAGGCTTTCGACTTCTTCTGTCATAAGACCGAAGAGGAAGAAGTTCTCATCCCCGACTTCCTTCCAGATTTCGACATTCGCGCCGTCCCAGGTGCCGATCGTGACGGCGCCATTCATAGAAAACTTCATGTTCCCGGTGCCCGACGCCTCCTTGCCTGCAAGCGAGATTTGTTCCGACAGGTCGGCAGCGGGGTAGATTATTTGCGCGTTCATCACATTGAAATCGGGGAAGAAGACCACCTTGAGGCGGTCCTTGACAAGAGGATCGTTGTTCACAACGTCCGCCACGGATGTGATCAGCTTGATGATGAGCTTGGCCATAGCGTAGCCCGGTGCTGCCTTGCCCCCGAAGATCACGGTTCGCGGCACCATATCCACGTCGGGGCTGTTCCTGATGCGGTTATACAGGGTGATGACATGCAGGATGTTCAAGTGCTGCCGCTTGTATTCATGAATGCGCTTGACCTGGACGTCAAAAAGCGACAAGGGATCGATGATAACACCCGTCCGCTCCTTAATCACATCTGCGAGGATTTCCTTGTTATGATGCTTGACGCGCTGCCACTCGCTTTGGAATGCAGGATCTCGTGCAAACGGCACCAGTTTCCTCAGCTCTTTTTCAAGGTTGCGTACCCAGCCCTCCCCAATCCGGCTTGTAATGAGCTGCGCAAGCCCGGGATTGCTCCGGGCGATCCAGCGCCGGGGGGTTACGCCGTTTGTCACGTTGAAAAACCGCCCGGGATACATCTCAAAAAAATCGCGCAGCACGGTCCGTTTCAGCAGCGTTGTATGCAGTGCAGCAACGCCGTTGATGGCATGGCAGCCGACGCTGGCGAGGTGAGCCATACGCACGAACTTGTCGCCCTGTTCGTCAATAAGCGAAAGGCGAATGATGCGGTTCTCGTCGTTCGGGAATTTCCGCCGCACATCATCGAGGAACCTGCCGTTGATTTCATAGATGATCTCGAGGTGCCTCGGCAGAAGGGCGGCGAAAAGCGGAAGCGGCCATTTTTCGAGCGCTTCCGGAAGAAGGGTATGGTTCGTGTACGCGAGCGAGGCCTGCGTGATGCGCCATGCGGTGTCCCAATCAAGGAGATGTTCGTCCACGAAGAGCCGCATCAGCTCGGCAACCGCGATCGACGGATGGGTGTCGTTCAGCTGAATGGCAAAACTGTCATGGAAATTTTCGAGGGTTTCGTTGCCCCTGAGGAAGTGCAGGCGGATCATGTCCTGGAGCGAACAGGACACAAAGAAGTATTGCTGCGCCAGGCGGAGCCGCTTGCCTACCAGCGGTTCGTCGTTGGGGTAGAGGACCTTGCTGATGGTTTCAGAGAAGACCTTCTCATCCACCGCTTTGTAATAGTCGCCCACATTGAAAGCCTGAAAATCGAAGGACTCGATGGCCTCTGATTTCCAGAGCCGCAGGATGTCCGTCATGCCGGCATGGTATCCGGCAACGGGAGTGTCGTACGCAACCCCCTTGATCACCCGGTCAGGAACCCACCGTACCCGGAAGCGGCCCCGTTCATCGTGATAGTGTTCGGTATGACCGCCGCCTTTGACGGTGAACACGATTTCCGGCCGGCAGATTTCCCAGGGGTTGCCGAGGTTCAGCCATTTGTCTGTTTTCTCCACCTGCCAGCCGTTCCGGATTTCCTGGTCGAAGATGCCGAATTCATACCGCACTCCATAACCAATCGCGGGAATGTGAAGCGTGGCAAGAGAATCCAGATAGCACGCTGCAAGCCTTCCCAAGCCGCCGCTCCCAAGCCCGGGCTCGGCTTCCTGCCGGAGCAGTTCGCGCAGGTTCAGTCCAAGCTCGGCAGCAGCCTGTTCCGCTTGATCCCAGATGCCGAGGGATATCATATTGTTGCCGAGATGCGGACCCATGAGAAACTCGGCAGACAGGTAGCTGACCATCTTCAGGTCCTTCCTGCCCCGGTGTATATTCGACGTGAGCCAGTTGTCGAGCATCCGGTCGCGAACCGTGAACGCGAGGGCCATGTACCAGTCGTTCAGTGTCGCTGTCTGAGGAATTCGCGCTTGGCTGAAATAGAGATTGTCCAGGATCGACTGTTTGATGTCCGAAGTGCTGTTGCCGACACGCACGGTTCTGCTGTTCGTGCGGTCGCGTTCCGTGTTCGGGTTCATGCGCCCCCCCTGTACTGATGGCAGACCGTTAGCGTTGGTTGTGAGCGTAGTGCGGCGTTCTGCTGAAAAAACGGAGCGTTTGACAAAATTCAGCTTGCTTCTCTCCACTTCAACTATGTCCTTTGAAGATATACCAATGAGTGAAAGGTGTCAAGAAAAGTAAGGTAGTGAGCAGTTTTATGGATTTTCATAATATTGTCACCTGTTCACAGGATGAGTCGTGGGTTCGCTTGCGATGTAAAAGGCGTTGATGTCCGATAAAAAAACGTGAAAAAATGCCCCATCTGTACTAAGATCTGACGAATAGAAAAGATACGCATGACATGTTTTTTAATAAAAAAGGTCTGATGATATTTCCATCAGACCTGGTGATAACCGTACATCTTCTTTGCGAAGATAACTTATTCAGCCTGGCGTTTTTCCTCTTCTTCCTGAGCAGTTTTGCACTCGATGCAGAGCGTCGTGACCGGCCGGGCTTCCAGGCGCTTGATGTTAATTTCGCCGCCGCAGGATTCACAAACGCCGTAGTTCCCGTTGTCGATCCGTGCAATGGCTTCATCGATTTTCTTCAGGAGCTTCTGCTCCCTGCCGCGGAGCTTCAGCAGAAAATTGTTATCCAGCTCAGCAACTGCCTGATCCGTGGGATCAGGAAAACTTTCCTTTTCCGTGCTGATCTTGCTGTTCAGCGTCTGTTCCGCTTCGGAAAGAAGCTCCTGGCGCTGCTTGAGGAGCTGCTTCCTGATAGATTGCAGTTTTGCTTCAGTTACGGGCATGACAACCTCAGAATGCGTATTAGGAAAACGCGCTAGCTGCTACGAGAAAACGATAACGATCGCTGCGCAGTGTGTTACTATATCAAAAAAGGTATCTTGAGTCAATCGTAAATTGGCAGTTTCCGCTGGCGGTAAAGCAGGTTGACAAACCTCAGCACGATTGATAATATTCTACATGCTGAACGACAAGCAGAAAATCAATAAAGTCATGAAATTGGGCGTCGAGCTCACTGAAGTAAAGGATGTTGACGTACTGCTTGAACGTATTCTGCTTGAAGCGCGTCGGCTGGTGAATGCGGACGCTGGATCGATCTATATAAAGGAAGGCGACAAACTGAAATTCAGCTACACGCAAAACGACACACAGCAGAAAAAACTCGCTCCGGGCAAGAAACTGATATATTCCACCTTCTCTATCCCCATCAACAACCAGTCCATCGCAGGCTACGTCGCAAACACAGGCGAAACCCTGAACCTGCACGATGTATATAAGCTGAAACCCGGGCTCCCCTTTTCATTTAACCGGTCCTATGACGACCTGTCTGGCTATCGGACACAGTCCATGCTTACCCTGCCGCTTAAAACCAACCGGGGCGATACGATCGGCGTGCTGCAGCTCATCAATGGCAAGGACACCAAGGGCAAGGTCATTCCGTTCTGGAAAAAGGACGAGCCCCTCGTACTGCACTTCGCCAATATGGCGGCTGTCGCAATCGAACGCGCCCAGATGACGCGCACCATGATCCTGCGCACGATCAGAATGGCGGAGCTGCGCGACCCCAAGGAGACGGGGTCCCATGTAAACAGGGTTGCCGCATATTCCATCGTGCTCTATGAAACATGGGCGACGAAGCAGGGGATTGTTCCGGCTGAAGTGGACAAGAATCGGGATATTCTCCGTATGGCGGCTATGCTGCACGACGTGGGCAAGGTCGCAATCGCGGATGCGATCCTGAAAAAGCCGGGCCGGCTTGACGACGCGGAACGGGTCGTCATGAAACAGCACACCGTCATGGGTGCGCGGCTTTTCGCGGACCGGTATTCCGAGTTCGATGAGGCAGCGGCGGTCGTGGCGCTGAATCACCACGAGCGGTGGGACGGAACAGGATATCCCGGATTTGTATCGGTAATGGACGGAAAGGCGTTGGCCGGATATGTGACTGCAGACGGCTCGGCGCGGCCGAAGAAAGGTGAGGAAATTCCCCTGTTCGGCAGGGTTGTTGCTCTAGCGGACGTCTATGATGCGCTCTGCTCGCGCCGTTCCTACAAGGAAAAGTGGGAAGAGACACAGGTGCTTGAAGAGCTGAAAACGCTTTCCGGCAAACACTTCGATCCGGAATTGGTCGAAGCCTTCTTTTCCTGCGTTGACTCAATCCGCAACATCGCGGACCGGTATCCCGACAGCTAGCCTGGAGAAAACCGCAACGCCGACTCGTCTGTTCATGTTCCTGAACGGAATGAGACTTGTTCAGATTGATGGTGCATAGGAAGGACCCTCGGCCCTCAACCAGCTGCTCATGACCAGGAAGAAAGACAAGCAACAACAGGCCCCCGACTTTAAGAACAATCCCTTCAAATCGCTCAGAGGTTTTACACCGCAATCCACTGCCGGGCAGCAGAAGGCAAAACCGATCTCAAAAAGAACGCAGGATTCAGCGGAAGATGCTGGTCTGTTTATGCGCGAAACTGCAGGAGTTCGTCCGCTTCACCTTCCGGAAGAGAATGAGGCAGCCGACGCCCCGGCCGATCGAGCAAAAGAACAGCCGCGCGTTCCGCAAGCGGGCGAGGCGGACCTTTTTCTCAAGGCAATGAGAACCATCGGTGCAGTGGAAAAAACGGGAGAACGCAAAGAGGAGGAGTTCCTCGAGGAGAGCCGGCGTTCACCGAGCAGCCGCCTGAGACAGCTCAAGCAGGGGAAGATCAGAATCAGCCAGGAACTCGATCTCCATGGCTACCTGCGGGACGAAGCAATCACAAGACTCGAACGATTCATCCGCGAATCCTTTGAGCGGGACCGGAGCGCTGTGCTTGTCATTACCGGAAAAGGACTCAATTCTCCGGAGGGACCCATCCTGCAGGGAGCCGTGTCCGAGTGGCTGCGCGGGAAGGGGAAGGGCATGGTCGCTGAGTTTTCGCCCGCACCGCGCGAAAAAGGCGGCAGCGGCGCCGTTGTGGTCTTCCTGAAAAAGAAATAAATCCCGCTCGAGCTATATTCCCAATGCGCATGCGTTAGAGAAACAGAGGTCGCACTATTCGCCGTACTGCCCGAAAGTATACATTCATCCCAATATCAGGATTGAGTATTGATTGCTATAGACTTGGACGGCCATGTTGTTTATATTGCATTCTGCAAAGAGGCAAAATAACGATCTAATCAATCCAGAGCACCACTTCAGCCCGCTTATCAAGTGAAGAGACAAGAACAAAGAATGGCCGGACAGGTTAAAATAAGTGCTGCCGGCAGAATGCGACGTCGTATCGGGGCAGCCGACCGGGATGTTGCTGTGTTGCTGCGCGAGCTCGAGATGCAAAATAAACAACTTCGGCGCTCGCTGCAAGATCTCGAGGTATTGCATGACGACTATGTTCAACTATACGATCATGCGCCGGTCGGTTATGTAATACTCAGCAGGAAGGGCGTGATCCGCTCCCTCAACAGAGCGGCAGGCCGGTTATTAGGCAAACCCAAAGAGAGCATAGAGCAAATGCCTTTTTCAGGCTTCGTAGCAGGCAAAGATGCAAAAAATTTCCTTCCCCATCTGAAGGAAGTCTTTGCCGGAAGAAGACAAAATGTCTGCAGGCTGTGGCTCGGCCGAAGGGGTTCATCTCCGGCGTATGTCGAGTTACACAGCATACTGCTGTCCGGGCAGAAAAACAGGGAGGCCGCATGCCTGAGCAGCCTCGTCGACATAACCGCGCGCATGCAGGCAGAGGATGCGCTTAAGGTCAGCGAGGAGCGGTTCCATTTTGCCCTGGCTGCCTCCCGCATGGGTGTCTGGGAATGGGACATCAGAACAAATGTCGTTTTCTGGTCGCAGGAGTGTTTTGACATGCTCGGTATCCGGACAAGGAAATGTACCCTTGACTCGTTCACCGATCTTCTGCATCCGGACGATGCTCCCGGCGTCATGTCCGCTGCCCGCACCGCCATTGCGAACGGACAGGGTTATCATAAGGAATTTCGCATTATCCGCCCCGACGGAAGGATGCTCTGGCTGTCAAACACGGGCAAAGCGGAATATGACAAGGCAGGAACACCCCTGCGTCTTATTGGAACTGTACAGGATATTACCGAGCGCAAGAAGCTGGAGGATGCTGTAGCGATCCGGGAAAAAAGCCTGGCTGCTTTTTTCCGGGGAGCGACCGCAGGGCTTGCACTCGTAGATAAGGATTTACGCTATATCAAAATAAATAAAACGATGGCAGATATGAATGGAGTTCCTGCCGAGGTGCATATCGGAAAAGTCGTAAAGGAAATCGTTCCCGATGTCGCACCGGCCATTGAGCCGATCCTCCGCAAAGTGCTCTCAACAGGCAAGCCGGTCCTCGACGTCAGGCTGAGCGGCAAAACACAAAATAAGGGATTGCAGCGACACTGGATAGCTTCCTATTTTCCGGTGGACGGGACAGACAGCCGGCCGGAAGCCGTCGGCGCAATTGTCAGCGAGGTTACGGCTCAAAAATGGGCAGAAGAAAAGGCGCACGATTACGCGAGAGAGCTTAAGGAAATGAACAACGCCCTTCAGGTGCTGCTCCGAAAGCGGGAACAGGACCGAAAAGAACTCGAGGAAAAGGTCATGGTCAACATGAGGCAACTGGTCTTGCCTTATATTGAGCTCCTGAAAAAAGGCATGGCGCGAACGGGTGAACAAGCCGTGCCTCTAGATATGATGCAAAGCAGTCTCGAAGGGATTGTTTCATCATTTGCCACCAACCTGTCCCGCAAGATCGCGGCCTTGTCACCCAAGGAAATTCTCGTTGCAGATCTCGTTCGTGCCGGCAATGCGGACAAGGACATTTCACAGACCCTCCATATTTCCATTGATACTGTCAAAGCGCATCGTAGAAATATCAGGAAAAAACTGGGTCTCGCCGGCGGAAGGACGAATCTCCGGACTTTTCTTACCGGTCTGTACACTAGCTATAATTTATAGTTATTTTATAGTTATTAATATCCCCCCTATTTCCCTTAATAAATGTAGTATAAAATCCGACAAAATTGATAGAATTAATACCAAATTTTGACGTATTCCCCGACAGGAAGCAAAATAACACATGATTGTACAAAAGTATCAGGGAAAAATATCATCACCAGATTATGAATAATCGAAGGAATTATATTGTCCGTATTACCACTGGATACGCCATCATCTCCACCCTGTGGATACTGCTATCCGACCAGCTGCTATCTCTACCCGCTTCGAATACTGCATCAATCTGGCTCTCAACAATAAAGGGATTGCTTTTTGTCCTTGTTACAACTGTCCTGCTCTATTTCGCTCTTCACTCAGTTGCCGGGAAAGAGGATGAAGAGCGAGCGGCTGTTGCAGGGGCAGAAGCGGGCGACGCGGTTGGAGGATTGTCCGAAGGCGTAATTCCCATTCCCCGCTGGCTCGGATATGTCCTCGCTGTCATAGTCACTGCCGGGGTGCTGCAGTTTCGGATGAATCTCAACGTAGAGTTTGGAAACCGTCCGCTGCTGATCCTTTTCATGACGCCGGTTATCCTGAGCGCTTTGCTGGGCGGCCTGGGACCCGGCCTGGCTTCTACAGCCATCGCCGCCACGGGGATTTATTTTTTCTATCTTCCTTCTTTTGCCACCCTCGTTAAATTCAAACAGCATGATCTTTTTCAATGGTGCATGTTAATCGTGAATGGCGTGTCAGTGAGTGTTCTGAGCGAGGTGCTTTTGCGTGAGCGGGCCCGTGCAAAACGGAGTGAAGAGCGGTGGACTTTTGCCCTTGAAGGCTCGGGAGACGGGGTCTGGGACTGGAACGCCCTGACGAATGAAGTGTTCTACTCCCGCCAGTGGAAGGCGATGCTCGGGTACGCGGAACACGAAATTACCAATACGCTGGAGGAGTGGGAACGGCGCGTGCATCCCGACGATCGCGAACAGGTTCAACGCAATCTGACCAGCCATTTGGAGGGATTGACCGACACCTACAGGTCAGAACACCGGATGTTGTGCAAAGACGGCAGTTACAAATGGATTCTCGACCGCGGCAAAGTGATCAGCCGAACTGCAGAGGGAAAGCCACTGCGGGTCATCGGCACGCATGCGGACATAAGCGCACGAAAAGAAGCAGAGACGCGCTATCATCTCCTGTTCGATCATTCACCAGACGGGATTGTCGTGCTCGATCCGGAAACAGGCGGCATGCTGGGGTTCAACGAGGCAGCCTCTAGACAGCTTGGATATTCCCGCGAGGAGTTTGCACGCCTCAACGTGTCGGATATAGACGCGTCTGAAACTTCCGAGGAAACCAGTAACCGCATGAAAAAAGTGATGATTGATGGGAGGGACGATTTTGAAACCCGTCACCGCACCCGCGGCGGTGAAATCAGGATCGTGCACGTGACGGCTCAATTCACGCGCATACTCGGACACCCGCTGTATCACTGTGTATGGCGCGACATTACCGAGCGCAAACAAACCGAAGTGAACCTGAGAACCTCTGTTCAGATGTGGGACAACACGTTCAATGCGATGCATGATGCCGTAAGTATTATGGACGAAAAGGGGTTCATTGTAAGATGCAACAAGGCCATGCTCGATCTGCTGGGCGTATCCGATCAGGACATCTCGGGCCGCCCCTGCTGGGAGGTTGTCCACTCAACAAACGACAGAATAGAAAATTGTCCCTTCGAAAAAATGCTTCGATCTCATACCCGCGAAACGCTGACTGCTGAGATGTACGGCCGCTGGTTCAGCGTCACGGTGGACCCGATCATGAACGAGTCCGGCGCCATTACCGGCGGCATTCACATAATAAGAGACTTTACGGAGCGCAAACAGGCGGAAGAGGCCCTGATGGCAAGCGAAGAGCAGTATCGGGTTTTGTTTGAAAAGTCACACGACGCGATCATGGTTTTCGCACCGCATGACAACCGATTCATCAAGGCAAACGCAGCAACTGCCCGGATGTTTAAAGCAAAGGATGAACTGGCATTCACCGCATATACGCCATGGGACATTTCGCCTGAGCGCCAACCGGACGGCCAATTGTCATCAGTCAAAGCGCTCGTGATGGTCGAGACTGCGCTGCGGGAAGGCGCGGCCTACTTCGAATGGACTCATAAACGTCTCAACGGAGAAGTTTTCCCTGCTACGGTGCTGTTGAATCCTATCGAAATTTCGGGTGAGAAACTGGTTCAGTCGACCGTGCGCGATATCACCGAACAGGCGCGGATTATGGTGGCTCTCAGGGAGAGCGAGGAAATGGTGTCGCTGATACTGAACTCTGCTTCCGAGGGCATCTGCGGTATCGACACGGACGGCAACTGCATGTTCTGTAACGCCGCAGGCCTCAGAATGCTGGGATATGCACAAGAGCGCGACTTGATCGGAAGAAACATGCATTCCCTGATACATCATACGACCGAGCATG
>DATHDE010000086.1:0-30719 GCA_035490495.1 Nitrospirota bacterium
CGTGATGTCCTGCATGACGCCCGTGGCCGAGGGCATGCGCCTGTCCGTCGACGACCCCGAGGCCCGCGCCTTCCGGTCGGGCGTGATCGAGTGGCTCATGCTGAACCATCCGCACGACTGCCCGGTGTGCGACGAAGGCGGCGAGTGTCATCTCCAGGATATGACGGTCATGACCGGCCACGATTACCGGAGAACGCGGTTCCGCAAGCGCACGCACCGCAACCAGGACCTCGGCCCGTTCATCAACCATGAGATGAACCGCTGCATCCAGTGCTACCGCTGCGTCCGCTTCTACCGCGACTACGCCGGGGGCAGGGACTTCAACGTTTTCTCGGTCCACGACCATGTTTACTTCGGCCGCCAGGAAGACGGCGCGCTTCAGAGCGAGTTCAGCGGCAACCTCGTCGAAATCTGCCCCACGGGCGTATTCACGGACAAGACATTCAAGCACCACTTCACGCGCAAATGGGACCTCCAGACCGCTCCGTCCGTGTGCGTACATTGTGGCGTCGGATGCAACAGCATTCCCGGCGAGCGCTACGGCACGATCAGACGGATACTGAACCGCTACAATGGCGAAGTGAACGGCTATTTCCTGTGCGACCGGGGCAGGTTCGGATACGAGTTCGTGAACAGCGGCCGGAGGATCAGGAGGCCGCTCACGAGGCCTCTTGCCGCCCGGGGAGAAGAAGACCGGAGCGAGGGACTGCACCCCGCCACGAGGGAATCCGCCCTCGGGCGCGTCGCGTCCATTCTTTCGGCAAGCGGTACGGCCATCGGCATCGGTTCACCCCGTGCCTCCCTCGAGTCCAACTACGCGCTTCGCGAGCTCGTGGGTCCTGATCATTATTATTCCGGCATGTCGGAAACAGAGCATGATCTCATGAACACGATCGTCGACATCTTGACGACCGGTCCGGCGCGGCCGGCATCGCTCCGGGATGTGGGGAATGCGGACGCCGTACTCATTCTCGGCGAAGACGTCACGAACACGGCCCCGCTCCTCGCCCTGGCGATCCGCAGGTCGGTCCACGCAAAAAGCATCGAGCTGGCCGGGAAGATCAAGGTGCCTGACTGGGATGACGCCGCGGTCCGCAACGCCGGGCAGGGGAGCAGGACGCCCCTGATCATTGCCTCGGCGACTGCGACCAGACTCGACGATGTCGCTGCGAAGACGTACCACGCAGCTCCCGACAACATCGCCCGCCTCGGCTTTGGCGTGGCCCGCAAACTGGACCGGGACGCACCCGGCCCGACGCGGCTGCGCGATTCGGACAGCATCCTCGTGAGCGACATCGCAGAAGTTTTAATGCATGCCGAGCGGCCCGTCATCGTCTCGGGCACGAGCCTCGGCAATGCCTCCGTCCTGCGGGCTGCGGCGAACATTGCGTGGGCACTGTGTGCGCAGGGGAAGCATGCCGGGATTTGCTACGCCGCGCCTGAATGCAACTCCCTGGGAGCCGCCCTGCTGCGGGGGAAGCCGTTGAGCGAAGCAGTTCGGATGGTCGAAGACAGTGTCGCGGATACCGTCATCATCCTCGAAAACGACCTCTTTCGCCGATCGGAGAACGAAGTCGCTGCCAGCATACTTCGCCTGGCGCCCCATGTCATCGTTCTCGACCACCTGATCAACGAGACGTCGTCCGAAGCCGAGGTAGCGTTTCCGGCCGCGACATATGCCGAAGCCGAAGGCACGCTCGTGAACAACGAAGGCCGGGCCCAGCGTCATGAACGGGTCTTCCCCGCATCCTTCGATATCCAGGAGAGCTGGAAGTGGATTCGCGATATAATGAATACATCGGGCGGTACGCGCCGCGAGTGGAATACGATCGACGATATCGATGAAGAGCTTGCTTCGAAACTGCCTGTATTCAGGTCGATGATGGGGATTGCGCTTCCCGCTGCGTTCCGGATCGCGGGACGGAAAATACCGCGCCAACCGCACCGCTTCAGCGGCCGCACGGCCATGACCGCGAATGTGAGCGTGCACGAGCCACGGCCGCCCGACGATCCGGGCAGGCCGCTTTCCTTTTCCATGGAAGGTCATGAAGGCGAGCCGCCTTCATCGCTCATCTGCCGCTACTGGCATCCCGGGTGGAACTCAGTCCAGGCCCTGAACAAGTTTCAGCAGGAGGTCGGCGGTCCGCTTCGCGGCGGCGATCCGGGAAAGCGGCTGCTCGAACCCACGGGAGGCTCCCGGGTGAACTATTTCCGGGACATTCCCAAGGCGTTTCAGCCGCGGACGGACGCGTGGCTCATTGTCCCGCTCCCGCGCATATTCGGGTCCGAGGAACTGAGCATGTTCTCCCTGGGGATCGCCGACCGGTCGCCGGATGCACATGTCGCGCTCTCGGCGGGAGACGCGTCGCGGCTGCATCTCCGTGCGGGCGAAACAGCGGACGTCCACTTCGGCAGCGAAACGCACCGGCTTGAAGTCGTCGTCCGGCCGGAACTCGCTCCGGGCGTCGCCGGGCTGTATGTCGGCGGTGAAGCCGCGCTGGATCCCGCGGTGACGCCGTACTGCACCATAGCAAAGACGCCGTGATGATGAATATCGTAAAACAACTGCTTGTCGCCTTCGGCGTTCTCTTTGGGGCGCTCACGGTCGGCGGCATGCTTATCTGGCTCGAGCGCAGGCTGCTCGCCCTGTGGCAGGACCGGTACGGTCCGAACCGGGTGGGCATCTTCGGCCTTCTGCAGCTGCCGGCCGACATGATCAAGGTCTTTGCCAAGGAGGACTGGATCCCGCCCTTCGCGGACAAGGCGGTGTTCATCATCGCGCCGGCCGTGATCTTCGTGGCCGTGCTCCTGTCCTTCACGATCGTTCCGTTCGCGCCCGGCATCGAGGTCGTGGACCTGAATATCGGGCTGCTCTTCTTCCTGGCCATGTCCTCCCTCGGCGTCTACAGCGTCGCGCTCGCAGGCTGGGCATCGGGCAGCAAATACTCGCTGCTGGGGGGGCTGCGCGCCTCGGCCCAGATGCTTTCCTACGAGGTTTTCATGGGCCTGTCGCTCATGGGCGTGGTCATGCTCGCGGGTTCGTTCAACCTCCGCGACATCGTCGAGGCGCAGCGCAGCGTCTGGTTCGTGGTGCCGCAGTTCGCCGGCTTCGTCGTCTTCTTCATTGCCGGCATCGCGGAGACCCACCGCCTGCCCTTCGATCTTCCCGAAGCGGAGAGCGAGCTCGTGGCGGGTTTCCACTCGGAATACTCGGGGCTCAAATTCGGCATGTTCTTCGTGGGCGAGTACATGGGCGTCACGCTCATCTCCGCGCTCACGGTCGCACTCTTTTTCGGCGGGTGGCACGGGCCGCTTCTGCCGCCCCTGGTGTGGTTTCTGCTCAAGACATTTTTCTTCATTTCGTTCTTCATCCTGATCCGCGCGACGCTCCCCCGGCCGCGCTACGATCAGCTCATGGCGTTCGGATGGAAAGCGATGCTCCCCCTGTCGCTCGCGAACCTGATCGTAACCGGGGCGATAGTACTGCAGTAAATGTGATTGACCTGAAATTAAATACATAAGTCATTCCCGAGCGCTTCAATCGGGAATATGGCTCAAATAAAACACCGGATCCCCGATGAAAACATTCGGGGATGACGACATACAGAAATGTAAAGGGCTGCACATGCTCAGCATTCTCAAATCAATCTGGACGGTCTTCATGACCATGTTCCGGAAGCGGGCTACGATCCAGTATCCGGAGGAACGGCCCTATATTCCGCCGCGCTGGCGCGGACGCATCATCCTGTCGCGCGACCCGGACGGCGGTGAGCGGTGCGTGGCATGTTACCTCTGCGCCGCAGCCTGCCCCGTGGACTGCATCTCGCTCCAGGCAGCCGAGGACGGCCACGGCCGGCGGTATCCGGAGTTTTTCCGCATCAACTTCTCTCGCTGCATCTTCTGCGGGTTCTGCGAGGAGGCCTGCCCGACCTACGCGATCCAGCTCACCACGGACTTCGAAATGAGCGAATACGCGAGAGCGAACCTGGTCTATGAAAAAGAGGACCTCCTGATCAGCGGACCGGGCAAGTATCATGACTACAATTTCTACCGCGTTGCGGGTTTGTCGATCAAGGGCAGGGATAAAGGCGAAGGCGAGAATGAAAACAAGCCCGTGGATGTGAAGGATTTAATGCCGTGACATTGACAAGGACGGGAACTGACTGAATATGATGAAGTTCATGATTCCTGACTTTTAATTCTCATAAAGAATCTGTGCAAATCAGCGTCAAAATGAATTTATGACGTATCTTTTCTATATATCCGCCGCCGTCGCAGTGGTCTCGACGCTCCTGGTCGTCACGAGAACGCACGCCGTGCACGCGCTCCTGTATCTCGTCGTTTCGCTGCTCTCCCTGGGGGTCATTTTCTTCGTCCTCGGCGCACCCTTCGTCGCCGCGCTCGAGGTCATTATCTATGCGGGCGCCATCATGGTGCTGTTCGTCTTCGTCATCATGATGCTGAACCTGGGGGCGCAGGCAGCGGAGCATGAACAGCAGCTGTTCGAGCCGGGCGTCTGGATCGGGCCGTCGATCCTCTGCGCGGTCCTGGTGGTCGAACTGCTCTATCTGCTTACCTCGGCGCGGCAGCCTGTTTCCGCCGCTCCGATCGCGCCGAAGCTGGTCGGGATTGCCCTGTTCGGCCCGTATGTCATAGGAGTGGAGCTTGCGTCCATGCTGCTGCTGGCGGGTCTCGTCGGAGCATATCACCTGGGCAGACCGCACAAGCATTGACCTGAGGAGAACGCATTGATCGAAAGAGTACCCATGGAGCACGGACTCATTCTGGCAGCCATCCTGTTCGGCCTCGGCCTCGCGGGAGTGCTTGTGCGCAGAAACATCATCTTCATGCTCATGAGCGTGGAGATCATGCTGAACGCGGCCGGCCTCGCGTTCATTGCAGCCGGCGCGCGCTGGGGCGCGGTGGACGGACAGGTCATGTTCATCTTTATCCTGACCATGGCCGCTGCCGAGGTTTCCGTAGGCCTTGCACTCGTGCTCCAGATGTACCACAGCTTCAGGACGCTCGATACGGACAAGGTGAGCACTATGAAGGGGTGAGGTTTCGCCTGAACCCTGGCCTCTGAACACCGGACCCTGAATTTTTATGAACACCGAACTATTTTTCATACCCTTTTTCCCTCTCGCCGGCTTCATCATGCTGGCGCTTGCAGGCAAGCGTCTGCCGAAACGTGTTGTCGCGTCAATCGGCGCCGGTTCCGTGGGACTGTCTGCGCTTCTGGCTTCGGCCACGGGGATCAGGTTCCTGCTCGCGCCGCCGCAGGGGCAAGTCCTGTCGCTGACCCTCTGGGACTGGATGCAGGTGGGCGGCACGACGGTGTCCGTGTCGTTCCTCCTCGATCCCCTCTCGCTCATCATGGTTCTCGTCATCACGGTCGTCGGATTCCTGATTCATCTCTATGCAACGCAGTTCATGGAGCATGATGAAGGATACAGCCGGTTCTTCGCGTACATGAACCTCTTCGTATTCGCCATGCTCGTTCTCGTGCTGGCGGACAACCTTGTTGTGCTGTATCTGGGTTGGGAAGGCGTGGGGCTGTGCAGTTATCTCCTGATCGGGTTCTGGTACGCCGATCCAGCGAACGGCAGGGCGGCACGCAAGGCCTTCATTGTCACGCGCGTCGGTGATACGGCGATGGCAATCGGCCTGTTCCTGCTCTTCTCGCATCTGGGAACACTCAACATCAACGAACTGATGATCGCCGCCCCGGCCCGCTGGCCTGTCGGGGCGGACACCGCGGTACTCGCTGCCGCGCTTCTCCTGGGCGGCGCTGTCGGCAAGTCAGCCCAGCTCCCGCTCCAGGTCTGGCTGCCTGACGCCATGGCCGGCCCCACTCCCGTGAGCGCGCTGATCCACGCCGCAACCATGGTGACCGCCGGAGTGTACCTCGTCGCGCGCACGCACGTGCTTTTCGAGCTCGCGCCCCCGGTCCAGGCCGCCGTTGCAGTGATCGGCGCGGCAACCCTGCTCATCGCAGGTCTGAGCGCTCTTGCGCAACGCGACATCAAGCGGGTGCTCGCCTATTCCACGATCAGCCAGATCGGTTACATGTTCCTGGCCCTCGGCGTGGGCGCGTGGTCCGCGGCCATGTTCCACTTCATGACCCATGCGTTCTTCAAGGCGCTCCTGTTCCTCGGTGCGGGTGTGGTCATCCTGGCCCAGCATGAGGAGCACGACATGTTCAGAATGGGAGGACTGCGGGACAAGCTGCCCGCGACATTCTGGACCTTCCTGGTCGGAGCGGCATCGCTGTCCGCCGTTCCGCTCGTCACCGCCGGCTTCTACAGCAAGGACCTGATTCTGTGGCACGCATGGTCCGCCCCCCGGGGAGGCGCGGCGCTTTGGGCAGCCGGCCTCGCGGGCGCATTCATCACGTCGCTGTACACTTTCCGCATGGTGTTCCTTACGTTCTTCGGGGAATCGAAAACCGGCATTTCCTTTAAACCGGGCAGGGCAATGACGGTCCCCCTCATGCTCCTTGCCGGGCTTTCCATCATCGGCGGGTTCGTCGAGCTTCCTGAGACGCTCGGCAATCTCCCGCTCTTTTCACGCTTCCTGAACCCCGTGCTGCCTGCCGGTCCCGCATCATCTCCCGAGGGAGTGAGTGAATTCTTCCTGCAGCTCGATGCCTCGTTCGCGAGCCTTGCGGGCATTGGCGTTGCCTGGGTTCTCTATGTCCTCCGCCCGGCATTTGTCGTGAAACTGACTGCAGTTCCCGCCGTCGAGTCGGCGAGGAAATTCTGGCTCGCCGGAGGGGACTTCGACGCACTGTACAACCGCCTCTTCGTACGCCCCTTTGTGCGGCTCGCGGAGATGAGCAAACGCGACTTCATCGATTCAGGCTATACGGGGATCGCGGATCTGAGCAGCGCGGCCAACCACCTGCTGAGCAGAACACAAACCGGCAACATTCGCTGGTACGCAATGGGAATCGCACTCGGCGCGGCGGTATTCCTGGCGATCGTGGTCGTGCTGTCTCCGTAACAACCCGCTCCCCTCGGAGGGAGAGGCTGAACAACAAACAGGCTTCGCCTGACCTATGATCCTTCTCTGGCTCATCATCATACCGCTTATCGGCGGACTGGCGGCATGGCTCTTCGGACGCGGTACAAACAGCTCGCCGCGCTGGATATCCCTTGCCGCGCTCGTTTCGGACTGCATCCTGCTTGTTTCCCTGGGAGGAAGCGAGTCCTCGGCATCCGCCCTCGCCCGCGGCGCGTGGATGCTCAACTGGACTCATGCCTGGATTCCCCAGCTGGGCATCGGTCTTCACCTTGCCATGGACGGCCTGAGCCTCGTACTCGTTGCGCTCACGCTGGTGCTCGGCATCGCGGCGGTCATCTGTTCCTGGACCGAGATCCGGGAGCGCACGGCCGCGTTCCATCTGAACCTGCTCTGGATCATCGCCGGCATCCTCGGCGTGTTCCTGTCGCTTGATCTCTTCCTGTTTTACTTCTTCTGGGAGCTGATGCTCGTGCCCATGTATTTCCTGATCAGCATCTGGGGCCACGAAAACCGCGCCTACGCGTCGCTCAAGTTTTTCCTTTTTACCCAGGCAGGCGGCCTGTTCATGCTGCTGTCGATCCTGGCGCTCTACTTCATCCACGGCAGAGCGACCGGCGTGTACACGTTCGACTATATTCAGCTTCTCGGGACCGGTGTTCCGCGGAATTACGCATTCTGGATCATGTCGGGATTCCTCCTTGCCTTTCTCGTGAAGCTGCCCATGGTCCCGTTCCATCCCTGGCTGCCTGACGCGCACACCGAGGCACCGACAGCGGGGAGCGTCATCCTGGCCGGGCTGCTGCTCAAGACCGGCGCTTACGGGCTCCTGCGGTTCGTCTTGCCGCTGTTCCCGGATGCACTAGCATCCGTCGCCCCGCTCCTGCTCCTTCTGGCAGCCATCGGCATCGTCTACGGCGCTGTCCTTGCCTTCGGGCAGAGCGATCTTAAACGCCTTGTTGCCTATACAAGCGTGAGCCATATGGGCTTCGTGCTGCTGGGCGTTTTCGCGGGATCCGTCACGGCGCTCTCGGGCGCGGTCATGCAGATGCTTGCCCACGGGGTGAGCACGGGCGCGCTTTTCATCATTGTGGGGCTCGTGCAGGAGCGCATCCATACGCGCGATCTCGGCAGCATGGGCGGCTTCTGGACGACTGCTCCGCGCCTCAGCAGCATCGGGCTCGTATTCGCTCTTGCATCCCTCGGGCTCCCCGGTTTCGGCAATTTTGCTGCCGAATTCATGATCCTCATCGGATCCTTCCGGCCGCATCCGGTCATAACCTCTTTTGCAGCGAGCGGCCTCGTTCTTGCCGCTGTCTATTCGCTCTGGATCGTGCAGCGCGCATTTCACGGGCCAAGGAGCACCGGCCCGCAGCCGCCGGATCTCGGCGCGCGCGAAGCCGGCATGCTGGCCGTCATGATCGCCGTCATCATCTGGCTCGGCATGTTCCCGCGGCCCGCATTGAAGCCGGTCCAGCCGCTCATGCAGAAAATCGTATCCCCCGCTCCGGCGGAGGACCTGATCCGTATCCAGGGGGCGCAGAATGTCAATCGCTGATCTTGCCGCACTGTCGCCCTATATTGTCCTGGGAGCCTCGGCAGCCGCTGTCATGCTCGTGATCGCGCTTCGCCGCAACCACGCGCTCACCGCCCTGCTCACGCTCACGGGGTTCGTGCTTGCAGCGTTCTGCGTTGCCCTGCTGTACCGACGGCCTCCACACGCAGTCACGCCCCTGCTCATCATCGACGACTATGCGTATTTCTACGCCGGCCTCGTGATCCTGGCCGGGTCCGCCGTTGCAGCCATGTCGTACTCCTATCTCGAAAAGCATGCAGCCCACAGGGAGGAGTTCTACGTGCTTTTGCTCGCTGCAACGCTCGGCTGCGCGGTCCTTCCCGCTGCAGCGCATTTTGCTTCCTTTTTTCTCGGGATTGAGATCCTGAGCGTGTCGCTGTATGCGCTTGCGGGCTACTTCCGGCACAACAACCTGAGCGTTGAGGCCGGCCTCAAGTACCTCATCCTGGCGGCCGTCTCGTCCGCGTTCGTATTGTTCGGCATGGCGCTCGTGTTTGCGGCCACCGGCACCCTTGCGTTCGCCGGCATGCAGGCTCCGGCTGCCGCCGGCCCGGGATCGCTCCCGTTCCTCGCGGGAGTCGTCATGATCATAACCGGCGTCGGATTCAAGCTTGCCGTCGTGCCCTTCCACCTCTGGACGCCGGACGTGTACGAAGGCGCTCCCGCACCGGTGACGGCATTCATCGCCACGGCGTCAAAGGGCGCGGTTTTCGCGCTCCTGCTCCGCTATTTCTCGTTTCTCGGGCTTCGGGACCGCTCGGAACTCGCTGCAATCGTAGCGCTCATTGCGGTGCTCTCCATGTTCGCGGGAAACATCCTCGCCCTGCTGCAGCAGAATGTGAAACGACTGCTCGCATATTCATCCATTGCGCATCTCGGCTACCTGCTGATCACGGCGCTCGCCAGCGGCCCCCGGGCGCTCTCCGCCGCGGCGCTGTACCTGGCCGCCTATTTCATCACCACGCTCGGCGCCTTCGGCGTCGTCGCGGCGCTGTCGGACGGATCCGGCGACGCTGCGGGTCTGGATGCGTACCGGGGGCTCAGCCGGAGAAGGCCGCTGCTCGCCGCCGTCTTTGCCTCGATGCTGTTCTCGCTCGCAGGCATCCCGCTCACCGCGGGATTCGTGGGGAAGTTCTTTCTCATTGCGGCTGGCGCGGGCTCCTCGCTCTGGTTTGCCGTCATCGCCCTCGTCGTCAACAGCGTCATCGGCCTGTTTTACTATCTGCGCATCATCGTGATCATGTTCACCGCGGGCCGGACGGAAACAGACGCGCCCGCGGCGTCCCGCAGCGCGTCCGCGGTCCTTGTCGTTCTCATGCTGCTCCTGATCTGGGTCGGCGTGTATCCCGGCCCCTTGCTCGACGTGATTGCGTCCGCAGTGGACGGCATTCCGCAGCCCTTGAGGTGAATCATGAACAATAGGGAAAACATCGCCAGGCTCATCCGCTACTACAGTCTCGTCATGTCCACGGAGGCGGGTTCAGGCCATCCGACCTCGTCGCTCTCCGCAGCGGATCTTATGACCGGCCTGCTGTTCGGCGGCACCTTCCGGTACGACCTCGACAATCCGCAGCATCCGAACAACGACCGCCTGATCTTCTCAAAAGGGCATGCATCGCCGCTCTTCTATTCGCTCTGGGCGGTTGCGGGAAAAGTCACCGAGCAGGAGCTCATGGCCTACCGGAAGTTCACCAGCCCTCTGGAAGGCCACCCCACGCGGGAATTCCGCTACACCGAGGCGGCAACGGGCTCCCTCGGCCAGGGGTTGTCCATCGGCGCGGGCATGGCATTGAACGCGAAATACATAGACAAGCTCCCGTACCGGACGTACGTTCTGCTGGGCGACAGTGAGATGGCCGAAGGTTCGCAGTGGGAGGCCATGGAGCTTGCCGCGCATTACAATCTGGACAACCTCACCGGCATCATGGACGTCAACCGACTCGGCCAGCGCGGGGAAACAATGTACGGCCACGACCTGAACATATATCAGTCGCGGGTAGCGGCTTTCGGCTGGGAGCCCATCGTGATCGACGGGCATGATATGCCGCAGATCCTCGCGGCGTTCAAACAGGCGGCCGCACCGAGGAACAAACCTGCCATGATCATTGCGAAGACCCTCAAGGGCAAGGGCATTTCGTTCATCGAGGACAAGGACGGCTGGCACGGAAAGCCGCTCAACAAGGCGGAGCTTGACCGCGCGCTTGCCGAACTGGGACCGGTCGATAAAACAGTCGTTGGCAGGATATCGATGCCCGATGATGTGAAACCTGCAGCGCGGTTTTCTGCGGACATCGAACCGCTCTCCTATGCACCGGACAAATCCGTTGCCACGCGGCGCGCCTATGGATCCGCGCTGGCAAGGATCCGCCCCGGACACCCCGCGTTGATCGCCCTCGATGCCGAGGTCAGCAATTCGACGTACGCCGGGTTGTTGAAAGATAAATATCCCGACCGCTTTTTCGAAATGTACATCGCCGAGCAGAACATGGTCGGCATGGCGCTCGGCCTGTCCCTGCGCGGCGCCGTTCCGTTCGTGTCCTCCTTTGCCGCGTTCCTTACGCGGGCGTGGGACCAGATACGCATGAGCCAGTACTCGAACGCCAACATCAAGTTCTGCGGTTCCCACGCAGGGGTATCGATCGGCGAAGACGGTTCATCGCAGATGGGTCTTGAGGACATCGCCCTGTTCCGGACGATCCAGAACAGCGTCGTGCTGTATCCGAGCGACGCCGTGGCAACGGAAAAACTTGTTGAGGAGATGGCAAAGCACAGCGGTATCGCGTATCTTCGCACGACGCGAAAGGAGACGCCGATCCTGTACCGCAATGACGAGGTGTTCCGGATCGGGGGCAGCAAAATCCTCACATCGAGCGAATCCGATGCTGCAACCGTGGTCGCTGCCGGCATTACGGTGCACGAGGCCCTTCGGGCGTATGCATCGCTCAAGCGGGAGGGCATCCTGCTCCGCGTCATCGACTGCTACAGCATCAAGCCGCTCGACGCCGAAGCCCTTGTCCGTGCGGCACGTGAAACAGGCGCAATAGTGAGCGCGGAGGATCACGTTCCCGAAGGGGGGATGGGCGAGGCGGTTGCCGCTGTTCTTTCCGGAACCGGGGTCCCGGTGACGAACCTCGCAGTCCGAAAAATGCCGCGAAGCGGCAAAACGGATGAACTGCTGGACTATGAAGGCATCTCGTCAGCAAAGATCGCTGATGCGGTACAGAAAATTGTCCGGAAGAAAAGGAAGGACCCTTGAACCGGGAAACGGCATGTGACGCACATCAAATCTGATGAAGCCGGATACAAGCGGATACCCTTCTGAATTTCGACGATGGTGACATCCGAAGGGGACCCCTCTCGGCAGGAGCCGGTGGGTTGCACGTCGCGGATTCAGACTACTTGGGCAGGAGCGCAGCAAACGCGGTTTCGTCCTGCCTGCTTTGCAGCATACATGGCTTCGTCCACACGCTTGATCATCGCATCGATATCCGGATCGTTGGGTTGAACCGCTGCCACGCCGATGCTCAGGGAAAGATGGATAGTTTCATCCTGGCGTACGGAGACCTCCGTTGTCCGCACGATGGCAAGCAGCTTTTCCGCCAGGCTTTCGGCGCCCTTCAGGGATGTTCCCGTCAGAATGATCATGAACTCATCGCCGCCGTACCGGCCCGCGATGTCGGTCTTTCGCAGAAGACGCAGGAATATGTCGGAAAGCGCCATGAGCGCGCTGTCACCGGCTGCGTGGCCGAACCGGTCGTTGATCTCCTTGAAATAGTCTACATCACACAGGACAAGGGTCAGGGCCGTCTTGAACCGTTTGGCACGGTCAAACTCGTACACAAGGCTGTCGGTGAGGGCGCGCCGGTTCATGAGCCCGGTGAGGCCGTCGGTCCGGGAGAGGTGCTCGAGTTTTTCGATGAGGAGGCTCCTCTCCTCCTCCGAACGCTTGCGCGATGTCGCATCGCGCGTGTATTCAATAATATGGGTCACCCGGCCTGCATCGTCAAGAATGGGAAAGGTGTAGATCTCGACCCAGATCTTGGTCCCGTCGCGGAGGGTGATCGCCCTTTCCGTTGAGCATGGATCGCCAGTCTGGAGCGCCTTGTCCACCACGCATTGATCGCACAGCTCGTCGCGTTTTTCCAGCGCTTCATAGCACTTCCTGCCCACGAGATCCGCCACGTTGACGCCTTTCATTTCACTGTATGCGGCGTTGGCGCGGATAATCCTCAGTTCGCGGTCAAAGATGCAGAAGGGATCGCGGATGCTTTCGAAAATATCGTTCAGGAATCGCTCCGAGCGGCGGGCCCGCTCCTCGCTCCGTTTGCGCCAGGTGATGTCATGGCTGATGAATACCATGGAGCCGTCCTCGAGCAGAGTCATCGACGTCTCCTGGAAATACGTGCTCCCGTTCTTGCGTTTTGCAAGCAGTTCTCCCCGCCATCTTCCGTTTTTATGCAGCATCGGCATGCACACTTCGACGATCCGCTCGTATTCCTTTTCCTCGAAGGCGATTTTCAACCGTTTCCCGAGCAATTCCTCCGACGACTCATACCCGTTGTTCACAACGTACGCATTGTTGACGTAGATGTAGGTGCCCTTCTTATCGCAGATCGCGGCGCCGTCCATAGACGTCTCGATGGCCGCTGTCTGGCGTTTCATTGCCTCCCTAGCATTTCTGTGGCGTGAAATCATGCGGGATACGACGATGCCGAAGGTAAGGGACCCCGATACGATGACGAAACGCAGAAAAAAGTCGCGCCGTGCATGGCCCAGGAGGACATTGACGACCGAATCACCGACAAGAGCGAGGCCGGCGCATAGAAACGAGATGAGTATGACGGCGTATTCTTTCCTGAACTGCATGCCCCTTCCCCCGGTACAGGGTCTGTAAAGCAACTGCACTTTTCGAAACTATAATAAAATAAAAAATAATTTAAGTCAAGACAAAATTAATTGGTTTGGCCATCCGGCGTGATCCCTTTTCCGGGCATCCCGGCGGTCTGATACAGGGTTGTTTTAGGG
This sequence comes from Nitrospirota bacterium, assembly GCA_035490495.1. Lineage (GTDB taxonomy): Bacteria > Nitrospirota > UBA9217 > UBA9217 > UBA9217 > JAJYKN01. The sequence goes on from DATHDE010000086.1 coordinate 13,625, forward strand.
GATTATACGTTGGTTTTTATACTGTCTTCCTGGATGCCGAGCACCCGGTCGACGATGTCGGCAAGCTCCCGGTCATGTTCGTGGTTCAGCGTGAATACGCGGCACTGGACCACGCGGGCGGGGATGTAATCGAAGAAGTCCTTGAGCGGTTCCTTCTCAATCTTGCGCGTCGAGGGGTTGAAGACGTAGATCTGACGCTCTCCCATCATGAGGGGGTTCACGGGCCGCGGGTCCTGGCTGGCCATGTCCACGCAGAACGGGAGTTCCTTCAGTTTGGACGGCAGGTTTCTCTTGATGCGTTTCACCAGTTCTGCCTCATCGATGATGGTTTTGCCTTTCTCGAAGTCGCGCATGGAAAGCGTAACATCGTACGCCATCTTCCATTTCACCTCACGCGCAAGGATGGCGGCCCACTGCCTGCCGAGTTCCGCGATCTCCGGATTCTTGCTTTCCGGCCATCTGCGCACGCCTTCAAGCAGGGACCAGTCCGTCAGATTGAGATATTCCCTCAGATTTCTGACCGGGTTTCCATGGGGGAATATCCTGGCCATCGTGTCCCGGAACAACTCTTTCAGATGTTCGTCAATGGCCCGGGTGGTCCGGTGGTAATAGACATTCGTGTACAGGTACAACCGCGCATTCAGAAACATATTGAGGGCCGTGAGGCCGGACTTGTGCAGGGTGAGCCCCTTGTCCGTGAAAAACGTATAGTACATGAGCCGGTCGATGTCCACGACGCCGATCGCAACGCCGCACATGAAGGCGTCGCGCATGACGTAGTCGAGGTTGTCCACGGTGTAAATACCGGACAAAAGCGGCTGGAGGAACAGGACCCAGCGTGGCTGTTTTGACGAGGACGATCCCGGCCCCTTGCCGATAAGATACGCGATCTGATCGGGGTTCAGGCGTTCTCCCTTGGCGAACTCGCCCGAAGGGCTCCTGCGGATCGCCCGGATCGTATCCGCCAGTTCGGTGCGGATAATGTGCTGGCCGAGCTTCTCGTGGGTCAGGTCGAACTGGGCAAGATAATTGTCGTCGAAAAAATGGCCGAACGGTCCGTGCCCGATGTCGTGCAGCAGCGCGGCCACGCGCAGGAACTCCTCGATATAAAATTCCGAAGGACACTCGTGAACAGCAGCTTTGAGAGAAGGATACAGATGCCGAGCGAACCGTCCGGCCAGGTGCATCGCGCCGAGCACGTGCTGGAACCTGCTGTGCTCTGCCGACGGGTAAACCCAGCGCGCGCTCTGGAGCTGAAAGATCTGGCGCAGACGCTGCATCCAGGGTGTATCGATGAGGTCTTTTTCGGTCTTCTCGCCCGAGCCGCGTGGCGTGGTGAAGGATATGTACCCGTGGACCGGGTCTCCCAGAAGAGCCGTGCCGTCGTAGAAATCCTCGCCCCTGGCCAGTTCGCGCATGCCGTGATTATACCGGGAATCGCCCGGGAGTCAACCCAAAACAGGCTTTCCGGAAGCAGGGAGGTTGTCCGCTTCGTGACACCTTATTCCAAAACATATGCCATCATGCCAGGACCGATGGTGTAGTAAAAGGAAAAAAGATCTTTCTTCAGGACAACGATCGAGGGCAGGGATGCGTGGGGGCGCGGGACCTCGCTCCGCTTCCATTTCAGCACGAATGCATTGTTCAGCACGAGCGCATGGCGCTCTTTCGCTCCTTCGATTTTCATCGTGACGGCATGTTCCCCGGCCTTTACCTTCCGCCCGAATCCCGGGGATATTTCCTTCAGCGGGATGTCCTTGAGCAGCCGGTTCTTATACCTGAGGTGCGCTGTTTTCTTTTTCATGTCCAGGACGAGATACTTCGAATCGCTTTCGTACATCCGCTGCAGGAACATGAGGTAGTCCTGCTCGCGCTGAAGGGCGGCTACGCGAGCTTTGAGCGTTCGCTGCCGCTCCATGAGTGCATCCCGCTCGTCATCGGCAAACGCGGCGCCGCACAGGATGATCAGCACCAGTGCCAGTGCGGACAGAAGCCGCAGGCGCAATGCACGGCGCGGCTCTGCGCAGCGTTTGTTCAGGGGTGTCCGATGTAATGCCGTCATCGTCTTGATCACGTTAATACAGGTATACTTTCGTCCCGATCTTCGCGGTGGAGTACACGAGTTCCAGGTCGGCGTCTCCCAGGGACACGCATCCGTGCGTGAAGTGCGTGCCCAGCAGCTTGGTCCAGGTCGTGCCGTGAATCTTGTATCCGTTGCCGAGCAGGAGCGCGTATTTGCCGAGCACTCCCCGCACGATCCGGTCGGGGTCGTTGGCCGGCGGGATGGGCATGTTCTCCTCCACGTACGACCAGTTGGGCCTGATCCAGACGGGGTTTCGCTCCTTTCCGAGCACGCTGAACGATCCCATGGGCGTCTCGAAGAACCAGTTCGTGCCCGTCTCCGCCTCGATGAACTTCCTGCTGCCCGTGCCGCAAACGGCCGTATGCAGTACCGTATTGTTCTGTCGCAGCGTCAGCCGGTTGTTCTCCGTCTCCACGACGATGTAAACATCGCCGTCCTCCTGCTGCGCCAGCATGGCGCGAAGCCCCCGGTTCTCCTCCTCGAGCCGTGCAGCCTCTCCGCCCAGCGCCGCGACCGACGCGCGCAGCTCACCAAGAGACGGGGATGATTCCCCGGATGCGGTCCGCGATGCAGCCGTCGCAAGCAGCGCAATGAGAAGAAGAACGCTCCGTAAGTAGGTATCGGTGTTCATCTGGGGTTCCCTTGTGCGTTCTGTTCCGGGAATATCTTTCCCGGGTTCAGGATATTGTTCGGATCCAGCGCCTGCTTGATCCTCCGCATTGCCCCGAGCGCGCCCGCCCCCGCCTCCAGGGGGAGATAGGCCGCCTTGGTCAGACCGATGCCGTGTTCTCCGCTGATGCTTCCGCCCAGGCGCAGCGCGGCTCGAAGCACCTCCTCAACCGCCTTCTCCACGCGCGGGAGATCCGCATCGTCATACAGTATGTTCGTATGGATGTTCCCGTCCCCTGCATGTCCGTAGGCGGCAATAAGCAGGCCGTTCCGCCTGCCGATCTCGCGCGCTTCGCGCAGGAACGGCGCTATGGCGCTGCGGGGCACGACGATGTCCTCGTTCACTTTTCTCGGTTTGACCGAATACAAGGCCGGTGAAATGGAACGGCGCGCCCTCCAGAGCTGTTCCCGTTCCTCGGCGCTCTCCGCCCGGCGTACGCTCAGCGCTCCGCTGCTGATCATGACGCCTGCCGCTGCTTCGATCTCCCGCGTAGCCGTTTCCCGCGCTCCATCCGTTTCCACGAGCAGCATGGCTTCTGATCCGCCGGAGATATCCTGCTTGAGATGCGTTTCCACGGCGCGAAGCGCAACCTGGTCGATGAGCTCCACGGCGCGCGGCACGATCCGGTGCGCCAGGATCGACGATGCAGCACGCGCCGCGTCGTCGACGCTTGCGAAGTAGCCGGCCGCGGTCTCCACGCGTTCCGGCAGCGGCAGGAGTTTGACGATGATTTTTGTGACCACGCCGAGTGTTCCTTCCGATCCGATGATGAGCCGCGTAAGGTCATATCCGGCAACGCTCTTGACCGTCCGCGCGCCGGTCGGGATGATCTCACCCGTGGGCAACACGACCTCGAGGCCGAGCACGTAATCCTTCGTCACGCCGTATTTAACGGCGCGGAGCCCCCCGGCGCACTCGGCCACGTTGCCGCCCAGCGTGCAGAACTGCCTGCTCGCCGGATCAGGCGGATAGAACAGCCCCTTTGCCTCTACCGCGCGCTGGAGGTCCCCGGTGATCACGCCCGGCTCCGCGACGGCGAGCAAGTCGGCTTCGCTGATTTCGAGGATTTTGTTCATCCGCTCGAGCGACAGCACGAGCCCGCCCTGCACGGGGACGGAGCCGCCCGACATGCCGGTTCCGGTGCCGCGCGGGATGACGGCGAATTTTTCGCGGTTGGCAAGCGCCAGGATGCCGGAAACTTCCTTTGCATCCGCGGGCAGCGCCACGGCGCCGGGGAGGGATTCCCGTTTCGTGGCGTCATAGGAATAGACGACCAGCTCTTCGGGAGCGGTAAAAAGATTTTCAGGTCCGACGATTTCTTTGAGTTCGTTCAGAATGGAGGACTTAAGCATAAACCCGGTAATCGATGTCGGGGAACAGATTGTCCTTGTATTCTATATCGCCGAGCCAGCCTTCGTCAATACGATTTCCCCTGATGTCTTCGTAGAGTTTCGTGAAGCGGAGCAGGTGCGTTTTCGTTCGGTTTTCGGCGTATTCCACGTGGCTGCCCGTTTTCATGATGAACGCCCAATCGGAGCTCTGGGCGAGCAGCAGCTCGCAGGCGTATCCCGCAGCAGCAGTCCGTCGGCAGCGGGATACGCCTGCGCCAGGCCGATCATGCGCTCCGCGGCCTTGTGCAGGTGGGGATAGATCCAGTCGTTCGACCCGTCAAGCCATACCTCTGCGTAGCCCTTGTAGCCCCAGCTGGACCGCACCGGCGTGGCGACCTGGCACGAGGGGTATTCCTTCAGGTACTCGAGGGGCGTTATCATGCGCACGGTTTTCTGATCGTACACGGTCTTGCGGATGAGGTAATTGATCCAGTCAGGCCCTTCGAACCACCAGTGGCCGAACAGCTCGGCATCGTAGGGAGCCACGATGACCGGCTTGCGCCCCTCGAACAGCGAAAACAGCCACTCTACCTGCTTCTCCCGGTTGAAGAGGAAATTCCCCGCATGCAGGGCCGCCCGGTCGAGCGCCCGCCTGCGGTCATACGGCTCCTTATAGTCCGACTTGCCGGTGATGCGGTAGTATTTGATTCCGAGGTTCACGCGCAACCCGTCGGGATGGAGATAGGGTTTGATGTAGTCGAAGTCGAGGTCGAACCCCACATCGCGGTAGAAGTCGCGGTAATCGTAGTCGCCGGGATAGCCTTCGACGGAGCTCCAGACCTGCTTCGACGATTCGACGTCCCTGCCGAACGCCGCAACGCTCGATCTGCAGTAGACGGGCGCATAGACGCCGTACTTCGGGCGCGGCGTTGCCTGGTATATGCCGTGGGAATCGGTGAAAAAATAGCGGATGCCGGCTTCGTGCAGCAGTTCGTCAAGGCCTTCGTAATACCCGCACTCCGGCAGCCAGATCCCCTTGGGCTCCCGGCCGAGATGCGCGGCATGCACGCCGCAGGCGACCATGATCTGCGCCCGCGCGGCCTTTCTGTTCTCCATGAGCGGCAGAAAACCGTGCGTGGCCCCGCAGGTGATGATTTCGAGATTGCCGCGGTCCTGGAACTTCCGGAACGCCGTCACGAGATTTCGCCCGTACTTCTCCTCGAACACCATGCGCGCATCGGCGAACATGTCCCGGTACATCCCCGCGAGCCGGCGGAACTGCGGTTCACGCCGGGTTCGCGCAACCTCACGGTCGGCCAGTTCAATCAGCCTGGAGATATGGCGCAGGTACCGTTCCTGCAGCAGAGGATCGGCCAGCATCGAGATGAGCGTGGGCGTGAGGCTCATGGTCATGCGGAAGTCAACAGTGTCCCGCGCCAGCCCGTCGAACATGTTGATGAGCGGGATGTAGGTCTCCGTGATCGCCTCGTACAGCCAGTCTTCTTCAAGGAACCGGTCGTGCTCGGGGTGGCGCACGAAAGGCAGGTGCCCGTGAAGCACGAGCATGAGATAGCCCTTCGCCTCCTGCTGCGCTTTCGGGATCGTACTGGGGCCTGCGTTTTTCATCTTGCTCCAAAAGAAAAGTCCATCCTGCTGCGGGGATGGACTTGGTCATTTGCGTTTCCGGCACGCGCCGCGGCCGGGCTACTTCCGCTTCGGCTTCGCGCGCTCGCTCGAGAACAGTCCGGGGGAGGTGATCTCCTGCGTGCGTTTGCGGCGCAGGATCTCTGATTCCCGCATCCCCGGTGAGGAGACGCCCCGCATGCCGTCGGGATAGCCGTAGAGCTTCCAGAACTCCTCGTCCACGAGCATCCACTCCTCATCGATCACGTCCGACACGCCGTCGCGGGGCATGGTGACGAAATTCGACCGGGCGATGGTGATGAACCTGCCCTCGGGCGACAGCAACCCCATGTCGGCGCAGAAGGAATGGCTCGGCCGGCCGAGGTCGAAATACCAGTTGCCCATGCGGTCCGGCACTTCCTGGTCATAGTACCCGATGGCGTTCCTCCCGTCGAATTGCACGCCCGTTACGTCGTAAATACGGATTGCCAGCTTGCTGTCCCAGCCGAACCATGAACGCTCGCGCTCGATCCGAGCGGGAGTGGCCTCCCAGTAGGCGTGCGCCACGAAGGGATCGCGCGTCATCAATACGATCCGGTCCTCGCCGTACGACGCGGGCAGTTCCGCGTGCCCGCTCCCCGCCTGCTGCTGTTCCGATCCGGTGTAGTATTTCGCATCCGAAACACGCTCCTGCGCGAGATGCGGTTCCTCTTCACGGGGCGGTTTTTTCCAGTCGTGCACGGGTGTAATCCGCTCGGACCGTTTTTTCGCGGAGGCGGTCTTTGCTGCCGTTGCGGTTTTGGCCTGCGCGCCTGCCCGCTTCTTGCTCTTTGCCTTGATCGAGGCGGCCTTCCCGGCGACGGCCTTCCTTTTGGCGGTCTTCCGGGCCGCGGGTTTCTCTGACCGTGATGCGGATTTTTTCCGCGGAGAAGCTGCAAGCAAGAGAGCGACGATTTCAGCTTTTTTCGCTTTCGCGGGAACCGCGATTTTCATTTTTTTCGCAAGGGCCTTGAGTTCCTGAACGACCAGGGAAAGCAGCTCGGTCTTTTTCACGGGACACCCCCTCTTTCCGAAATGGAACCGTACTGCACACACCCGTGCGCTCCACGGCCTTCTGCGTGCCGGCAGCGCTGTTGACTGGCTGCGGGATGCACTGGTGCATTACCACTCAACTATAGCATAAACCGGGTCGTTGTCAAACTGAATTCGCCGATCATGTCCGCTCGATCGCCGGTGCGGCCGCGGCAGCTCATGCTGACGGAGCAACCCGGGCGCCCTCCCGCTCCCGGGTTTGCAGGCGCTGCTCCTGCAGTGTGTCTCTGCCTCGAACCGTGCGTTCTTTTTTGACAAGATCCGCGAAAGCAATTATACTGCCCTGCATGAAACCGCGCATCGTCATAACAGGAATGGGTATGGTCACCCCGCTGGGCAATACCGGTGAGAGTACCTGGTCGGGACTCATACACGCTGCCTCCGGCATCGCTCCGATCACGAAGTTCGACGCATCATCGCTCGCCTGCAGCATTGCCGGCGAACTGAAAAATTTCGATGCAGCCGGCTTTCTTTCTCCGAAGGAAGTCCGCAGGACTGACCCGTTCATGCAGTACGCGCTCGCTTCCGCCCTGATGGCTGTGGGCGATGCACAGTTGTCGCGGACACCGGACAGCGAGCTCCGGACCGGTGTTCTCATCGGCTCGGGCCGCGGCGGCGTGACCACCTGGGAACGGGGCATGGCGGCGCTTCAGTCCCGGGATCCGGCAACGGTCTCCCCTTTTTTCACTCCCCTGACGCTTGTCAACATGGCCTCGGGCTTCGTATCCATGAAGCTCGGCTTCAAGGGGCCCTGCCTCGACGTCTCGACCGCATGCGCCACGGGCGCCCATGCAGTGGGAGAAGCCATGAAGATCCTCCAGCGCGGGGATGCAGACGTCATGATCGCGGGCGGCTCCGAGGCAGCGATAACGCCGCTCATGATAGCCGGTTTTTGCCAGGCGAAAGCCCTGTCGAGACGGAACGATGAACCGGAGCGCGCGAGCCGTCCCTTTGACCGCGACCGCGACGGGTTCGTGCTTTCCGAGGGCGCGGCCGTGCTCGTGCTTGAAACGCTTTCGCATGCCGAACAGCGCGGCGCGCGCGTGTATGCCGAGCTCGCGGGTTACGGCCTTTCTTCCGATGCCTATCATTACACGCAGCCTGATCCCGCGGGCGCCGGCCCTGCGCGTGCCATTGCGCTCGCACTGCATGACGCGGAACTGCGGCCGGAGGACATCGGCTATGTGAATGCTCATGGAACTTCCACACTCCAGAACGACAGGATAGAAACGGCCGCGCTCAAGGCGGTCTTCCGCGGCCACGCCAATAAACTCGCTGTCAGCTCCATAAAATCCATGCTCGGCCACATGCTCGGCGCCGCGGGCGCCGTCGAAGCAGCGGTGACCGCGCTTTCGCTCGCACGGGGAATCGTCCCCCCCACGATCAATCTCGACCATCCTGACCCTGCCTGCGACCTCGACTATGTCCCGCACACGGCACGCAGCATCGATCTTCGGGCCGCGCTTTCGCTGTCCCTCGGTTTTGGCGGCAGCAATGCCGCGCTCGTCTTCAGTAAGTTCAGCTCGAAATGACAGGATGAAAAGAACATCTTCGAGAAGCATTTCACCGGGACGCAACGGGGCTCGGAGAAAAGGCGGCGTTTTCTCATCCGCTGCGCAGCATGCATGCCGTCACATCGTTCGTACACTCTCCACTCCCTCGTTCGGCCCCCTGGTGCGGGATCCGTTTTCCCCGGATTTTGACGAGGATAAAGTCCGGCTCTGCACTGTATAATCTTAATTTTACAATAGTTGTTATTTTCAACTTGCAAATAGCTCCGACTATCATTAATATGAGAGGAACGTTTTCATCAGAAGCACATTCTAGAAAGGAGGGTACTACATGAAGGGTTCAAGGTGTTCAGTTAGAGCGGCCTTTCTCGCCCTGCTTGCCGTCGTGTTTGTCGCGGTGACAAACACCCAGGCAGCGGAGCCGAAAAAGGCGGCAACCATCGATGAGCTCGCCAAGATGTACGATTCAACCGAGTGCAAGGCGTGCCACGAGGGTATCTACAAAGACTGGGAACAGTCGATCCACTCCCGGTCGATGTTCGGAACGGGCAGAACCGCGGCAACCATCAAGACCACGGTCACGGTGGGTCTCATGGGATGGAAGTACTCGGGCGTGAAAAAGCCCGAGGACGTGCAGGTGAAACATCTCATGATCTGCGCAAAGTGCCATTTGCCGCAGCTCGTGGATGCCACTGACGATGTTGCCAAGGAAATCGTGAAGAACGCGTACATCTACGCGGACCCGAACGCCAGCGACGATGCACGCGATCTGGCGATTGCGAAGCTCTCCAAGGTGAATATAAACTGCCTCATCTGTCATCAGCGCAATGCGATCATCCACAAGTGGGCGGATGGGTTCCCGGAAAAGGACACGGTCTACGGATCCAAGGACGGTGAACACGCTGATCCGGCGCATCCGAAAATGAAGCAGAGCAAGGTCATGGATGAGTCGATACTGTGCGGCCAGTGCCACGGCCTGGGACCGAACTTCGAACTCGAAGAACCGTCGCAGTGCGGCACGCTCTACGGCAGCTACCTCTGGGCCTACCGCGCAGAGGGCGGGCAGGAAAGCTGCCAGGAATGCCACATGAAGAAGAGCAAGCTCGGCCATAATATGCAGAGCTACCGCGATCCCGGCATGGGCAAGGCCGCCGTGGATTTCAAAGTGGAGGCCTTGGGTTATCAGTGGCGCGACGGTGCTAAAATGGTACCGCAGGCCCTTGTTCGCGTCGAGATGACGAACAGGTCCGGTCATTCCATACCAGACGGCTGACCCACTCCCAACCGGCTGGTCCTGGAAGTGACCGCGAAAGATTCAAAAGGAAAAGTTCTGTTCAATCAGTCGAAGATTTACATGCCCATTCCCCAGCAGCTCGGCCGCGGCGACAAGATGGGCCGCGGACCTTATGAAAAGAGCGGAATCATCCGCGACACCGGCCTGCCGCCCGACAGGCTGGTCACCGAGAAGTTCGACATCCCCTTCCCGGCTGAATTCAGCAAGAAAGACGGCAAGGACGTGACCAAGATCCTGGACTTCGACATGACGATCGACGTGGAATTGATGTATCTGCCCTTCGGCACCAAGGAGAGCGGACAGTTCACCTGGCAGAAAGTCACCAAGAAGGTGAGCATAGAAAAGGGCGGGGTATAGTCAGCAGCTCAATTGGCAGCACAAGAGCCGGCAAGGTCGATTCCTTGCCGGCTTTTTTATTGCGCCCGCGATGCGGCGCCTCAAACGGAAAATCCGGATGTTGTGCGTAGCGGCTTCACGACCGGGGCGAAATACTCCTTCCTATCCGGACTCATTACATGTTACAATGCCGCGTCCGGCTGATACGCCGAAGAGCGCACTGCAACCGTGCTTCACACCGGCTATCGACCATCCGTTGAGGGAGACACCGTCAGCATGAGCATCCGATCGATGGCAAGAGAATTGGTCAAGCGCAGCCTCCGCATCGAGGAATACAAGCCCGTCAGGCTGAGCACGCCCGCGCGCATGCTGGAAGCGGACAGCGCATGGAAAGGGCTGGAACTGATCATTGAGGATATCCTTGACCGCTATCATATCGGCCGCAGCCGATGCATCGAGTTCGGCGTCGAGTTCGGCTATTCGGCCGTCGTGTTCTCGAATTTCTTCAGCGAGGTAACGGGCGTCGACACCTTCGTGGGCGACGACCATACGCTCCACAAGAGCGATCATTACGCAGCAACCCGGGAACGGCTTGCACGCTATCCGAACATCCGCCTGGTTCGCGCTGATTATCGGGATTTCATCAGGAATGAACACGGCCGCTTCGACTTTGCGCACGTGGATATCGTGCACAACTTCAGGGAAACGTACGAATGCGGTTTGTGGGCTGCATCGCATGCTGATGCCGTCATTTTTCACGATACGGAGAGCTTTCCGGGCGTGCGGCGTGCCGTCGTCAAGATCGCAAAAAAAACCGGCGGCATGCTTTTCAACTACCCCTATCACAGCGGACTCGGAATTATTATCAGCCAGCGCCCCGGCCGCAGCGAATGATTTCCCTTTCCGTCCGTCGACCCGCTGTACAAATCACACCCCTCGGGCTCACCACGCCCGGAGCATTGTGACCGGCGCAGGGGGGAGACTGTTCAGCAAAAAGAGAAAGGGACGTTGATAGAAACTCCCGCTTGCAGCCCTTTTTTGCGCTGCACCTTGCCAAATGCAATAAATTGTGCTATGAACAAATTATTCACTGCATAGGGCTTCATTCGCCAGGGCACCTGCGGCACTGACGGGAACCATTTTTTTCTCATTCACTTATTCCGAAAAAAGGCGCGTCACGTGGCAGCTTCCTCCCAACAAAAATCTCTGGATGCATCCCGACGCGGATTACGCAGGGGACTGATCAGCCGGTACATACTCTATTTATTCGGATTGACCGGAGTTCTTTTCATCGGACTCCTCCTGCTGTATCTCAAAGAAGCCCGGTCCTACCAGAAGCGCATCTTCAGGGACGAAGCTGTCAATCTGCAGATGCAGCGGGAGGCGATGACCGCGGAATTGCAGAATGTCAGTTCAGACCTCATGGTGCTCCGCGAGCTGCCCGAGCTGATGGATTACCTCGCACGGGGCGATGTGGTGTCGCTCAAGCGTGCGGGCACGGCGTATTATCTGATTTGCCGCTACCGCGGACTCTACGACCAGGTTCGGTATCTCGACGGACGAGGGAAGGAGATCATCCGCGTCAATTATCAGGACGGCAGGCCGGCAATCGTTCCGTATGCAAACCTGCAGTCCAAGGGGAAACGGTATTATTTCACCGATGCGATCGGCCTGAACCGCGACGACATTTATGTTTCTCCGTTCGACCTCAATATCGACGGCAATGCTGTGGAACGACCGTACAAACCGACGATTCGTTTTGCCGCGCCCGTATTCGACCGCGCAGGGCGGAAACGCGGCATTGTGGTGCTGAATTACCTGGGAGCAAGGCTGCTCGCAGTTCTCGATCGCACGAAAGAGCAGGTCCATGGGCAGTCCATGCTGCTGAACATGGATGGCTACTGGCTGCACCATTCCGCCGATCCCGGACGCACCTGGGGCTTCATGCTGCCGGAACGCAAAGGGCTCCGCTTCGGGGCTGACCTGCCTGCGGAGTGGCAGAGCATCCGGACAACATCAGCCGGCCAGTTCAAATCTCCCCGCGGCGTGTTTACGTTCGATACGGTAAGCGCCGTCAATCCTGCAGTCATTTCCGGCACCGGGCCGCCTGACGCCCGTCAGGCGGCCACGAAACACATACTCGGAGCGCCTGAATGGAAGCTCGTCTCTTTTATCTCGCGGGAGCAGCTGCACGACGACCTGAAATTGCTTTTTGCCAAGATCATCCCCTACGCCGCGATTCTCTTCATTTTCGCGGGAGCTGCGGCCTGGCTGCTCGCCCGGGCCAGTCTGCGCCGCGCGCTGTACCGCGAGCACTTGCAGTTCCGCGCGCTTCACGACAATCTCACCGGCATCCCGAACCGTGAGCTTTTCATGGACCGCGTCGAGCATACGCTCAGGCAGGCGCTCCGCTATGGCCGCTCGTTTGCCCTGCTGTATCTGGACCTCGACGGGTTCAAAAAAATCAATGACACGTCCGGCCATCAGATCGGCGACCTGGTGCTCAAGGGTGTTGCCGCCCGCCTCGCGGGATTCGCACGCGGGACGGACACGGTCGCCCGCATGGGCGGCGACGAATTCATCGTTCTGCTCGACGCTGTCAACGGGCCTTCCGATGCGGAAAAAGTCGCGGGGAAGCTTATTCAACTTATGAACCAGCCCCTTGATGTCGAGGACCGCTCCTTTCAGATCAGTGCAAGCATCGGCATCAGCTGTTATCCGGCGAGCGGCAGGAACCCCGAAGAACTGCTTTTGAAAGCGGATCAGGCCATGTACCGCGCCAAGGAACGTGGAAAAAACTGTTACTCCTTCGCTTCCGACACTGAACGTGACTGATAACCCGATACCACCCGTACTTGCGGTGGCCCCCCTCCTGCAGGCGCCCGAGGCCCCCCTGGATGGCCCCTCGTTCCTGGCCTCCTGTCTGCGATTGAAAAAAAAATGAGCGCGGGAACAAAATGCAGAGAAGCGTGGTACATTTATAAGAAGCGCCTTGCACACGGTGCAGATGGCGGGCTATCTTTGAAATGCAGGGTCCGTCCGGGATGCGCTGGTCATTCCATCCCCCTTGACCGGCATCCCCGGCGGGTTACAGGGCCGACAGATCGCTCCCAGGAGAAGCCTTTAAATCTGCAGCTTCGTGTACGACGCTACAAGACCAGAGCAATATTTGCATACCATATCGAATGGAGGAGAGCCACATGAGAAGAAAAGTTTTAGCAGGGGTATTGTCAGTGATGCTGTGCGCAGGTTTCAGTGCGAGCGCGTTCTCGCAGGTAAAGCCGCAGGTTCTGGTTAAGCAGCGCCAGGCTGCGATGACGCTGCAGGGGAAATATTTTGGTCCGCTCTACGGCATGGTTCAGGGAAAGGTGCCTTACAACGCTGAGGTCGCAGCGCGCAATGCCGCGTATCTGGACGCGCTGTCCAAGATGCCCTGGGATGGTTTCGAGGCAAGCACTGCAAGCGAGAAATCGGAAGCCCTTCCCGCGGTTTTTTCCGAGCCCGACAAGTTTAAAAAGGCCGCTGAAGAAATGCAGGCGGCTGTTGCAAAACTGGTGAGCGAATCCAAGAGCGGCAACGAGGCCTCGATCAAGGCCGCCATCGGCGCTGTCGGAAAAACGTGCGGCGGGTGCCATGATCATTACCGCATGAAAATGTAACTGCAGCATTCCCGCTCACGCTCCGTCCCCCGCGGGCGGGGCATTTCCGGATGGAGTTCGTGTGATTCATTTCAGAACACTGCTGATCCTATCTGTCGCGCTGGTCCTTTCAGGTACGCTGCCCGGGCAGGCCCGGGCAGCGGGCGACGCTCGGCGCGGCGAGTACCTTGCGAAAATCGCGAACTGCGTCGGCTGCCACACCGAAGACCGCGAGAGTGCTGTCCCGTATGCCGGCGGCCGCGCGATCAAAACGCCCTTCGGCACCTTCTACGGGCCGAACATCACGCCTGATCCGGGGGAAGGAATCGGCACATGGAAAGAAGCTGATTTCATCCGCGCCATGCGCTTCGGCATTCGTCCCGACGGCTCGCCCTATTTTCCCGCATTTCCCTATACCTCATTCACGAGGATCACGGAAAGCGACCTGCAGGATCTCTGGGTATACCTGCGCACCATCCGGCCGGATAAGACAAAAAGCAAACGACACGATATCCCGTTCTTTGTTCGCTGGCGTCTGCCGCTTCATGTCTGGCAGGGCATGTTCTTCACCCGCGGGCCCTTGACGCACGACCCGAAACTGAGCTATCAGGCCGGCAGGGGCGAATACATTGTACAAGCGCTTGGCCACTGCAGTGAATGCCACACCCCGCGCAACCTGCTCGGGGCGCCGAAAAAGGACCGCTTCCTGGCAGGCGGCATGGGGCCGGAGGGCAAAAAGGTGCCGAACATAACGCCGACGCGTTTGAATAAATGGAGTGACAAGGATTTGAAAGATTACCTTACTACGGGAATCCTGCCTGACGGAGACGTTGCGAACAAGGTAATGGGAGATGTGATACGCGATTCCACGAAATGGCTTTCACCCGCTGATCTCGACGCAGTGGTTGCCTATCTGCGGGCAGTGCCGCCGCTGCCTGACGAGCCGGGCCGGTAATCGGGGGGAAGAAAGCCGGATTTCACAGGCACAACTGCGACGCTGATAAAGCAAACAGCGATAACAGGACACACACGGGTACTAGTCAGCAATCAGTCTTTCCGGATGTTCAATCGCATCATTTCGTATTCGCTGTTCCTGCCTCGTAACGCATTCATCCGATTCGAGAGAAAGCGGACCCGGAAGCATGCCTGTCAGGACAAGGCCTTTGCCAGCCGGAGGCCAATTACATATGCGATAGCGTTAAGAGATTCAGAGGGTAATTTGACGTCCTTGACTGCCAGTACTGCGAATATGTGTTCGGCTTTGTTGATCTGAAAATATCGAACGCCCAGCGTGTTTTCGTCGGACAGATCGCTTAAATTCATTTTCCGATCCTGTTTATCGATCAAGTTTTCGATTTCAGCGGTGATTATGTTTGATGCCGACCCGATATAGTGATGCCATCTGCCCTCGGAGTAAACATGGATCGAGCAATATTGCAAATGGAACAGCGACAGCGCTTCCTTCGCAACTTCGGTAAGGGTCAGTTGGTCGTCCGTCCTTGTGAGCAGCCAGGAGCTGAATTGCTGCAATTGTTTCAGTGAAGTTTCGAGAGCTGCGTTCTTCATTTTAATCTTTGCGGATGACGCGGTTAAACTGCTTATTGCGATCGCCGTCAGCAAAAATACCAGGAACGCGATCCAATCCGCAGCAGAATATATGGTAAATGTTCCGACGGGCGGCAAATAAAAATAATTGAAACACAGTGCCGCGACAGTGGAAACAACGACAGCGGTGTAAAAATTCCCCCAAAACGCCGATAAGACGATAAGCATGAGAAAAATGAACGTGACCAGCGTCGCATTGGAGATGTTGTCGCTTGTCAGCTCGACCGTAATGGTAATTGCAAAAAGAGCTGCTGCTGCCAATGCTATATTTTTTATCAGTGACCTGTACTTTTCAAAGAATCGTTTCATTCCACTCTCCCTGCGCTCAACACTTTAAAATACGTGCATCGTTTGAAAGTCTCTGTCCTGAAAATATACTTTTCATTTCCCGGTGTCAACAATTCTGAGCTGTTTTTTTTCGGAGGAAGCAGAATCGGGTTCTGATGCACGAGTGCACCTTGCGAAACGTTCCAGCGGCGAACATGCGCTCCGCCGCCGATGGTATAAGATGCGCCCCATATGTCCGAAAAACTATTTCAGCCGCATGCTGCTGAAATAATCCTTCAGCGCTTCGGCATGCCTTCTCCTGCAGGGCCCGTTCCTGTTTATCTCATCCACCCACTCGGCGTACTTCAACCCCGGCGTCGGCCGCATGATGCAGCCGGGGTGGTCATACACATGGTCCCAGTATTTTAAAACATGCCCCAGTTCATGCCCTGCGATCATGGCGATTGTTTCGATCTGGGTGCCGTCATCGTAGTTTATTCCTCGGGCCTGAACGAAATAGTCGAAGGTGCTGGTCATGGGAAACGTGCTGACCGTGATCATGCCTCCTATTTTTGACGGGCTTCTGCCGCCCAGGCCGGAGGTAATGCCGCCCCGCATGGATGAGTGAATCGTCGGGAAGTAGGATTCCGCGCTGATGATGGGCTGATTCGTGATGACAAGATCGTAGTCGTTTTGATGTTCCGAGATATAATCCCAGCTCGTAAATTCATTATAGAGGTCATCCTTGAGGAGCGGTTTGTTGTCGGCACACCGAAGGTTTTTAATCTGGATAAGTTTGCGCAGGTGCAGGGCCGCAACCTGGCGGAGGATGCCGTCCTTGCTGTCGTCCAGATTCAGGAGTTCGACCCCTTCCTGGTTCTTTACGGCTTGCAGGATCATCTCCCGGGAAGCTGCGAGATTTTGACTGACAAGAGACGCTGCCAATTTTTCAATGGATCTCCGGTCAGGCGCCAGGCGATTCGAGAGTACGTCTTTATCCGTTTTCAAGGAGTTGATATGGGGTGCGAAATAACCGGCGATGTCGCAGCGATCGGTTTTGACGTACTGCAGCTTGATTTTGAAGTGTTTCAGGCAGATTTCCCCGGTTCGTTTGAGAATATCCTCGAACCGGGCATCGGTTATGGCGTCGAATCTCGGATTCAGCACCAGGCATACCCGCATTGGAACAATGCGCGGCTGAGCTGAATACAACGCCGCTGCCGCCGCAACGGTAAAAAAGAAAAGAAGCAGCAGAAAAGCAACTCTCTTGTTCAGGTTATTGAAAGAGGCCTTCATTGAAAATGGGCAGTCCTGTTCCTGATACGCCGGGGCGCACTGGCGGGTCAAGCGCCCGGGAATGTGACTCCCGATATACGCCCGCATTCAGCAAGGAATTTTTCCTGCACTTCCCTGTCGCCGGCCGCGCGTTGATACTCATGGAGTTTCTCGTGGTAAAAGTACTTACCCGAAACCAGGGCATTCTTGTCCTGGCTCGTCGCCAGCCACACCTGCGTTTTCGGCGCATCCTCCAGGCTGTCGGGTGCATGCGGACCGCCCATTTTGGTGGCGACCCAGCCTGGCTCCATGGCATTCGACAGGACGGTGGGCCATTTCCGGGCGACTGCAAAGGCAAGAATGACATCGT
>DATHDE010000087.1:0-14468 GCA_035490495.1 Nitrospirota bacterium
GTACCGTTTCCAGACAGGGGGCCGGACTACGCCGCCGACGTCCCGGGATATTTGCGTGTACGTATTCATAAAAGACCGGTTCAAGGGTCAAGTAGCAAGGGTCATGGAAAACCTTGCCGACGATCTTCACCTTGCTGTTTCTACTTGCCCTTTGCTCCTTGCTACTTGACCCTTGCTGCTATTCCTTCGATGCTCTCGGATTCACCGCCACGTAGACGACGCTCTGGAACAGGCTGCCCAGCCGCACGATCACGGCGGTAACAATCGCGATTCCCATGATCACGGGATAGTCGCGGTCCTGGGCCGCCTGCCATGCCATGCGGCCCATGCCGGGCCAGTTGAATACCTGCTCCACGATCACGGCGCCACCCAGGATGAAGGGAATCTTGGATGCGACGATCTCGGTTACGGGAATGAGCATGCCCTCCTTGAAGGCATGACGCCAGACCGAAGCGCCTTTGGCCCTGGCGGTGCGGATGTAGTCCTCAGCCATGACGCGGCCCATTTCCTGCCGAAGAAACCGGATTACCTCGCTGATCGTGCCGTTCCCGACGCCGAGCACGAAAATCGGGAGGAGCATGTACAGCCACTTCTTCGCGCCGCTCGCAAACCCGAAGGCAAGCGGAAACAGGCCGAGTTTATGCGTGAAAAAATAGATGACCATATAAGCGAGCCAGAAGACGGGAAGTGCGGAGATGATATAGGCGACCATGGTGAAGGGCCACGAGATCCTGTCGATGCCGCGCACGGCTGAGTAAAGTGCGATGGGAAGCGCGATGACAAGCGTGATGATGAGGGAGCCGAGGGTCAGAACGATCGTGTTCAAGCCCGTGCGAATCAGCTCGGACAGGACCGGCATGCCCGTGCGGATGGATGTCCCGAAATTCCCGGCGAACATGCCGGCGAGCCACGCCCAGTACTGTGCGTACCAGGATTTGGGAATGCCGATAGCTTCCCGGACGCTCTTCTGTGCGTCGGCTGAAGAAAGCTGTCCCTCCAGCAGCACGCTGAAGGGGTCTCCCGGAGAGAAATACAGGATGGTGAACACTACGAGGCTCACGCCCAGGAGCAGAAGCGAGGTCATGGCCAGTTCCCGCGACAGCACCAGGGCAATGGGCCGTATCGCCGATACTTTCATAGATGAGTGGAGCCCCCTCCGGCAGGAGCCGCAGGCTCCCTCTAATAACGCGACCTACGGCGCGAACCCCCGGCAGGAGCCGGGATTGCACGTCGCGGGATTCATTCTGTTGTAAGATACCCCGTTGCCTGCAGCGGGAGTGCCGCTTTCCCGCTCCCCCTTCTATTTCTGATCCTTCTCTTCCATGAACCATTCGTCAGCATAGGAGAAGAACTTGTAGGGATGAATCGCCACGCGCCGGACTTTCTTATGATACCCCGCATAGTTCGTCAGTGTCCAGAGGAATGTATAGGGGGTCTCGTCCGCAAGGATCGCGTGGAGTTTCCGGTTGATGGTCCTGCGCTTTTCGTGGTCCAGCGTAAGCTTGCTTTCGTTGATCAGGCCGTCGACCTCCGTATTGGAGTAGCCGCCGAAATTGTTCTTCCACGGCCCGATCTCGCCGGAATGGAACAGCGACGAGATGTCCGCCGAGTCGTCGAACACCCACGATGCGAAGATGATGTCGAACTCATGTTCGAAAAACACGTCCTCTTTCCAGGCCTGCCACTCCTTGAACTGCACGGTGATGTCCGCGCCGATGTTCTTGAGGTAGTTCTTGAACGCGAGCACTACGCGCTTGACCGCTTCGCTCTCCTTTTCAATGGGCACTTTGAGCGACAGTGCGAGCTTCTTTCCGTTCTTCTGGAGCATGCCGTCCGCGCCCGGTGTGAAGCCGGCGTCCCTGAGCAGCGTCTTCGCCTTTTCGGGATCGAAGGCGTAGGGCTGCACATCGAGGTTGTATGCCCAGCTCCCGGGCGCGAAGGGGCCGGAGATGACGGTGCCCTGGCCGTTGAAGAAGGAGTCGAGCATCTCCTGCCGGTTCACGGCATACGTGAACGCCTGGCGCACGCGCTTGTCCGCGAGCAGGGGATTGCGGACATTGTATCCGAAGAAGGAATATGACAGCGCATTGTAGGGCTGAAGATTGAAGCGACGGTCGCCCTGGATTTCGGGGATGTCGCGCGGGTTCACCAGCACGATCATGTCGATGGCGTTGAACATGAGCGCCTGCGTCATGATGTTCTGGTCCGCGAAGGGCTTGGCCGTGAACTTGTCGAGGTGCGGACGGCCCTTGAAGTACCGTTCATTCGCCGTCAGCACGATTTCGCGCTCCGCCGTGATGTTCTTGAGCAGGTAGGGGCCCGTGCCGATGGGGTTCTGAACGAAGGGGTCCTCACGCGTGAGATAGTTCGGATTGGCGGGCCCGTGCCTGGGGATGATCTTGAAGCTGAACTTGGCAAGGGCATTCAGGATCGGCCGTTTGAGCGTGAATTTGACCGTATAGTCGTCCACCTTCTCCACGGAATCGATGAATTCGTAGCGCACCTTGAGCGGGGTGATGGTCTTGGGATGCGTCATGATCTTGTACGTGAAGACGACGTCGTCAGCCGTGAAGGATTTGGGCTCCTCGCCCTCCCGCGCATGCCAGCTGACGTCCTTGCGCAGGTGGAACGTATAAACGCGGCCGTCCGCGGACCGGTCCCATTTCTCCGCCAGCTCGGGAACGATCTCCTGCTTCTCGTTGATGCCCACGAGGCCGTTGAAGATCAGCTCCGTCAGCCGGAGCGAGATCATTTCGTTGCTCGTTATCGGGTCGAGCGTGGCAGGCCTGCCGTATTCGCCGTAGCTCAGGCTGCCGCCGTACGGTTTCCCGTCCCGTGCGGGGCCGGCCATGGCCGCAGTCGGGAGGGCACAGAGCGCAACAACGGTGAACAGCAGAACCATGGATATGCGTTTCATAAGAACCTCCTCATCTGAAAATCATCAACCACTGATAACACGGAGATCACGGAGCATTCTGTACCCTCGATTTCTTCCGTGCTCTTCCCGGTTTCACGATTCGCGCGTATTTTCCCTCATTAATTGATCTTCACGTCGCCGGCGCTTTTCTGCTCAATGGCGTATACTCCCTGCATTGCGTCCTGGATCTGCCGGACCTCGGGGAACTGCCTGCTCATTTCGAAGTAGATCTCAAGCGCTTCTGAATATTTCTTCAGCCGGTAGTAGCCGTCAGCCAGACCGACAAGCATCATCGGATCATTGGCCTCGATTTTGTTCTTGTTCGCCTTGTCCCTGCCTGCTTCAAGATAGGACACCGCCCGGGAGCTGTCGAGCCGGGCGAGAAAATACTTCCCGAGCGAGCCGTTCAGCGACGCAAACCGCTTCCCTTCTCCCGATTCCACCGACGATGCGGCACGCTGGACGATGGAGCCGCACTCGATCTTCAGGCGGCTGCAGGCAAGCAGAATCTCGGCGAGAATCTCCGGATCGTGCGGCTCTTTGCGCGCGAGCTCGTCCCACACACCCACGGCATCCGCCACATTGCTTTTCTGGTACAGGTCGGCACCCTGCCACACCCTGATCCGGTCTTTATACGACTGCGGCAACTGTGCAGAAGCGACGAACTGCGCCGCTGTCCGGAGCGACTTGTCCACGGCCCCCGTGAGCGCGTATGCCTGCCCCAGGTGGAACTCCGCCATGTCCTTGGTTTTTGCGTCTGCCGCAGCTTTTTCAAGATGAGCAACACTTGCCTGCAGATACAGCGTTGCCGCGTCGCCCAGGAGCGCTGGATCATAAAAGGTGACGATCTTGGACTTGTTGATCTGCTCGCGGTAGGAATATGCCCTGAGGTCCTTCATCCTGAGCAGCTCGATGCCCTTTTCGGTCATGCCGGACCTGCTGTACACGGAAAGCAGGTTCTTCACCATCCTCATCGAAGGCGCACCCGCCCGCGCTGCAGCACCCATTGCCTCCTCGGCTGTCTTCACCGGGTCTTGTGCGGCAAGCCCGGCCCTGCTGTGGACCGCAGCGAGCTCCGCACGCACCTCGGGATCACCGGTATCGATACTGTCCCACGTCATTTTCGCCTTGTCCGTTTCCCTGTTCAGAAAATAGCACATTCCCAGGGATACGGAGGCAAGTGCACGATACCGCGGCTCGATTCCCTCTGTTTTGATGAACTTCTCCAAATAGGGCTCCGCCACGGACGGCTTGCCGGTTTCCAGGAACAGATCCCCCAGATAAAAATACACAAAGCGGCTTTTCGCCTGACCCTGCGCTGCTGCCAGCTTCCGGAGGTAGTCCTGCGATACGGCGAGCGCGGTCTGGTGGAGTTCGCGATGCAGCCATGCATTCCTGAGATAGATCATGCCGAGCGCCAGGTGCGCGAGCCCCTGCTTGCCCTTGTCCAGTCCGGCCAGCTCACCCTGCAGGGAAAGGGCTGCTTCCGTGTAATGGCGCTTTTCATACAGCTTCATCGCCTTGGTAACCGCGTCGTCGGCAGCTGCCGATGATGCCGAGACAGACGCCAGAAGAAGGACGAATGCGAAAAACCGTCTCATGCTGACTCCCCGAATGCCGTTTGCAAAGTCCCCGAAGCACACTGCGTTCCTGCGGGGCTGACAGCGTGACTGCCCCGAGCGTGCTGCGACGGCCCGTTCAATTTTTCAGCCTCATGATGAAGATCTGATCCCACTGGTTCACCAGCGCGCGAAAGGCAACGGTGCCGTCCGGTGCAATCGCCACGTCATGGTTCATCTTCGTGTCCGTCTTGACAAGCGACAGGGCCTTCGTTTTGATATCCACCATGTACAACGGGTTGTATTCCTCCCGTTCGTTCTTCACGAAGATCAGCCGTGTGCTGTCGGGCATCCAGGCCGGACCGGAATCCACATCGGGAATGATGTCCCGGGCTACTGCCTGTGCAGTAAGTCCTTCTCCCTCGGACGGGTCCGAGCCGTTCGCGGCGACAACGAAAAGCGACCAGATACGGGGATCATCCGCTTCGTTCTGGTTCGAGTAGAAGGCGATTTTTTTTCCGTCGGGCGACCATACCGGCCGCAGATCGTCGTACGTCCAGGTCGTCAGGCGGTACCGTGTCTGTGATTCCACGGACCTGGTCGGGTCGTTGATCACGAGTATGTCGTGGTTCTCATTGTTCCCGAACATGGCCGCAAGCCTGCGCCCGTCCGGGGACCAGCTGGGATACAGGTACGCGCCTCCACCCTGCGTAAGACGCGCCAGCACCCGCGGCTTCAGATCCAGCCGGTACAGGTCGCCCTTGCCCGTGCGGCCTGACACGAACACGATGCTGTCCGCGGCAGGCGACCAGGCCGCCTGTCCGTCTTTTTCCTTGTGATCCGTGAGGCGGACCGGCGTCCTCGCACCGAGGTCCTGTTCGTAGAGGTCGTAATTGCCTTCGCCTCCGTTGCTCATGTAGACGACGCGGAGTTCCTCGGGCGACCACGTGGGCCCGGCGTTGTAGCTTGTCCCTTCCGCCAGCCCCGGGAACAGGGCTGAAGATTCTCTGCCTTCCTCGGAGAGAAGACAGGAGAGCGTCTGCACCGGCGATCCGTCGGCAAGGACGATCCGGATTTCTTTTTTCTCGCCGATGCTGCGTTCGAATGCGACAAACGTCCCCCGGGGCGACCATACGGGCGTCGAATCATTCCGGCCGGGTTCCACGGGAACAAGCGGGCGCACGAATTGCGGCTCGATGACGCTGCCTTTTTTCTCCTCCTCCTTGACCGCCGCACCCCACGGGGTCGCGGGATCAGCAGCGGGAAGCGTGCCGCCCTCGGAAACCTGCCGGGAGTGCTCCGACGGTGCGCGGACCGTCGCCTCGGCAAATGCTTTCTCCTGCACGGTCGCGGCCGTTGTCACTGCTATCAAAGAAAGAACAGCTGCACGTAACACTTCAAACCTGCTTCCGATTCTCACCCTGACTGCTCCGCAAACATACCGCCCTTGCCTGAAGAGTATCTTACGGCATGATTCGACTTCGTCCTCCTGCAACGTTGGATCTGTTTCGCGCGGCGCCCTGTATAAGAGAAACCGCCTGATGAATTTTGTTAACGCATCTCGGATGGCAGCCCCGGTTTATTCCCTTCGCTGACTCGCGAACCCTGATGCCGCCGGCATCCCGTATTTCGAGCGTTTCCTTACAGGTTTCTGATCTGGTCCCAGTATTTTTGCGCCGTATCGCGCGCCTGGTCAAACGTCGCGCTTCCTTCGAGCTTCTTCGGGAAAAAATCGAAGTATTCGCTCCAGGCAAGATTTGCACTGCTCAGCGCGTTGTTCTTGCGTGTCAGAAGATACAACTTGTGGCTTGCCAGCGCCGTGTAATAATACGTGTCATGCACTGCTTCATCGTACCGGTCGTTCGGATAGAAGCGCAGGTTCTGTTTTGCAATCTGGAGGTTCTGGATCGCCTTGGAGAAACTCTGCGCCGCGGCGTCACGGTCCTTCTGAACGAGCGCACTGCCCCGCTCGTAGTAGGCATGGCCCAGGTTCATGAACGCCACGGAGAACTGCTTGTAAACCAGCTGCTGGTTCTCGGGAAGGGACAGCACGCGCTCAAACTCCGTGATCGCCTTTTCATAGTCGCCTTTGTCGTCCAGGTAGATCTGAGCGAGCCGGTGGTGTGCCATGGAATAATCGGGATGCCCTTTTGCGGTGCTGCTGTACGCGGCGATCGCGGCGTCGATATCGCCTTTCTGTTCCGCGCGCTCGCCGATTTTCAGATAGTCCTTGAACAGGACGATCTTGGCATCACCCGTGCGGTATTCTTCCTTCTTGGAGAACTCGATGACCTCCTCCCAGTCGCGATAATCGCCTCCCAGCGATACCCTGACCGTGTGGAACCCGAGGGGCACCTGCTTGCCGGCCAGGATCGGCGTCGCGCCGATCTTCTCGCCATCAACCGTTACTTCCGCACCTGGCGGATCGGACTCGACGCGGAAGAGCGAGTTGTTCACCGCGAGCACGAATTCCTTCACGTCCTTGTTTTTCTCCACGGAGAGCTTTTGCGAAACCTGCTGATAGCCGTGCCGGTACAGCACCATATTGAAATTCTTGTTCAGCCGGACGGGAATCTCGACCCTGCCGTCCGTGCCGGTGGAGCCCAGCCATTCCTCGTTCACATACACGTTGACGCCCGCCAGTGGCGCCACATCGGGCGCAATCCCCCCCTTGGCCGATACGACAAAGAACGTGCGGCCCGCTTCCTCTTCTCCTTCACGGTAGATGCGGCGCACCACGCGGTCTCCGAGCTGAATGCGTTCCCCCTTCGTGAGGGCCTCCACCTCGGTCCACGAGCCGGCCTCTTCGGATTTCTTTACGCGCAGCCTGCCTGTTTCCCGGTAGCCGGAAACCTTGCCGGTCTCATCCGCTCGCGGGGAGAGCAGCGTGAAGTCAGTGCCCTTCACGATCCGGTACCCTGCCTTGCCGAGATTGATCCGGAACCGGTCCCCGTCGGCGCCGATGACCGTGCCCTCGAAGGGGAACCGCTCGACAACGGTGTTCGCGATCTCCCTGGCTGCGCTGTTGATGTCGCCCGCACTCTTGGCCCGCGTGATCCGGCTGAGGATGAGCTTGCCGCCGGAGGCGTAAAATTTCGTTTCGATAAGATACCCCTTCTCATCCTGCGCCACGCTGCCGAGGATGATCATGTCCACGGATTTTCGAAGCGGGGTCTCGCGCCAGCCTTTCGTCGTGATTTTGTCGATACTCAGCTTTGATTTTTTTACCTCATCCTGCAGCTGCTTGGACGGGACTTCCCGGAAGCAGCTGTTTTTGAACAGCTGCGCAGATACCGCATTCTCGGTCTGTGCAACAATATCCTTCAGGTCCGCATTCGGGGTATTGCCCGTGAAGCGGTAGATGCCGGTCCTGATCTGACGGGGCACGGTCGGATAGAAAAAGCGGGAGACCCTGACCTCGCCTTCCAGCGTTGTCGTTGTCTTCCATGTGTCGGGAATGAATCCCGGGGCAGTCAGGACGACCGGCACTTTTTTCCCCGGTTCACCGTCATAGGACCAGGCCAGCATGCCGCTGTCGTTCGTCTTGCCCACGGCGCGATTGTTGATGTTTACTCCGATGCCCGGGATCCCGCTTGTCTGGCCGTACTCCTCCATCAAGGCGCTGATCGTAACGGTAACACGGCGCGACAGCGCGGCTTCAACCGTCTGCCCCGGTTCGGGGGACACCGACTTGCGCCACGCCGCATATCCGGTTTTCGTCACCGCAAGCTCGATGCCCGACGCGGGCAGATCCTTGTACTCGTATACAAATGCGCCCTGATCGTTCGTCTTTCCGAGCTCCGCCTTTGCAGAGCGAATCACCGCGTCAGGCACAGGTGATCCCTTTTCAGTCGCCTTGATCGTAAAATACCTGGTGGCGTTCAGGTCCGCGGTAAAGGCATATTTTTCCATGCCTCCTCCCTTGGACAACTTCACCAGAAACGTCGTCTTCCATGGCTTGATGCGATGGCCGGGCAGGTCCTTGGATACGACCAGCTCGACTTCCGAGCCCGCCTTGCGCGCGGTGATAATCGAGAAATTGCCGCTCCCGTCCGTCACGCCGAGGTCCTTGCCGTCGACGGTGACCTTTGCCTGGGCCGCAGGTTTGTCGTCCATGCGCGCAGCCACTGCGAGTTCGAATTTTTCGCCGGAGCATGCAGACAGCAGGATCATCGCCACCAGCAGTGCTGCAGCCGACCAGAGTGTGCGTTTGAGCATACACAACCTCCTCAGAAAAATACTTCGTGTTCCAGCGCGCCGCCGGGCACCGCTCTACATCGACGGCGGCTGGATGTTCACTTCGCCCGGATTGACGATCTTGTCTTCATCCGTTTTTGTACCTTCGATGCTTTTTCGCTTCCCTTCGGGGATTTTTTTCAGTTTGAACTCCGCTTTTTTGCCGCCGAATCTCGTCACCTCGACCGTCACGGTCTCCGTTTGATAGCCGATCCTGCTCGCCTCCACTTTGTAGACGCCCGGTTTGACGGCATCCTTCGCGGATTCATACTTTCCCTCGGGATCGGTAGATACTGCATGCGATGCCTGTTCGATGGTCGTCGTCGTATTGATCATGTTCACGACCGTGCCCTGCGGGCTTTCCTGCGCAGGGGTGATGGGCTTCATGCCGGCGTCAAAAAGCTGAACGGTACCGTAAATTTTCGGAGAACACGCCCCCAGGGTCAATGCCAGTGCGGCAACCACAATATGGTGTGTACGACTCATATCAGCCTCCTGTCGTTCCTGCGGATTACAGCAGTGATGTCGTAGAAAACAATAAAAGCCGCCAAAGACGACTCCTGATGAAGGTTCTTTGGCGGCCCGACTAGCGTATAAAACAGGAACTCTGTTTTACGTAGCTTCGTAGCTCTGCGCCCCGCGGTTTCCCGCGGTTTGCTCTGAGCAAAGGAATATGTACAGATGATGCAGCCGGTCGTGACCGGTCAGCGTAAGAATGTAGCATGTTGCCGGTTTCTTGTCAAGAGAATGCAATAAGTTGCGAATACCGCGATCCTCGCGTCAGGCGCTTTTCAGATATTCAATGATCTTCTCCCGCAAGGTTCGGCAGATCCAGAGGAACCGCGCATCATCCGATTCGAGCAGCGTGGCGCGGAACCCCTGCAGCTCACAATTGAACCCCGTAAGCGGCACTACACAGATGCCCGTTGCAGCAAGCAGATAGTATACAAACCGCTTGTCGAGCGGAACGTCCTGCACAAGCTGTTCAACCCTGGCACGCGCTGCGCTGTTCGCGATCTGCAGGTGCTGGTTCGACTTGAGGGCGTGCTCCTGGAACATGACGGTCATATAGAACGCCCCGTTTGTCTGGTTCACGATGATGCCGTTCACGTCCTTCAGGAGCTTATAGGCTGTCTGCGAGCGCTGTTCGTACAGGGCATTTCGGTGCGCAATATGCTGCTCGTACCGGGGGTCGCCCATGACAGGCGGGATCACGCGCTGCGGGAGCGTCGTTGAGCAGACTTCGAGCATTTTGTCGTCCACAATGCTCTTTACATACTTTGCAAAAACCGGGTCGCGCTCCGCGTTATAGACCTCGATCCAGCCGCAACGCGCGCCTGGCCAGGGGAATTCCTTCGAGATCCCCTTCATGGACAGTCCGCACACGCCGTCGATCACATCTGCCAGGGGCACCGCAACCTTCCCGTTGTAGGTCAGGTTAATATAGATCTCGTCGCACACGATGAAGAGGTCGTACTCCTTCGCGATGGCCACGATCTCCTGCAGGATCTCCTTGGGGTACACCGCGCCCGTGGGATTGTCGGGGTTGATGACGAGGATGCCCGAAATGGAGGGGTTGTACTTGACCTTCATCCTGAGGTCATTGAGGTCCGGGTACCAGAGGTTATGCGGATCGAGGCGGTAGGAAATATATTCCGAGCCCGCATGCGCGGCCTCTGCCGAGGAGTGGGTGCTGTAGGCCGGGCTGGGTCCGATGACACGATAGACCCGGCGCAGCTGTCCGTACACCTTGCTGATCGCATCGCCGAGTCCGTTGAAGAAGATGATGTCCTCCTTCGTGATCTTGACGCCGCCGTTCCGGTTTGCCAGCCCTGCCAGGAATTCGCGCGTCGCTTCAAGCCCTTTGGTCGGGGAATACGCATAGGTCAGGTCTTCTTTCATGGCTTCGGTGATGAGGTCCTTGATCCAATCCGGCAGTTTCTCGCCCTTCTGTACGGGGTCCCCGATGTTCTCCCACACGATCTCGATGCCGAGCCTGGCGAATTCCTTGGCAACAGCCACGATCTCGCGGATTTCGTATCTGAGTTCATCAGCTCCGGGTGAAACTATATTATTTCGCATATCATCTCCGATTCGGATGCCCCGTCGTATATCGATTCTGTCGTGTTCATGACGCCATGGAATGTATCTTAGCAGATTCAATGAAGGAGCGCAAAAAAAACGGATGTGTCCGTCAACTCCTGATTCGATCAGCCATATACGCACGGACGGCCGCAAGCGCGTCCCTGATACCGGCGTCATCCGGCAGAAGCGCGGCGACGCGGTCGATGTCCCCGCGCTCGGAAACCATGCGGAGGGACGCGGTAAAATTGAAATCATAGAGCCAGGACAGCACGAGCAGCTTGAAATCATTCTGCGTCGTCATGTCAGCCTTGCGCGCCATGCTTCTCTCCAGCACGCTCTTCAATACTGCAGGAGAATAGCCCGGCGCATCGGGCAGGCCGAGTGCGACCGCTTCGGCCCGGCCGCCGCCGTCCTGGTGAAAGAACTCCAGGACCACGCGCAGGATGTCGAGCTTGTCCGCGTCGCGGATCAGCTTCGCGAACAGCAGGGAACGTTCATCGAGACCGCCCGGAAGGCTGAAAACATTATGCAGCGTCACCGAGCGAATCACCATGTCGCGTTCTTCCCGGCTCAACACCGCAAGCGCCTTGTTCTCGATCAAGACCTTCGCGCCGAGCGCTGCATGGTTCACGGATATGCTGTCGTCAAACGTCCGATAGGTGCCATACTGGGGAAACCTGCCGACGTCGTGAAACAGGGCGATCGTTTCGGCGAGCAGGAGGTCGATCGCCGACAGCGGCAGTGCCTGTCCGATCCGCACGATATTCCGGCATACTTCGTGCGTGTGAAACTCCTTTACCGAGAAATTGCGCTGTTCGAACGCGTCAGGCGTTTGATAGGACATGCAGAAGTCATGAAACCACTGTTTAAGTTGCTGCAGGTCGTCAGGCCCCATATACCCACTCCATGAGTGCTTTCCACGATGCGCAGGATTGGCGATTTTACAGCAATGATCCCGCGGAGTCAAGAAGAGACCGGCCGACGGGGTTGACAGAGGGGAGGTCTTCCGTTATGATAGGCAGTATCTACGCGTTAAAAAAGGAGGAGCCCTCATGAAAACAGCCGGATTGTTTTTCGTTTTGATGCTGATCGTTGGCGTAGCCCAACTCTCCGCAGCACCCGCAGCAATGCAGGAAGGCAACTGGGAAATAACGATGAAAATGGATATGGCGGGAATGCCGTTTGCCATGCCCCCGATGACCGTCACGCATTGCTATACCAAGGAAGATGTGAAAGATTCAAGCAAAACGATCCCCAGCACGTCAAAGAAAAAGGACGACTGCGAAACGAAGGACGTAAAGGTCGCAGGGAATAAAGTCACCTGGAAAATCCAGTGCAAGGACGGAAGCACGGGAACCGGCGAGATGGAGAGTCAGAAGACATCGTACAGCGGAATGATGACACTCGAGAAGCCCGACAAAAAGGGCGGCACCTCCAAAATCGTCTATCATATGTCGGCAAAACGGCTCGGCGACTGCAAGTAGCACGAGCCGTATTTTCGCATTTCTCATGCCCCGCACCGGACCTGCGGGGCTTTTCTATTTTCCTGATGAGGAGCAAGGAGCATGTTCGTACGCGAGTTGCTGGAGTGCGCCGAATTCACGGCAGGGGACAACTGCCTGCTGCGTGAGATCCTTCACCCGGACAAGGCCGACCTCGTCCTGCGGTACAGCCTGGCTCATGCCGTTGTGAAGCCGGGGGATACCACCTGGAAGCACCGGCTCAGGACGTCTGAAGTCTATTATATAATGGAAGGCGAGGGAGTCATGCATATCGATGCCGAAGACGCAGCCGTGAGGGCCGGCTCGACCGTATACATCCCGCCCCGGGCAGTGCAGAGCATAACAAATTCGGGTTTGACGGACCTTACCTTCCTCTGCATTGTGGATCCTGCCTGGCGCAGGGAAGATGAAGAAGTGATATCGTAGCAACCGACCTCGCCATGCCGATCATCGAACATTCCCGATACCGCGCCCCGTTTCTCCTGAGCAACGGCCATCTCCAGACCATGTGTGCGGGTATTTTTCGACGTTTAAACTCCGGTTTTTTCCGGAGAGAGCGGCTGGAAACGGATGACGGCGATTTTCTCGATCTCGACTGGGCGGAAACGGGACGGAGCCGCATCGCCATCCTGTCGCACGGCCTGGAAGGCAATTCCCGCCGTCCCTACATGATCGGCATGGCATCGGCGTTGAACCGGGCCGGATGGGACGCACTTGCGTGGAATTACCGCGGATGTTCGGGCGAGCCCAACCGGAACTTGCGCATGTATCACAGCGGCGCAATCGATGACCTCGACCGCGTCGTGTCCCATGTCCTGCGAAGAGGGAAACACCGGACCATTGCCCTCATCGGTTTCAGCCTCGGCGGAAACCTCACGCTGCTGTACTTGGGCAGCAGGGGACCGTCCCTCGATGCAGGCGTGCGAAAAGCGGTCGCCTTTTCGGCTCCCTGCGACCTCCGCGCGAGCGCCCTTGTCCTGGCAAAACCGGTCAATTATTTCTACATGAGGCAATTTCTCCAGTCGTTTCATGTCAAGATCCGGCGCAAAATGGCACGCTGGCCGGACGCCCTCAATGACGACAATTTCAACCGGATCAGGAATTTCAGGGACTTCGATGACCGCTATACCGCGCCGCTTCACGGGTTCAGGGATGCAGAGGACTACTGGTCCCGCTGCAGCAGCAGTACTGTCATTCACCGGATCGCGAGGCCGACCCTGATCGTGAATGCGCTGAACGATCCTTTTCTCCTCGACGGCTGCTACCCCCGCAAGCAGGCTGAAAAAAGCCAATGCGTTTTTCTTGAAGTACCCGCATCCGGAGGGCATGTCGGTTTTATCCAGTTTGGGAAAAACGGGGAGTATTGGTCGGAACAGCGGGCAGTGGAATTTCTCAACGGCTGAGGGCACCCGGGTGTTGCAGTGCAGCCCTCACCGCACACCCGTGCGTTTTTCTATACCTAAAAATATCATATTCATTTTTTTTCTTCCCCTCCGTCGTCATTTATGCTACTATATTGCTGCGGGGATAATGACGGGTTAATATTCGCATTATAAATTCCGGGGAGAAAAGAGCATGGCATCGGGAAAAGGACAGCGCATTTCAGCCGCTGAGCATCTCCAGGAAGCCAGGCATCATCTTGCCGGCAAAAACCCGCGGGCGGCCTATGAGCTTCTGAAAACCGCAGTCGTCCAGTTTGACAACGACCCCCTCCTGCTTTCCTACTACGGCTATCTCAAAGCGGAGATTGACGGCGCCTATCACGGCGGCATCGAGGATTGTTCGCGTGCGCTCTTGCTGTACCAGCGCCTGATACTGCGCAGCGGAATTATCGGCGATGAGACCTTGAAAGCCGTGCTTTTTCTGAATCTCGGACGCGCTTATCGTGCCGCGGGCATGAGAAAAGACGCATATGATACCCTGACAAAAGCCATGCTCCTGGACCTCCAGAACGGCGACATTCTGGCGGAGTTCGGCTGCATGGGAGTCCGGAAGCGGAGACCCATCCCGTTCCTCAGCCGGTCGAATCCGATCAACAATTTCATCGGTAAAATGATGCGTAAACCCGCCATGCCTCTTCCGCCCCGGCATGATTGACGTCCCCTCCGTCGTGCCCTGCATGTGGTGTGCTGCAGATGTCAACAGCTCCTGACGCATCCCTTCCGCTGT
>DATHDE010000088.1:0-23714 GCA_035490495.1 Nitrospirota bacterium
CGCTTCAGCATCAGGGCGGCCGCGGCCGTATTGAACATGCCCCCGGTCATCATGCTCCCGAACAGCGGCGAGTAGGCCGTAACAATGCTTGCCGGTGACACCTGGGAGGCATAGATCGATTCATCGGGCTGCATGCCATCAGCATCTATGATGATGACATCAGGAGTCGTTGCCTGCTCCGCATCGTCATTGACTGCAATTGAGGGGACCGTGCAGTACGCGTGGCCTGTTTGCTCGTTCCCCAGCAGCACGAACGCCGCTCCCTCGCCCGGGACATGGACGGTCGGCTGAAACGAGAAGGGCCTGATCTTGCCGTCTGCGGCAACCGCAAGTTTCCGGGAGGCGACATATTCCAGTACGTCGCCCAGCTGGTCCACTGCCCCGGCGAGAACATAGTCGCAGCGGCTCAGTTCAAGCCACGTTGCGGCGAGCTGCAGCGCGGCCGCGAACGAGAAACGGAACTGCGTTACCGTGAGTGTCGGGCCCTTGATGTCGAGGGCCGTTGAAATATAGGATGCCGCAGCATTGTGGACGGAATTGGAGAAAATCGTGGGCGAGACCGCTGCCTCGCCGAAGTCCAGGATCGTGTCAAGAAATCCGAAGGTCGTTACATGAGCGCCGAAGGCAGTGGCAAGAATGATCCCGACGCTTTTGTGCTGAAGGTCAGCCACGGCGCTGTCCTTGACTGCTTCCGCGGCAGCGAGCACCGCCATCTTGCTCAGCCGGTCCGCGCGCCTGATTTTCTTGAGCACCGCCCTGTCCGGAGCCGCGTCGATGTTCACCTGGTATACGGGATGCTTTCCGCCCGTGGCCCATTTCGCATCCATATCCGAGGGCTTTGTCCATCCCTGCTCCAGCGCCTTCTCGAAGCTTCTCATGCCCACGCCGCCCTGGAATATCGTGCCGACGCCGAGGATGTTCACTGACTCGCCTCCCGTCCGATCACGATCGCGGCATTGTTCCCTCCGAAGGCGAGCGACGTGGAGACGGCGAATCGGCCTCGAATGGCCGTATTCTCTCTCACCGGTGCGAGCGCTATGCCCTCATCGCGGTTCACAAAGCCTGCACTCGCAGGTATCCATGCTTCGCGCAGGCCGAGCGCGGTGAACACGGCTTCCAGCCCTCCTGCGGCGCCGAGCGTATGCCCCGTATACCCTTTTGTGGAAAGCATCGTGAGATCGCGGCCGAACAGCTCTGCAAGGGTGTTCCCTTCCACAAGATCATTGTCCTTGGTTCCCGTGCCGTGGGCGTTCACGAAGCTTACATCCGCGGCGTTGAGATCGGCCTCTCTGAGCGCTGTTTTCAGGGAAGCCTTGAGCCCCACGCCTTCCGGGCTGGGCGCGGTCAGATGGTAGGCATCGCAGGACGCACCGAAGCCAAGCAGAACGAGATCGGAATGTTTCCCCCGTTTGAAGGCCGCGGATCTTCTTTCGAGTACGAGAACGCCGGCCCCTTCGCCGAGATTGAGGCCTTTCCGGTCGCGGTCAAAGGGTGAGCACAAATCCGCATTCACGATGCCGAGCGATGCGAAACCGCAGTACGGCACGTGGTTCAGTTCGTCCGCTCCTCCGGCGATCGCAATATCGCACAATCCGGCCTTGAGCCACGACAGCGCCACGCCGATCGCGTCCGTTCCCGAGGAACAGGCATTCACGACGGTGAGCGCCGGTCCGCGCGCTTTGAGCTTTCTGCTCACGACTTCGGCAATGTTTCCTTTGAGAAAGCGGTCCACTGCGGTCATGGGCGCTGCGCCGCGCTCCCGGTAGGCCGTGTAGAACGCGAGATCATTCAGCTGGCTCGCCACCGTTGTTCCCATGCATACACCGATGCGGAGTCCCGGCTTCTGCGCCAGACCCGCGTCTGCGAGGGCCTGATCAACGGCAGCGAGCGCGAGGCTCAGGGTCCGCTGCCCCTCCAGAGCGTACTGCTGCGGCAGGTTCCTGACTTCGAAGGCCGGATACTTGAGCTTCGTCGGGAAAAGCGTAACCTGTCCTGCATTCCGCGCTCCCCGTTCAAAGGATGCGAGCGTTTCCGCGATCGTGTTCCCGGCTGCGGACAGGGCGCCCATGCCGGTTATGAGGATGGTGTCGTCGTTCATTGCCGATACAAGTCAAGCGGAACTAATTCGTGTTTTTTTTCGCCATTCCCAGGATGTCCAGCCCCTGGTCGATGGTCACGATCCGCATGTCCGGATGTGCCGTCCGTACGTAGCGGATCAGCTCGCTGACCGCTGCGCGATCGTCATAGACATAGTGATCGAGCCGGGCGGCGGCTTTGCTCGTCATGCCCCTGACGCTGTCGCCGGGCTGCGGTGTTCCGGAAAGGGGGACCACATACATCGATCCGAAATACTGGAACCACGCCGGAGCTTCATACCTGCCCTCGGCGCCGGAAGGACTGAAGTGAAGCTGCTCGCCGGGAATAAATTTCCCCTCCCTGGCCGTGACAGCTATCTTGACGTCCATTTCGTGCTGGTACACGATCAGCCATGCGCGGTGTTGATATGCCTGATCGATGGTTCGTTTCATATCTTCAAGGTCGTGCTTGAAGGAATACGATTTCAGAAAGTACGGGTCCGTGTCCGGGTAATTCACCGCGTAGGTCCCGCCCCGTCCGGAGCGGTAGTATTTTGAAGCAACGCGCCTGACCAGTTCGTCGTTCTGGTTGTACGGGTAGACGATGTTGCGGACCGTCACTCCCAGGCTTTCGAGCATGGTCTTGGACCGGGCCAGTTCTTCATCAATACGGTCTTCCGTCAGCGAGGTGAGGTGAGGATGCGTTGCCGTGTGGCTCATAATCTCCCAGCCTGCATCGCGGAGCGACCGGATCTGGCCGGCGGTGAGGTGGTCGCCTTTGCCGATCCAGTCCGTGGTGATCGCCGTGCAGGCAACAGCGCCCTGGCCGGAAAAAACTTCCAGCGCCACGAGGTAATCCGTATCATTGCCGTCATCGAGCACATACGTAAAGAGCGGAGCCGACCGGCCGTTCGATGCTGCGGGCGGCATCACCGCATGCCGGCAGGCCGCGCAGCACAGGAGGACCGACACAATGAAGTACAGTCGTGTCTTCATGACGGGAGCAGGCGTCAGGCCTTTTTCCTCGTGTTGTCGTATACGAAGTTTGCGATCGTAGTGATCGAGTAGAAGATCTCCTTGCCCTGATCCATGTTCTTCACCTCCAGGCCATAGTTGCGCTGCAGAAGAACCACGATCTCGACCGCATCAAGGGAATCGAGGCCGAGGCCGTCGCCGAACAGAATCTCATCGTCCTTGATCTCCTCGGGCTTGATGTCCTCCAGGGACAGATCGCGCACGA
The DNA here is from genome assembly GCA_035490495.1 of Nitrospirota bacterium. Lineage (GTDB taxonomy): Bacteria > Nitrospirota > UBA9217 > UBA9217 > UBA9217 > JAJYKN01. The sequence goes on from DATHDE010000088.1 coordinate 3,316, forward strand.
TCATCTCCTTGAGGTCCCTGCGGATCTTCTGCAGCTCCTGCTCCTTGTTGTCCATTGCACTCTCCTTGGTTGAACTGGTACTGTCGCTTTATCTTTCATCGGGATCCGTTGCGTCGGGGCCGCCCGCGGTCCCTTTTCACGCATTCGACGCCCAGATGTCGCGGAACACAAACCACTGGTAGGGATATTCCTTCACGTACTGTTCGAGGATGCCCGCGAACTGCTGTATCGCCGAATCAACGGAGGCCTCTTTCTGCCTTCCCCTTCCCTGCGGCGCTTCGATGATGTTTGACACGTCCGTGACGTATTTTTTCGTACCCACTTTTGCCGACAGCAGCACCACGACGGGGCACTTCGCCGCTGCGGCAAGGCTGAACGCTCCGTTCGGAAACTGCACGGCCTCCCCGAGAAATTCTGCGGGCCGCGCGCTGTAGTGATACGCCCGGTCGCCCATGATCGAAATAAGATCGCCGTTGTCGATCGCCTTCAGCGCCTCGATGACGCCGCCGAGGGACTCGTCAGTGTACAGTATTTTAACCTTTTCGCCCTCACTGTCAATATTCAGGGCTTCCTTGACCGCCGCATTGTCTTCGCGCCGCATCATGAGGTGAACGGTCTTCCCGAATTTCTGGAGCGATGTCATCGCCACCTGCCAGTTGCCCACATGGGCAGTCAGCAGGATGAAACCGCGATGGCGCTCCGCGAACAGGGCCAGCACTTTTTCATAGCCCTTGATATCTACCTGGATATCTCCGCGGCCGGAAGCGGCGTAATACCGGTCGATGAGGCTCTTCCCCTGGTTCACAAAGAGCAGAAGGACATCGAAGAAGCGCCGGGCGGCCGAATGATCCGGGAAGCGCCGCCTGAAGTACGCCAGACTCGCGCTCACTAGTGCGCGGTCGACGATCATGTAATAGAGGCCCACGAAGTACAGCAGTCCGTACGTCCCGCGCAGCCCGAATAGTCTGACCGCGGTCTGAAAGAACCAGAACCCGAGCCTGTTCCCCCGGTTTCGATCGATACCCTTTTGTGACATTGCCGTCCCTCAGCCCGGAGGCGATGCAACCATGGATGAACACGGTTCAAGCAGAATGCGTTCATGCGTTGAAGACTTGAAGCGTCAAGGTGGCAACCTCATCTTCACGCATGCGCATGAACTCATCTGCCCTTTTTATCTCTGCTCGTCTGTGGTTGCCCATCTTTTTGCATTGATCCGCTTCACCGCGAGGGCCGCGACGAACATCACCCCCCCGGCGATCACGGCCGAGACCGGCGCGATGATGAGCGAACCCAGGAACCACTCATAGAGACGCGACGAAAACTGTTCGAAAACCGTCCGGAAGGAAAGATCCGTAAGCCACTCGCCGTGGCGCAGATAATAACCGACCTCGATGCACAGCGCCGGGATGAACGGCGGCACGGCAAGGTGCTGCACGTTCAAGGCAACGATCTTGTTCAGATTCAGCCGCAGGGACACGTACAGGATCACGAGCGAGTGAATGAACAACAGCGGAAGCACCGCCAGGAACATGCCGACCGCGGCGGACATCGCCAAACCTTCCGGTGTGGCATGCTCCATGATCAGGAGGCGCAGGGCCTTCGCTGGATGCCGGAGAAGCGAAAGATCAAAGGCCCCGGAATCCTGCACCAGTTTCTTGTGGGGCCACGGTACGAGCCTCCTTCCCACAAGCATGGAATGGATCAGCGTGAGCCGCAGATTATCCAGAAACGGCTTGAAGCTCGAGACCCGCTCTTCCGGTTTCGGATACCTCACCTCGATGGGAACGGTCTTGATGACGAGCCCCGCCCAGATTGCCTTGGCAAGGATTTCCGCCTCGAAATCGTAGTGCACTCCTTTGAACTGCAGCCGGTTGATCAGCCGCACCGGATAGGCGCGGAACCCGCTCTGGCAGTCGTCAACGATCTTTCCTGTTTCGACGCGAAGCCAGAAATTCGCGAAGGATCTCCCGAACCGGCTTGAGGCGGGAACGTTCCCCGTATTGAAGTCCCGCGACCCGATGACGATCGCCGGATGTGCGTTATCGAGCAGGGGCAGGAACTTTTCGATATCCCGCGGCACATGCTGCCCGTCGGCGTCTATCGTGATCAGGTACTCGCCGCCCCGGGTCTCGACATACCGCGACGCGGTCATGATGGCCTGCCCCTTGCCTTTGTTCTCGCCGTGCTTCACGACAGCGACGTCCAGGCCTGCCAGGAGCGCGGAGAGGTCTGCGTCCGTGCTTCCATCGTCCACGACAAGCACGTTATCCATCATGCCGCGGCATTCCTCAACCACTGCCCGTACGGTGCCTCTGTTGTTGTACACCGGAACCGCGATCCAGACACGATCCCGGGGTACGGGATTACTTGGCCGCATGCCTCACCCTGTCGCGATGTTTTTTCCCGGGAAGGAGGAGTTCCCACATGGGACCCGTATACCCGAGTTTGTGCAGCACCTGGAGGCTGTTGTCCATGGCATCGGGCGGAAAAACGCAGTGCCGCACGCCTTCGAACGCCTTGGTCAGCGCTTCTTCGAGCCACTGCCGGTCAACTGCGGGGGACATATAATACACGGGATGGAGCAGGCCGTCGTCTTTGCTGATCAGATTCTCCTTGATTGCAAGACGCTGGAGCGCCGTGTTCGGCAGAATGCGGATGCCCATGAAAATGAACGATACGCACTTCTGGAGGCTCAGAATGTTGCTGATGCCTTCACGCGCCGTTTCCTGAGTTTCTCCCGGACCGCCGAACATGAAAAAGTGCGATGCGGCGATGCCGTGGCGCACAAAGAGATCGTTGCACTCAATGATATCGCTGAACGTAAAGCTCTTGCCCATTTTCCTCAGTGTCGTATCGCAGGCCGCGTCCGCGCCCACTTCGGCGGCGACGAAACCCGTCTTTTTCATGCGTTCCACGATTTCGTCGTTCAGCCCCCGGGGTTTGAAAAAGGCGGTCCAGGGCACGGATACACCCCGCCTCTCCATTTCGGCGATGATCTCGAGATAGGCGCCTTCGTCGTCGTTGAATACGGAGTCCACGAAGAATATATACTTGGTCTTGAACTTGTCGCGCAGGAGCAGGATGTCATCCACCACGGCGGACGGGTCTCTCCTTCTGAGTGCGGCGCCCTCAAGAACGGGATAGGAGCAGTACACGCATTTGTAGGTACAGCCCCGCTTTGTCTGGATCGAGGCGATGTTGCCGCTGTGCAGGTAGAAATCGAGGAGACGTTCGTCATAGAGCGCCGAGTTGATCTCCCCGCCCGAAAGGCGCGGCGCCGCCGATACTATCCGCTCGGAAGGATACACGCCCTTTTCAGCATTGTTCACGAACTCCACAGCGAGCACTTCACCCTCGCCGGTTATGCCGTAATCCGCGCCCGTCTCCTTGAGGATAAGCTCGGGGACGAGGGAGAATCCTGCTCCGCCCAGCAGCACCTTCGCGTCGGTGACCTTCCTGACGGCGGCCACAATATTCTTGACGTTCTCGATATAATATTGTTCGTGCACGAGGTTGACGTTGTCGATGTTCCGCACGGAAATGCCCACGAGCCCGGGCCGGAACCGTTTCACTTCCTCGGCAATCGCTTCGGCCGATGTATTCTGCTGCAGGAAATCGAGCTGCCGCACCTCATGACCGGCCTTGGTCAGAGCGCCCGCGACCATGCTCACCCCCAGGGGATAGATCGGGTACGGCGACTGCGTAACGTTTGCTGATATGAGTGCGATTTTCATCGGACCTTCTCCGCGGCCACGTCCTTTTGCCAGCGTCTCCTCCTGAGCGCGGCCCCCTGGTAGGTGCCGTCCGCTTTCTCCTTCTCGATCACCTTCAGGAAAAGCTTTGCCATCTTGAGGTGCTGGGTGCTGTCCTCATAAAATTTGTTCCAGGCGTAATAGAACATCTCCTGCAGCTTCGCGGGTGTCATTTTGGCGGGCTGGAACACGACCTCGCCGCCCGTGTAATGGCGCCAGTCGTTCGACAGGATCCTTCCCTGCTGCAGGTAGGTCTCCCGGATCGGCGTATGCGGGAACGGAGTGAGAATGGTGAACTCGGCGAGATCGAGCCGGATTTCGAGCAGAAAGTCCACAAGCCGCTTCACGTAATCCTCGTCCTGTTCGTCCGTTCCGAGAATAATCGTGCCTTCCACACCGATACCGCGCTCCTGCAGGCGCCTGACGCGGTTGCGGATATGGTCCGACGTGTCGAAGATTGCCTGGTACACATACCAGCAGCCGGCTTCGGCAGCAAGATCGAGAATCTCATCGTTGTCCTTGATCGGATGGCAAACCCATTTTTTCTTCAGGGGGATCAGCGCCCTGAACAGGTCCTTTTCCCACTGGTCGTTCTGGGCCATGGAGTTGTCCACGAAGAAGAGCCGTTTGTTCTCGATGGACGCGACTTCCCGCACTACATCGTCTATGGGCCGGGGCCGGAACTCGCGGCCGCCGAGATAGGGCGTGCAGCAGGGAAAGCAGTTGAACCTGCATCCGCGCGACGCGTGGATGAGGTCGACCATCTGCACGCCGCGGTAGTTGTAGAGCGGCCTGTTCAGGATGCTTCTCCGCGCCGGGCCCACGAGTTTGATATCCGGGAAATTCCACTGGTAGTCGTATACCTTCTTGAGCCGGCCCTTCTTCAGATCGTCCAGGACCTGTGCGAACCGCCCCTCTGTTTCGCCCAGGAACACGGAATCCGCGTGCAGCGCCGTCTCCTCTGCATGGAGCATGGTCCCGATGCCCCCGAAAATCACGGGGACGCCCATGGCGCGGAACCGGTCCGCAATCTCCCATCCCCGCGGAATCTGGCACGTAAGCATGCACGAGATCGCCACGAGATCCGCGGGCGAGTCGAAGTCCACGGGCTGGACATGCTCATCGAAAAATGTGACCTCCACGTCGCCGGGGATGGTGGCCGCAAAGCAGACAGGTCCGTGGGGCGGCAGATGAAACTCGGTCTGCCGTTCGAGTTTTGGCCATTCGGGGTAAATAAGTTTGATCTTCACGCTATGCCTTTCCTGGTGCCAGTAAAGAAAAATCATGAATCAGGGACGGAATATCGGTATTCGCCGCGGCGATCCTGCGGCCGCTTGCAAGGTCGCACAATGCTTCGTGATCCCTGTCGGCGTCCTGTGCCAGCACGCAGTAGAACGCATCGTGCGGCTCCGCCTGACCTGCAAGCATAAGGGGCGCCTCTCCGGTCGCGATCATATCTGCCGCACCGTCCAGGACCGCGGCCAGCCCGCCCCCGGCGCCGCGCAGGTAGAGAAGCGGCCCCCGCAGGCCGAAATGGATCGCTGATTCGCCCAGCGAGCTTGAGGGCAATGTATAGATGAACAGGCTCCCCCGCGACAGGGTCCTGCCGCTGCTGACGTAATCCTCGAAGAATTCGCGGTCCGTCTGGAGCGATCCCTGCGAGCTGGTTCCGATGATACCGATGTCCTGCTTCCTGCCGGGCGCATATTCGATGTTCGCATCCTGAAGCGCGAGGGAGACCGCGTACGCAGTCATGCGCGACAGCGTATCCAGGCGTCCGTAGTTTTTAAAGGGGTGGGCGAATATGCCCTTTTTTGTAAGAGCATGCGCCCCCTCCCCCGGTTCGAATGTCCGACGCCTGCCGGTCCTGATGCAGCCATAGGCTTCTGTGGTCAACCAGCCGATGCCCACTACACTGATGGAACCTATTGAGTTCTGAGTGTTCATTGCATTAACAAAAGATGAGCGAGTGCAATTGGGTTCACCGCGCCCAGGTGGAAACGCTACAAACTGACGACCAACGCCGTGTTCACACCGCTGAATCCCGCGTTCGTCACGATCGCACACGTGCCGCCCGCGGTCCGGCGCGCCCGCTGCGATACCCAGCCGGCCGCATCGTCGTCGGCTTCCCGCAGGTTTACGGTCGGCGGCGCCGTTTTCTCCCTGAGCGCGCGGAGTGCGATGATCATCTCCAGGAGCCCCGCTGCGCCCATGGTATGGCCGATTCCGCCTTTCAGGGAATAGACCGGCTTCACGGTGCCGCTGAACACGCGGTGAAACGCACGCATTTCCATGGCATCGTTATACAGCGTGCCTGTGCCGTGGGCCGAGATGATGCCGATGTCTTCCCTGCCGCGCTCCGCCGAAGCAAGCGCCTTGCTGATCGCGAGGATCAAGCCCTCGCTTTCCCGGGACGGCCCGGTCATATGATTTGCATCGTCGCTCAAACCCCAGCCCGCCAGTTCCCCGATCGCGGTCCTGTTCTCCTGTGCAGCCCGTTCGGGGCTCATGAAAAGCGCATATGCTGCTGCTTCGCCGACGTTCAGCCCCTCCCGGCTCCGGTCAAACGGCCTGGCAGGAATCTTGTCCAGCGCCATGAGCGCGGAAAAGCCCGCGTAGATGAATTCCGTCACGCTGTCGCACGCCACGACCAGGACGCAGTCAGATTGCCCTGTCCGTATCATCGCGGCTGCCCGGGCTGCTGCTGCCGCCGATGATGTGCATGCCGCTGATACGATCTGCCCGCCGCCGCGCGCGCCGGACAGGGCCTCAACCTTGGCGAGAAGCGTGTCGAGGGAGCACTGCGAAACCTCGGCTGCTTTACCGAGCACGCTCATTTCAAGAAAATCGATCTCCCCTTTGGTCGTGGCAAGGATAAGCTTGGCGTCCCGCGGGATGGGGACCCCGCTCCGCCGGAACAGCAAACCCAGCATCTGCATGACCAGCGACTCCCCCTCGTGGTATTTGAGACCCCCTATCGTCCCTGCCACGCTCGAGGTAAAGGAGTTCGTGATGAACCGCGTCACGGGAGAAATCGCTGTCGCGCCCGAAACCAGCCCCTCCCAACAGGCGTTCACGCCCTGCCCGTAGGGAGTGATCATATCCGCTGCAACGACGACCGCCTTCATACGCGATGGAACTCCCCCGCCTTCCACCGCGCCCTGCAGCGGTTGAGGATCTCCGGCGAAACCATGAGCGGAGCGCCGGTCTCATGCTCGATGAACAGCTGAACCATGTACCCGCTCGTGGCAAGGCTCCCGTCCTGCTTGACGGCATGAAACTCCGTGTTCAGGCGGGCGCCTTCGCACCAGATGAGCGAAGCGCGCATGGTGAACTCCTCGTCCAGGAACAAGGGCTTGAAGTAATCGATATGGAGCTCGACGATGGGAGCGCGCAGCCCTGCATCGAAATACTCGGCATACGTCAGCCCGCATTTTCTTCCCAGTTCTTCCGATGCTTCTTCGAAAAAAAGCGGATACCTCCCGTGCCACACGATTGCCATGGGGTCGGCCTCGTTGAAGCGCACGCGCCGCTTCACTTCAACAACGACGGGCTCCGGCGCGCCGGGAATGCGTTCGAAATACGTCGATTTTCTTCTCTTCATGGAACGAACCAATATCCTAGTTTGCTTCGGTGTTTTCAGCAAACCGGAACCGAAGCTTCAGTTCAGAAATCTTCGCGTTCTCTTTCGTGATAACCGCTTTGACGACCTGATCGGCGTTTCTCTTTTGCAGGTCACTGCACGTACAGGTAATCTTTTCTCCGGGCCGAATGGGCGACATGTATTTTGCCACCATGATCTCCTTGAGAAACACCGGCAGTTTATGGGCTTTTTCGATCATCGTGAGCACGCACTGGATCTGGCACACGCCGGGGAGGACCTTTTTCCCCGGGAAATGGCCCTGGAAGCCGATGAAATCCTCCGTGAAAAGAAAATGTGCAACAAGCGATTCGCCGTTCCTCGTCAGGCCCGTTAGTGACTGTTCAATTTCCCGTTTGATCATTCTCACGAATAAGCTCCCTCTGGCGCACGATCAAGCGATAGTGGTAATCAAAATTCTGGAATACAATGCCCCGGGGAAATCTTTTTCCCCCTTCTTCCCGGTACTCGTAGTAGGAGGCACGCCATGCCAGTCCGTTTTCTTTGTAACAGTTTTTCTCAACGACATCCCCGTCCGGCCCCGCAAAAACATATTCAATGGTCCCTTCAGGAGAAGGTTCCCGCAGCCGCACGGCAGAGTCGCTGCGCCACCAGATCTCTGCGTTCGCCGAAGGGACGATATTGAGATACATCCGTCTGATGTCGGCGCCCACCGCTGCCGTAACGCTGCCGAACCGGCTGAATGCCGGTATCGTGTAGAGATCGGTTACCTGGTCCCCGTCTCCGGACAATTCGAACAGCTTCACGCCCAGCGTGTTCAGACACGCGACCTTGAAGCGGCCTGAGTCACGATCGACATTGAGATATCCGATGCCTGAAAAAGCCTGCCAATTATACTCAAAAACAATGGAGTTGAGCAATTGAAAACGGAGCGCCTGGCTGGCCGCAAAGCGCTGGACAAGGTCCCGCGGGCTTGCCGCCGACAGGTGATCATGCGACGTCTCCTGAAAAGGCAGCGGGCTGCATCCCGTTGACCAGGAAATGACGAACAAGAGGGCGACGATTTTCTTCGAGGTCATGGCGACGGCGCCTCCTCTGTCCGAGTGCCCATGATGCTGCAGAAAGACGGCACGACGATGAGGGCCGACAGGTACCCGGTCACCATGCAGATGACCATGGCCACGGACGTCGAGAAAAGGGCGGGATGGTCTGCAAACAGGAGAACGCCCGTGCCGATGATATTTGTGGCGGCGGACAGCGTTACGGCCATAACCGTTCCCGTGCGCAGGTGGTAACGGTATTCATAGGTCATGCCGAGCCCATAGTCAACGATCACCCCGGTCGTCACGATGGCTGCAACAACACTCACCACGTTCAACGGAATGTTCAACAGCGACATGATGCCGCCGAGCCAGACGACTCCCGTCAGGACGGGCACGAGGGAAATGAACGTCTCGGTCCAATTGCGGAAAAACATCCAGGCCAGGACGATATTGAACAGGATTGCCGCAGGCGCCAGCAGTTTGAGTTCCCGCGAAGTAAAGGATGATATCGATGACGAAAGCGTCCTGCCGGAGACAATGAACACGCCGGGATGTTTTGCCGCGATTGCCTTGATTGCATCGACCTGCTGTTTCTCATCCGGGAAAAAGGAAAGAATGCTGGTCTCGCTCTGGCGGGTGACCACAAAACGATCCTGGAGGCGGCTGATCAGGCCCTCGGTGCTGGCCTGCGGCGCGGCATGGTTGTAGAGTCCGTCAAAAAAAGGTGAGAAGGCGCGGTCAGAGAAACCGTAGGCTGCCGATGCATTGCGGATAAGCTTTCTCAGTTTTCGTTCTCTGCCGTCCCGCCAGAAGCGATCCCATTGCGCCGTGTTCTCGCGGCGCGTCTTTGCTGAATTCCAGAACAGGGCAAGACTCGTGATGTTGTCACCGCCCACGGCGGCGACCGCCTCCCGGTACACGGCGTCGTTCTTTTCCATGGCTTCGTCGACAGTCGCACCTTCCACGACCAGAATTGCCTGGTTCGTCTTGCCGCCCCATAGTTCATGAAATTTCCGTTCAGCGCCGTGCACGGCGGGTTCGCTGCCGTCCAGTTTTTTCACATCGCTCTCGAAGGTAAGTGAAAAAGACAGAATCAGGAAGAACACCGTCAGCGCAGCCCAGACGGCAACGCTTGTTTTCACCGGCCACCGGAAGGCCTTGAGGCGATCGCCGATGGCGGGATCGGTGCTGACCTCGAACTTTTTCCAGGACAGCACGAGCGGCAGGACAAAGAGCGAAATGATCAGACAGAGCGCAACGCACAGGACCGAAAACAATGCCAGCTGATGATAGCCCCGGACGAGGGACAGATAGAGAACGGCGAAACTGAACATGGTTGTGATCGCGTCGATGCTGACGAGCTTCGCCAGTTTCACCATCTGGGAGGAGTCGGCGCCGCGCTTCATCGCGATGTATACGAGCAGCCCGTAGTCGATCGAGATTCCGGCAATTGCCGTCCCGAACCCGATCACGAGGTAGGAGAGATTCCCCTCGAGGCCTGTTGCGATTACGATCGCCCAGGCAACGGCGATCAACGGGATGATGAATACAAAAATAGCGCGTACATCGCGAAACATGACGAAAAAAAGGATAAGAAATGCGGCGGACACGACAAGGGATGCCACGGTGATGTCGCGCTTCATGACGCGTTCGTTGCTCACCGTATGAAGATGCCCGCCGATCATGTCCGCCCGGATGTACGGGGGAAGCGCCCGCACGTGCGACTCCAGGGCAGCGACCAGCTCCTTGCTGCGCTGGCCGTCCATCATCGGCACCGCTGTCTGAACGATCAGCATGGCATGCCGTCCGTCCCTGCTGATAAAGTGGCCCTCTTCCACGGATACGTCGTATCCCATGGACGCAGGCAGGGCGCGCAGTTTCCCGTACAAGAGCGACTTGATGGCCAACGGGTCGGCGCGGTTCAGCGATGACGTGAAAATGCTCTCCGGCCGCAGGGACTGGAGGTAGATGGAGCGCATGCTCGCCGCGACTGCGGGCTCCGTGAGTTTCTTGTCGATCTCGGCGCGGTCGTTTTCCCCGAGGACCTGGGGTGCGTACTGCAGCACGGAGAACTCTTCCATCACATCGCTCAGCGAAAACCCGGAGGTAACCTTGGTGAACAGCGGCGGCGTGAGCGAAGCGCCGAATTGATCCACGGCCGCAAAGAGGTCTTTTTTGTCTTTTGCCGGGTCGGTCAGTTCCAGGGACACCACGATCTTGTCCGAGAGGCTGGAATCACGCAGGAAACGCAGGCTCCGCGTGACTTCGGGGTCGGGCGGCAGCATGAGATCGATATTGCCCTCATAACGGACAAACGGCAGAAATGCCGCGGCCGCGGCAGTGACGGCAAGTACGGTCCCGATGACTGCTTTTTTACGCCTGTGGACGAACAGGAAGAGCCGCTCGAACAGCCGGTCAAACATGCCCTTTCACCTCAAAACTGCCGGCATCGAGCGGAACATTCAGCTGAGTGTTCCTGAAATGGATGGCCGTGACGTCGCCGCTCCGCTCCTCAATGCGGATCTGCTGCAGGTACTTGCGGTCGTCCCGGAAGGTGATGACGATCTTTTTGATGACCTTATAGGCGATGTTCTTTTCATTCGGCAGGAACTCGATGGCCAGGGGTTCCTGTTTGACGATCCTGATCGTATTCACGCCGATGAGGGAGCTGTAGTCGCCGGAAAACCATACGGTAAGCTGGTTCAGGACGTTCTGGAAAACGGGATTCCGGGAAAGAGAAATCTCCTGGACCCGGTTCGTATCCTCATCCCACTGCCGGATGACCTTGTCCGTGATCAGGACCGAGGAGCGGACGGGAGAATCAACGTGCCAGACGACCTTGTTCGGTTTTTCGAGTATGATCCTTCCCTTCAGCACGAGCTTGTCCCTGAACAGGGCCATTTCTTTTTCCTGGACGAAGTCGGTCCTCAGGGTCTTGAAGTCCGCGACCTTCCTGCCGAGATCATTCAGGAACGTCGCCATGCCGGACGCCTCGCTCCCCTGCTCCGACGAAAAACAGACTGGGTGCAGGGCAACCAGACAGGCAACGCACAAGGCAACGCTCTGTACGAAGCGAGTGAACGTCATCAGACCGCCGCCTCACCGTCGCTTTGAAAGACTTTGAGCTCGCCCCGCGCGATCACGTCGTCACCTCTGCGCACCTCGCCCTGAATGATGCCGAAATCGCCGAACTTGGCTACCTTGCGCACGGAAACAACGAGGCGGTCGCCGACACCCGCGGAACCCAGTATCTCGAGCTGCTTCAGGCCGAGCAGGTATCCTTCCGGCTGACCGTCCCGGCATCCGAGTTTCCGGAAGCCTTCCTGGGCCGCAATGGCCTGCGACAGGATCTCGGGATACGAAGCATCATCGAGCGTGCCGTTGCCGTTCAGGAATATTGAATCGGGCTTGACGACCATCTCGGAAACCGACGAGCGTTCCTTCATTTCAAGCAGCCGGTCGATGAGCAGCATGGGAGGCTGGTGAGGAACAAGACGGGATGCGTTCACGGGGAGATGAAGAATTTCAGTATTTCTGCCGGTGTTCTTCCAGCACAGGGGATCGGAGGCAAGATAGTCGCCCGTCAGCTGGAACGCCGCTCCGCGGCATCCGTAACATTCCGCCAGATTGTCACAGCTGCCGCAGGGCCCCTTGATCATGTTCTTATAGCTCTTGAGATCCTGAATGACTTCGCTCTCCTTCAGAATGTCGGCCAGTTTCTTTTCACGCACATTGCCGATGGAAATGGTAACACCCACGCAGGGCTGCACGTTGCCGTCAGAGCTGACCGCGCACGAAAACTGGTGGCGCAGGCAGATGCCGCCGACGAGCGGCGGCTGCGGGTCCCACCGGTGCCCGTACTTTGTCCGGTCGATCTCCGCTATCGTGTGGAAAAACTCCTCGGCCTGCTTTGACGTAATGTCGAGGGTGTCATTGCCGCGTGCTCCGCCCTGCGGAGTGATCATTTCAAAATACGGCGCAATGCCCTGGTCACGCAGCCATTCCCACAGTTTCGGAAGCTCTTCTATGTTCTGCTGGCAGATGACCGTGCTCACTCCCATAAAGCGGTCAGCCGAAGGATATCCCGCATTCCTGAGGTTATCGAAGGCGCGGTGGATCTGCCCATAGGCGCCCTTCCTGCCCGACAATCTGTCCTGGATCGTCTCGTCGAACGTGTTCATCTTGAGGACTACGCGCACGCGCATGGCATAGAACGTTTTCGCCATTTCGGGCGTTACGCCCGTTCCGTTCGTGAACAGCTCAACCTCCATGTCGAGACTCCGGATGAACCGGAGCATATCCAGGATGTGCGGATAGAGCATGGGTTCCCCGCCCAGCACGATGATCTTGCGCGCACCGAGATCCTTGGCCTGGCGGATCACATCCCGGAATTCATCCACGCTCAATTCATTCGGCCGCTGCCCGTTTTCCGCGGCGTAGCAGTAGACGCACCGGAAATTGCAAATGCTGTTGAATTCTATCTCCATCGACAGGAGTTTGCCCTCGCGGACGGCTTCGGCGACTTCTTCATTCGTGAATTCAGCGCCGTAAATCTGTGTTTGGCACGTGTTCATAGGCCCTTTCTCGCATCGACAAAACGGATTAATTTCCGGGAATTCCCGGCATAAACTATTTTTTTCACATGGTCCTCCGGTTCCACCAGGACCTGAGGCCTCACCCGCAGATGGGCCTGCAGCTTGTCGGTGATCATCTCGGCCGTGAGCGACGGATCCTTTAACGCCACGTGCACTTTCACGAGATCCGAAAGGTCGTAGTCGCTCGAGGCTTCGACGTAATATTCGCTCACTGCGGGAAAGGAGTCAAGCACCACGTAAATGGAGTTGGGATAGAGCGTCGTTCCGCGGAACTTGATCATCTGCTTCTTTCTTCCCAGGATCGGACCAAGCCGCGGGGAGTTCCTGCCGCAGGCACAGGGTTCCGTCATGAGAAAGCTCACATCGCCCGTTCGGAACCGCAGCATGGGCATGGCTTCCATGTTGAGCGGCGTCATGACGATCTCGCCGACTTCGCCGGGAGGGAGGACGGTTCCGCTGTCGTCCACGATCTCGACAATTCCGAGGTCGGGATGGAGGTGGCCTCCCTGCTGGGCCGTGCACTCGCAGAAGCTCGTAATCGTCTCGGATGACGCATAGGTCGAATAGATCTTCGCCCCCCAGAGCGATTCCAGTTCCGCGCCCATCCTGAGAAACCTGAGTTCCCGGTCGCGGACCGGCTCGCCGATGCAGATCATCTTCCGCACGCCGAGGGCTGCAGGATCGACATTCTGTGATGAGATGAACTTCCCGAGCTTCAGCAGGAACGTGGGAACGCCGACCATGGCTGTGGGCTTCATCCGCTTCATGATCTCGAAATGGCTCTCAAAGCTGGACAACCCGTTCCTGATCGCAGCGGCGCCGACGCTTCGTACACCGGAGAAATAGGCAAGCCCCGCAATGAAACAGCGGTCCAGGGTGCACGTCAGCAGCACAATATCGTCGCGCGTCAAGCCGCAGCTGTCGAAGGATATTTCCTCGTTGTACGCGAGGCGCCGCAGGTCGTTCTCCGTGTACATCATGACCGTCGGCCGTCCGGTGGTGCCCGAAGAGAGCACGACATCCACGACCTCCGACATGGGCACCGCGAGAAAATCGTCATTATGCTCGCTTAGCATTGTCTTGTCCGTGAGCGGCAGACGATGAAGCGCCGCAAGAGTTGTTCCCTTGACATCGAGCTTCTGTCTGCGAAACAGCTCCCGGTAGAACGGCGAGGATGTCTGCAGATGATGCAGGTGCCTGTGAAGAAGCCCCTCCTGCACCTGGGCAATCTCCGCGGACGGCAGGAATTCCAGTTTTCTATTTCTGTTGAATTCAATCATGATTATGCAGGTGTGAATTGACCACGGGCGGCGTCATTGAGCATTCGGCTTCATCCGTGATCATCTTTGAGTGCTGCGCAGCAGAACCCGCTGTCTTTGTCGGCGCAGCGCCCTCCATGTTCTTCAGTTCGCAGTCAATGATGTTCCAGACCCGGTTCTTGAATGCATAGGCATTCATGTCTTTATATTCCTGCCAGGTGATCGCCGGCAGCCTTCGCACCCGGATCGTGCCCGGCCGGAGCATCAGCGATCCCTTGGGGGGGATATTCTCGTTCCCCGAGATGCAGAGCGGCACGACGCTCGCCTTTGTTTCCAGGGCAAGCCGGAATGCAGCGCCGTGAAAGGCGCCCATGGTCCTGCTTGCCGAGCGCGTGCCTTCGGGGAAAAAAACAATCGACACGCCCTGCGCAAGCAGCATTCCTGCCCGCTCCAGAAACTGTTCGTGGGTCATCATCCTGATGTTCAGATATCCCGACAGCTTCGCATACAGACCGAGTACCGGAATTTTGAACGGCCAGACGTTCACGATCTGCACAACCTCGTGCGGCAGTACGCACATCAGGAATGCATCCGATGCAGAGCGGTGATTGCTCACAAAAATATACGGCTCGCCGGGATCGCTGCCCTGCAGCGGTTCGTACCGCAGCTTGATGAACGGATACGGAATCGCCGTGATCAGCTTGCCGTACCAGCTGATGGCACGGCGGAACCGCTTCATGGTACGGCGGTGCGAACTGAACAGCCGCGTACCCGCCACGAACAGCGTCAGCGCCGGAATCCCCACGCCGGACAGCAGAAAAAACAGCGTGAAAAAATACAGGTTCAGCGGCAGCAGTTTCCAGCGGGGAGACATGTTCACGTGTCTTACTTGCCTTGTTCGCTCTTGATCGAGGAAATAAACTGATAGATATCCTGGAGCGTGCGTATTTCCCTCACCTTTTCCTCGTTTCTAATCTTGACACCGAAACTGTTCTGGAGCGCGACGATCAGGTCAACAATATCGAGGCTGTCGAGGCCGAGATCAGTGAAAATCTGCGCTTCCGGCACCAGCCGTTCTTTCTCGATCTCAAAGGACTCCTCAAAGACCTTGTTGGTTTTTTCGATGATCTCCTGATCGATCATGCATCCTCCCCGTACGAATAACTCGTGACTTGATCCGTCTGGCCTGCAGAGCAATACCTCTTGTCCTCAGGCTTCGATTTTTCTGCACACCAGCGCCGCGTTGATCCCGCCGAAGGCGAAGCCGTTCTTCAGCACCGTCGTAATCTCTTTCTTCCGCGGCGTCAGGACATGGTCGATGCCGGCGCATTCCGGGCTCACCTGCTCCAGGTTGCGGGTCGGATACAGAACGGAGCGCTCCATCATGTTGAGCGTTGCCGCAAGCTCAACAGCGCCCGATGCGCCGAGTGTATGGCCGATATAGCCCTTCAGGCTGCTGACCGGGACTTCGGCGCCGAACACTTCAGCGATGGCTTCGGCCTCTTCCTGGTCTCCCTGGGTTGTCGCTGTAGCATGGGCGTTAATGTAATCCACGTCGTCCTTTTTGATGCCGGCGTCTTCCAGCGCACGGTGCATGCAGGCCACCATGGATGCCTTGTTCGACTGGCTCACGTGCATGCCGCTCGCCGTCGTGCTGAATCCCTTGATCTCGGCGTAGATCCGCGCCTTGCGCCGCAGCGCCCGCTCATACTCTTCGAGGACCAGAATGCCGCTTCCCTCCCCGCACACGAGCCCGTCACGTTCGCGGTCAAAGGGACGCGGTGTTTTTTCCGGACAATCATTGTACTTCGTCGAGGTTGCAAACACGATATCGAACGATCCCGTGACCGTGGGATGCAGCTCCTCCGCTCCCCCGCATAAAAGAACATCCTGTCTGCCGAGTCGAATGAGATCGTATCCCGTGCCGATCGCATGAAGTGCCGACGCGCATGCCGCAGCCGGCGCCATGATCGCTCCGTTCAGCTCCAGGTACTGCGCCGTATTCACCGCAGCCGTATGCGACATGCACTGGAAGAACATGGTCGAGTTCAGCCTGCTCAGGTCCTTGTCCGGCAGCATGATCTCGAAGGCGTCATTGATGCTTTTGGCGCTTCCCATGGTCGAACCGATGACGCAGCCGACGCGCCAGCGGTCTTCCTGCTCCAGCACAATACCTGCGTCTGACAGCGCTTCGTCGGCTGCCTGCGCGGCAAAAATGCTCATGCGTCCCATGGAGCGCCGTTTGTGGCGGGGAATGCGCTTTTCATCCTGCAGGGTCACCGGGGCGCCCACAAGGCTGCGAAGTCCGATATAGGACTCCCACCCTGCCATGCGCTGAACAGCGCTGCGGCCTTCTTCAATGCCTTGCAGAAGTTTCGCAACGCCGTTACCGTAAGGAGTAACCGCGCCGATCCCCGTTATGACAACCCTCCTCAACATCATGACACGTTCTGGCTGAACATCTTTCGATACGCTTCCTTGCCCAGGACTGCGCGACCGACAATAAGCGACGACATCATGCCGCCGATGATACCCGGCAACAGCGAGCTTTGTCCTGCCGCGAACAGGTTGTGCAGCGGGAGCTTGCCGATCAGATTGAATTGGCCCATTTTCTGTTTCACGCCATACGCGCTCCCGTCCGGGCTGTTCAAATATTCCTTGAACGTAAGCATGGACCCTGCATCCAGCACTTCCAGGCTTTGCCGGTACTGGGGAATTACGCTGAAAATATGCTCCAGGATGGTAGCCACCCGCTCCTTTTTGTATTCCAGATACGCCGGCGGCCGGTTTCCTCTGCGGGACTCAGTCCAACCCGCAACGTGTTCGTAAAATGACGGTTCGAGAATACAGATCCCCTTGCGAGCTGTTTCCTCGGTATCGTCGGGGGATTTGATGATCACGATGGCCGGCATTCCTTTGTATGCAGGATCCAGAAGGTTATTCACATCATTATCGGGAAAAAGTGAAACAAGCGATGCATCAGGGTTGGGGTCGTTCATGCCGGGTTTAAGAACCGCAAAAAGCGCAAAGAATCCCACCGATGGTTCAAAGGAGGAAACACGGCTCGCAAAGGCGCGGCTGAAATGCTTCGGCGGCAGCAGATTCAGGATTTCCTTGGGATGAATCGTCAGGACGCACGAATCCGCCTCGACTTCCTCACCTGTGTTCAGGACGAAGCGCCCAACCTTGCTGTCCCGGATGTCAGCAAGTTCCGTGATATAGGTTTTGCAGCGGATGTCAACGGGGTAGCTTCGCAGCTTGTTCCGGAAAGCCTCGATAAAAGCATCGCCGCCGTTTTTGACGCATGCGATGGATTCGTAGAAATTCAGAACCATCCTGCTGTGGTTGGCAAAGGAAATGTCGCACGGCCGCACGCCGTAGCACATGGCGTACCCCGACAGCAGACCGCGGAGGAGTTCATTCCCGGTCAGATCCCTGAGCACGGCATCCAGGGAAATGAAATCCTCGTCAAGGTTCGCGAGGGACAGTTCGCCTTCATTGATATGCAGCGAGGGTGTTCTGCTGCAGACCGACGACGTCATCTCAAAGTAGCGATCAATCGCATGTGCATCGCCGGGGAAGTAGCTCTTTAACTGCTTTTTAATACTCTCGACGCCGCTCGGAAGTTCAAAGCGTTTCCCGGCTGCTTCGAAAATGAACTGGTTGCGGCACGCATCGGACAGGAAAAGCGGCTCGATCTCATCCCGCATGCGCAGAAAAGTGAGAATTTCGTCGAGGATGCCGCCTTTGTGAAGACCACCGGTGAAGTGAAAGCCGGTATCAAAAGGGACGCCCTTTTTGAAAAAACGCGCCAGTGATCCGCCGATCGTTGGGGCTTTTTCAACAAGGAGCACGCGCTTCCCGTTCATGGCAAGCAGAAGCGTCATGGTCAATCCACTGATGCCGCTTCCCACCACGATATGATCGTATGTTTTCGTCAAGATGTCAGAAGCTCCTGCTCGGGATACCTGCGCATCAAAAAAAAACTCTACATGGCGAGGCCGCCGTTGATGCCGATCACCTGGCCGTGGATATACATGTTCTGCTCCGAGCACAGGAAATCCACAACCGACGCCACGTCTTCAGCCGTGCCCACCCGGTTCAGCGGAATGAGCGGCAGAACCTGGTCCTTCGGAATATCCTTCGTCATTTCCGTTTCAATGAACCCCGGAGCTACAACATTGACGAGGATGTTTTTCTTCCCCACTTCGCGGGCAAGAGCCTTGGCTGCACCGATCAAGCCGGCCTTCGACGCGGAATAGTTGACCTGGCCCGCCTGGCCGATCTGTCCTGACGCGGAAGACACGACCACGATCCTGCCGCGCTTGGCTTTTAACATGGCGAAGATAACGGCGCGCGACACATTAAAAAAACCGTCAAGATTCGTTGCTAGGACGGCTCGCCACTCTTCCCTCGTCATCCACATGAGGAGATTGTCCCGCGAGATGCCGGAATTGTATACAAGCACATCGGGTGATGTGTTTTCGAGGCGCTGGTTTAACGCTGCTTCTGTCTCCTCGTAGCTCGATACATCGAAAGCGAACGCGTCACAGGTGCGGCCGAGGACTTCAATCTCCCTTTTTACGGCTTCTGCAGCCTCCCGGTTTCCCTTGTAGGTAAGCCAGATTGAGAACCCGGATCTCGCCAGTCTGAGTGAAATGGACTTTCCAATGCCGCGGCTTCCGCCGACTACCAACGCAATTTTTCCCTTGGTGGTTTCCATAGTAAATAAGGCTTGTTAAGACCAATTTGACCGAATTGCTTGATCCCTGCAGGCCCTTCGGCGGTTATCATTCAACCGCTGAATTTTTCAGGACTTTATGACTTTAATGAAGTTTTGAATATTACACTACCATTCCTGGAGTGTCAAGTATTTTCCCGATCAACACCGCCTTGAACCCATGTGGATCTCTGGCAGCTGTCGCGCACCTGGCCGGCCGGTTAGATCTGTTTGGTCCGGAAAAGGGAGGATAGTACGATATTGCGGAATGCCCGGGGATTTGGAGAAGATATATCGGATAAAAAGCATCGCTTGCACGGATCCCGGAAAAAACAGATCACTGCGCAAGCATGAGGCGCAGCATGCTGTTCAGGTCGATCTCGAAAGCGGCGCACGGCATGGCAACCTGGGTTCGATCGAGAACTTCAGGACGGACCTCGCCGATGCTCCCGACTGGAACCCCGCTGATGATGATTTTACCGCTCCGTCCAGGTGTGAAAAGCGGTTCATCAAAAGGATCAAGGTGATAGTCCAGTCCGAGATAGTAGAGCAGCATGTCGAGGGATGACTGCATTTCCGAAAAATTGGCTTCGGGATGTGAGAGAAGCGCACAGAGATGCAACTCTGTACGGGATCCCATCATATCGTCGGCGTCAAACACGGCAGCCTCACCAGCCTCAAATATGCGGTGGGGATAAAATGCTTTCGAACTTGCTGCCTCCACGGTCAGGAGCGACGGCAGGACGCGGTTTCTGAGCACAGAATAGGCCAGGGACATGATATTGTCCACTTCAACGAGTTTCTCGCCTGCGGGCATGGCATAGTCCAGGTCCTCCCGCGCACAGAGAATGTTGGACATGATCTCCTGGAAACCGGCGCCGACCATGGTCGTGCGGACGTTGTCCGAAAGCAGTTCGAGCTGTGTCAGGGAACCGACCGTCGACTGGCGCGGCAGCACCGGTTCAAAAGAGTCATAGCCCCTGCTGATGGCATAATCCTCGACCAGGTCCATGGGGTGCATGATGTCGTCGCGGTACGGCGGCGAGGTCACCGTTACGCTGCCGCGCGACACGACCGCCGCGTGGCCATAGGAGGAAAGATGTTTTCTCGCATCAGCCGCGGTGACGGCCTCGCCCAGCCCAGCTGCAAACCGGGACAGCGGAACCTTGAATGTGTTCGATGTGTCCGCAGGAAAGGCCACACGTTTTCCCATCGGCGTATCATAGGGGTACACGACAAGAACAGGCTCGACCTCGGCACCCCGGTCGTAGAAGCTCGTTGCCAGGATGTTGAGCGTCAGCGCGGTCATGCGGAAATCCGTTCCCGTCACCTCGATAAGGACATTCCGCGAATTCGTCTTGACCTCGCCGATCTCGCGCGAATTAATGATCGGGGGAAAAGAAAGCACGCGCTCCATGCTGTCTGTGAG
>DATHDE010000089.1:0-6138 GCA_035490495.1 Nitrospirota bacterium
TCCCCGTACTGACGAATGCCTTCGGTTCGATGAAGCGCATCTGCCTCGCCCTCGAGGTAGCGGATCTCGATGAGATCGGAGCGCAGGTCAAGGAGATCATCGATCCGACAAAGCTGTTTCCCGGCCCCGGTGCGGGGTTCATGGACAAGCTCCAGATGCTTCCAAAACTGTCGGAACTGACCGCTTTTTTCCCGAAGACCGTGAAGAAAGCGCCGTGCCAGGAGGTCGTGCTGACAGGGGATAAGGCGGATCTGTCGCGTATCCCCATCCTCAAATGCTGGCCTGCGGATGGCGGCCGCTTCATTACGCTCCCGATGGTGTGCACGGTTGACCCAAGCACGAAAATCACGAACGTCGGAATGTACCGGATGCAGGTTTTTGACGCCAGAACGACGGGCATGCACTGGCATAAACACAAGGACGGTGCTCGCCATTATCACCATTACGAGGCTGCCGGCAGGCGCATGGAGGTGGCCGTGGCCATCGGCGGAGATCCATCCATCATCTATGCGTCCACCGCGCCGCTTCCGCCGGTGATCGGTGAGTTCCTGTTTGCCGGGTTCCTGAGAAAAAAACCGCTGGAAGTCGTCCAATGCCAGACGATCGATGTTCGCGTCCCGGCAGAAGCGGAATTTGTTCTCGAGGGATACGTTGATCCCCACGAACGGAGGATCGAGGGCCCCTTTGGAGACCATACCGGATATTACTCGGAAGCAGATGAGTATCCCGTATTCCACATTACCGCCATAACACACCGCAGGGATGCGATTTATCCTGCGACGCTCGTGGGGCGGCCCCCGCAGGAGGATGCCTACCTCGGCAAGGCCACCGAGCGCATCTTCCTCCCGCTGCTTCAGACCGTCGCACCGGACATCATCGACATGGACATGCCCATTGAAGGTGTGTTCCACAACAACGTTATCGTGAAGATCAGGAAACGCTATCCAGGCCACGGCAAAAAAGTCATCAACACGATCTGGGGCACGGGAATGCTCATGCTGTCGAAATTTGTCATCGTGTGCGATGAAGACGTCAATATTCATGATTATTCAGAGGTTACCTGGAAAGTGATGAATCATGTCGATCCGCAGCGCGACGTCGTGATCATGGACGGTCCGCTCGACATCCTCGACCATTCCTGCCCGCACATAGGCTTCGGCGGAAAAATGGGTATCGATGCAACCAGAAAAGGACCGGGTGAAGGCTTTGTCCGACCCTGGCCCGAAGAAATAAAAATGGATGAGCAGGTCAGGAGGAGGGTCGAAGACCGCTGGAAGGAGTATGGCTTGTAGCGGGCGGCGATCGTCCATTGTTTTCTCCCTTTATGTGGCTATTCGATATCATTGTTATTTCGTCACTCGTCATCCTGAACGGTTTTTTTGCGGCTTCGGAAATTTCCCTTATTTCACTCAGGAAAAGCAGGGTTCGGCACCTGGTCAAGAGCGGACACCCGTCCGCGAAGCGGGTGCAGCGGCTTCAGGAGGAGCCGGAGCGGTTTCTCGCGACCGTACAAATCGGCGTAACCGTGCTCGGATCGCTTGCCTCCGCATTGGGAGGCATCATTGCGATCGAGAGGATCAAGCCGCTGCTCCAGACTGTTCCGCTCGAGTTCGTCAACAAGGCGGCCGAGCCCCTTGCCGTCGGTCTGGTCGTGAGCGTCATTGTCTATATAACGCTGGTGGTGGGAGAACTTGTACCCAAATCGCTGGCGATCCGGTATTCCGAACAACTCGCATTCATCACATCGGCTCCCATCGATGCCCTGTCGCGTCTGTTGCGGCCCGTGCTCAGAGTGCTGACGGCATCAAATGAATGCGTTCTTCGTGCGTTCGATCTGCATGAGCATCAGGAAACCGCACCCGTGTCCGAGGACGAAGTGAAGTACTTGATCCGTGAAGGTCGCAAACGGGGCGTTTTCGAACCATCGGAGGAGGACCTGATCCACAGTGTATTCCGTTTTACCGATACGGTCGTAAAGGAGGTTATGGTCCCGCGTACGGAAATCACGGCAGTCGAGGCAGGAAGCGATGTCGATACCATTCTGCGGACCATGAACGAACGCGGCTTCTCACGGCTTCCCGTGTACCGCGACACCATCGACAACATCATCGGCATCGTCTATCTCAAGGATATTCTCTCACTGCATGTCGAAGACAAGCCGTTCGAACTTCCCTCGGTGCTGCGGAAACCGTATATTGTTCCGGCGAACAAAAATGTGAGCGTACTGCTGAAAGAAATGCGCGAGAAGCGCATTCACCTTGCGTTGGTAGGCGATGAATACGGCGGGACTGACGGGCTCGTTACCATGGAAGACCTGATCGAGGAGATCGTGGGAGACATACAGGACGAGCAGGAGAAGGAACTTCGCGAGATTCACGAAGTTGCGGCGAACCGCTATGTGATCGACGGACGGGCGGATATCGGCAAGGTGAACGAAATGCTGGGAATTCATCTGCCGGAGGACGAGTTTGAGACCATCGGCGGTTTCGTGCTCGGCCTGTTCGGCCGTCTGCCGGCGGAAGGCGATCAAGTCAAATTTGACAATCTGATGATTACGGTTCTGCGGCTGCGGAAAAACCGTATTTCCCGCATCCGGGTGCTGAAATATACGCTTGAAAACCATGAGCGAGGTGAAGATGATGATGCCGCTGGTGCTTGAGACGAACCTGGAAGGACTGCAGCCGCCGCGCAGGGGCAAGGTCCGGGATATTTACGATCTCGGTGACTCCCTCCTGATCATAGCAACTGACCGTATTTCAGCGTTTGACGTCGTGCTTCCGAACGGCGTGCCCGAGAAGGGGAGGGTGCTGACGCAGATTTCACAATTCTGGTTTGCAAAGACCGAGTCGATTGTGCCGAACCACCTGATTACGACCGATATATCACGATATCCGGCATTGTGCCTGAAACATGCTGCACTCCTCGAAGGACGGAGCATGCTCGTCAAAAAGTCCCAGCCACTACCCATTGAATGCATTGTGCGGGGATATTTAACCGGCTCGGGGCTCAAAGAATACAAGGCGACCGGAGCGGTCAGCGGGATCAAACTACCAGCCGGGCTGACGGAGGCATCGCAGCTTCCCGAGCCCATTTTCACGCCGTCCACCAAGGCGGAAGTCGGTCAGCATGACGAAAATATAGATTTTGAAACAGTCGTCAAGCTAATAGGTCGTGACACGGCGGACAAGGTGCGATCCTATGCACTGGCTGTGTACCGGCGCGCGTGCGAACTGGCTGAGCCGAAGGGCATCATCATAGCGGATACCAAACTTGAATTCGGCATATACGAGGGCAGGGTGATTCTGATTGATGAAGTCCTGACACCGGACTCCTCCCGGTTCTGGCCGAAGAACGAATACAAGGTCGGTGATGTGCAGAAGAGCTTTGACAAGCAGTTTGTGCGGGATTACCTCATTTCGCTCAAATGGAACCAGAAACCGCCGGCTCCGAAGCTCCCGGACGAGATTATCAGGAAGACGAGCAGCAAGTACGTTGAGGTGCTTGAACTGCTGACGCGATAGAAAGGAAGTTCATGGAAGATTACAACGACCTGATTCAGCAACGGTTCAAAAAACTCGCGGAGATAGCGGAAACGGGTGTAAAACCGTACGCGGGAAAATTCGAGGTTACGACATCATCCCAGGTATTGCTCGATGATTACGGACCGGCTTCCAAGGAAGTGCTTGAAAAGGAACGTATCGAAGCAACCGTAGCCGGACGCATCGTCGCCATGCGAAGTTTCGGGAAGGCCTCTTTTTGCCATATTCAGGACGGGTCAGGCAGGATCCAGCTCTACTTCCAGAAAAATACGCTCGGGGAAGAGCGCTATGGGTTGTTTAAAAAGCTTGATATCGGCGATTTCATCGGCGTCAAAGGTGCGTTGTTCCGCACCAAGACCGACGAGTTGACCCTCGATGTTGCCGATTTCAGCCTGCTGTCGAAGTCGCTCAGGCCCCTGCCGGAAAAATGGCACGGACTAACGGATGTCGAACTTCGGTACCGGCAGCGATATGTCGATCTCATCGTCAACCCGGAGGTGAAAAAAGTTTTCATCGCCAGGACGAAAATCATCCAGGCGATCAGGTCATTCCTGAACGCACGCGGATATCTGGAAGTAGAAACGCCGATGATGCAGACGATCCCGGGCGGAGCGACGGCGAAACCGTTTAAAACCCACCACAATGCACTGAACATGGACTTGTTTCTGCGCATTGCGCCGGAACTGTACCTCAAACGCCTGCTCGTAGGCGGCTTTGAACGGGTATACGAAATAAACAGGAACTTCAGGAACGAAGGGATCTCGACGCGCCACAACCCGGAATTCACGATGCTCGAATTCTATACGGCCTACGCAGATTACCGCGACCTCCTCGACATGACGGAGTTGATGATCAGTTCCATCGCGCGCGAGGTGCTCGGCACGACGGATGTCGTGTATGAGGGACAGTCGATTCACCTCGCGCCGCCGTGGAAGAGGATCACCTACATGGATGCGCTGCGGGAAGCCGATGTCCCGGCGGCAGCTCTCGAGAATGAAGACGCGGCGCGGGACTATGCGCGCAAGCTTGGAGCTTCCTTGAAGGGCGGTGAACCCTTCGGGAAAGTGCTGAACGAGATATTCGAAGTGCTGGTGGAGCCGAAGCTCATCCAGCCCACGTTTATCACCGA
This sequence comes from Nitrospirota bacterium, assembly GCA_035490495.1. GTDB lineage: Bacteria > Nitrospirota > UBA9217 > UBA9217 > UBA9217 > JAJYKN01. The sequence goes on from DATHDE010000089.1 coordinate 4,669, forward strand.
CTATCCAACGGATATTTCGCCCTTGTCCAAGAAACGGGACGATGCGCCGGCATTCGTCGAACGGTTCGAGCTTTTCGTGGTGGGAAGGGAGCTGGCAAACGCCTTTTCCGAACTGAACGATCCCGTGGATCAGAAGCAACGGTTCCAGAAGCAGGTTTCCGAGCGCGAGGCAGGGGATGAAGAAGCGCACCAGATGGACGAAGACTTCATCCGGGCGCTGGAATACGGCATGCCGCCTGCGGCAGGCGAAGGCATCGGTATCGATCGGCTTGTGATGCTGCTTACCGGCTCGAACTCCATCCGGGATGTAATCCTATTCCCGCAGATGAAAAAAGAAAAGTAGCAACCAGGGCAACCCCGGCACAACGTCCCGCGGTGAAAACAAGGGCTGCATGCATTCAGCATGCTCTCCGTGTTCATCCGGGATTGCCCCGTCGTCATGGTATATGCAAATACCCTTTGAAATATTCGTCAGTCTGCGCTATCTGAAAACAAAAAAGCGCTACGGCACGATTTCGCTCAACACCTTCATTTCCATTGCAGGCGTCGTGATCGGCGTCGCCACATCCATCATCACGCTCGCCGTGATGTCGGGGTTCCAGGGATATTTCCGGGATAAAATCCTGTCAGCCATGCCGCACATCGTGGTCATGGAATTCGCCGGGAGCGGGGTGAAGGATGAAACGAGCCTTGAGGATAAGGTGCGCTCCGTTCCGCATGTCGTTGCCACGACCCCATTCATTTACGGACAGTCCATGATTACGACCAAGGAACGCATGCAGGGTGTGGTCGTTCGCGGAATCGATCCGGAAAAGGAACCGAAGGTCACGGATCTGGCTAAAAATCTCATCACGGGCTCCCTCAGGGCGCTCGATCAACCGGACAGCCGGCATGCAGGCATCGTGATCGGGGAAGACCTCGCACGCAAACTGGCGGTTTCCGTCGGAGATCCGGTGACTCTTGTCAACCCGTTGGGCGAAGAAACGCCCATGGGGATGATCCCGAAAATGAAGAAATTCTATGTAGTGGGCCTGTTCGATGCGGGCATGTACGACTACAACACGGGATTCGTATATATTTCGATACCGGCAGCGCAAGCTTTTTTTGATTTGCCGGGAAAGGTGAGCGGCGTCCAGGTTAAGGTCGACGAGATATACCAGGCCGATAAAATATCACAGCGCATCCAGGCGGCTGTCGGCTACCCGTTCTATACGCGCAACTGGATGGAGATGAACAAAAACTTCTTTTCTGCCCTGCTACTTGAGAAGATTGGCATGTCGCTGATCCTGGTGGTGATTATTATTGTCGCCTCCTTCAATATCATCGGAACGCTCACCATGATCGTCATGGAGAAGAGCCGGGAGATTGCAATTCTGAAATCCATGGGGGCCTCGTCAAAGAGCGTTGTGAACATTTTCCTGTTCGCGGGTCTGGCCATCGGATGCGTGGGGACGGTTCTCGGTGTTTTGA
>DATHDE010000090.1:0-10972 GCA_035490495.1 Nitrospirota bacterium
GTTGTAGCCCAGGTACCGGCAGAACAGTATCCGGTCCCGCCGGACGTGTATACTGAAGAAGCGCCGCAGTTCATTTATTCTCAGCCGCTCGATGCATATGTCGCCGTTGGCGTGCCGTATGATCTCGTCTATACAGGAGGCGCATACTTTTACTACTATGGCGGTTATTGGTATCGAGGGCCGTACTACAATGGCCCCTGGGTCATCGCACGAGGTCCGCTGTTGCCACCACTCTTCCTGCGCTATCGCATCGGTCAAATACGTTATTACCGCAATCATGAGTTCCGGAGGTATCAGCATTATCGAGGGAGCTATGACGGTCGCTTTCACCGGCCCGCATACCGGGGCAGGCGTCGATAAAAAAACAGACAAGAAAAAAAACTATCGGGAAACATTGTGGTTCACTTCTCGAACCTTGAGAAGTTCCCCCGGACCATTGTTGACAGCAGCGTCTCACTGTGCGTGCTTCTCAGAAATGCTCCTCGTCGCGCTGTTTCGAGCGGTCGTTCCTCCTGAAGAGCCCCTTGCTTTTTCCCCACGCGCTGATCTGCCAGTTGTCCGTTCTCGTTGACGCAAGCATCCAGGGCGGGAGAGCGAGGCGGAGCCGCCGTGACAGCGCATACACATACGGTTCGTACATCCCGCGCAGTTCTTTCAGTTGTGCATCCGCTTCAGCCCCGATCCGGAGCGTTACCCCCGATGAAACAAGATGCGCTCGGATCGCTTCGAGATCAGAAGGCGAAAGGCGGTCCTTCTCAGGATGCCGCGGGGGCGTGCGCAGGACCAGGGCCAGGTCCACGATCGCGTGGCGCAGCATGGCAAAGGTCAGCCGGGCCTGGCGCGTGCTTTCGCCCTCCATGTTCGCGATGACAAAGGCGCTCGTGTCGATGATCGCGGTGAGCGCGGCCAGCCAGGACTGGTTGTCGTGCTGGGAGCGGAAATAGGCGAGCACCGGGTAGGAAAGATGGCTTTCGAGCAGCTCTGCTGACCAGCGTTCCCACTCATGGAGAAGCAGCGTCAGCGCCTCGGTCGAACCTCCCTGCGCGTGCCGCCGCAGGATCTCGGCAGCCGTGGGCGGCGATCCGGCGCGCGCGTCAAGAAGTGATATCGTGATCTCCCTGCGGGAGAAGGATTGGTTGAGCGCAGGCAGGTAGCTGATGACGAGGGCAAGGAAGCCAAATCCGGTTCCTGATTCGAGCACGACCAACGCGCGCAGGGCCGGGGTGACGGGGGATATGTCCCCCAGGCCGAGGGTAAAGAACGTGGTCCCGCTGAAATACAGGCAGGCACCGAAGGTCACGACACCCTCCGGCATCTTGACGCCATGTCCGGACCCCCAGTAAATGAGCGCAAATCCCACGATCAGAACAGCGGCCCAGAACACCAGGAGGAGCGGAAGCGACAGCGGGCCGAAATAGCTTAACAGCGTTTCCTGCCGGTTTCCGTGCGAAAGGACGCGCACCGCCCCTGTCCAGAAACGCCAGAGTGTTCTGTAAAAAATCCGGGCGAGCCGGATCCGCCGCGTCACCCGGCGCGGGAATACAACTGTTTCGAAGGCATCCCCCAGGACGATCAGGATGAGCGCGATGCCCAGGATTACAACGAAGATCGACATAAGAATCTCTTGAACGAACCTCTCAGGCTGAGGCGGAGAATGCGAAAGACAATGGGGCTGACCCTTGTTCACCGCCGGGCAGAGAAGGCCAAGCCTCTTCATGCAGCAGCTTACGCCGCCCTGCCGTCCGTCTCCTCGATGGCATCGGCGTCGTCATCCGCATCGATGTCGCCGGTCTCCTGATCGGTCGTTCCCGCGGCTTCCTGCAGGAGCTTGACTTCCACGAGCAGGAGCTCGGCATCTCGCTCCGCCCGTATCAGGATGCTCTCTTCCGCCGTGATCATGGCCGAGGCGAGCGCCTGCATCCTCGCGCCGTTCACCAGGACCGGTCCGCCTTCCAGCACGTAGAGGTATAACCCGCGGCCGATCTCAAGATCATAGCGCTCCGATTTTCCCGCGTGCAGGAAGCTCGAGAGAACACGCGCGTCCGAGACAATCGGCAGCGTGCCCCGGTCGTGGTTCGACACCAGCGGCAGCAAGCGGTCGGTTCGTTCGGCGCGTTCGACCGCCTTCTGTTCCACTGCGGGCGGAAGGCCGTGCTTCGAGGGTGAGAACCACATCTGGATGAACCGCATGGGCGTGTCCCGGAGGTTGTTGATCTCGGAATGCCACATGCCCCTGCCGATCGTGGTGTGCTGTACCCAGCCTTTTTTCAGGACCCCGCCCTTGCCGTGTTCGTCCGCGTGCCTGAACTCGCCTTCCGCAACATAGGTCACGACCTCGTTGTCCCGATGCGGATGGAGCGGCCAGACAGCGCCGGGGCTGAGCGTGTCGTCGTTGAACACGCGCAGGGAGCCGAAGTCCCTGAACTTCGGATCGTAATAATCGCCGAACGAGAAATGCCACCTGCCGTGGAACGTGCCGTTCGATATCTCGCCGTCGATCTGGTAAATGCTTTCCGGCTTGCGAACCTGGATCATAAGAAGCCTCCCTTCTCTGTGCGGCCTCTGAGTCACTACAAGAGCAGGTACGGAGACCTTGTTATTCTAAGTATAGTACGCGTCTCTTGCCACGGCGTTCCGCTGCCTGCAGTGGAGCCCCTCCGGCAGGAGCCGGAGGCTCCCTTTAATAACGCGACCTCCCGCGGCCTACGGCGCGAACCCCCGGCAGGAGCCGGGGGATTGCAAGTCGCGGGATTCAACGGGAAAAGAATACCAATTGACTATTTGTCTTGTCGGATTCGAAAAAAAAGCCGGCCCCTCCCCTGTCCGTCAATGGTTATATCTGTCAATAAAAACAATCGACAGGACCTATGCGAGTTATACTAAGATCAGCAACAAAGATGTGTATTTCATCATGGCTGCAGCGGTGAACAGCAGGAAGTCCCTGGAAAGAACCCTTGAAGGCGGGAGACATCAAAGGCAGCAACGCCATGCATGAAGCGTACGACATGGGGAAAAAAGCATAGATAAAGGAGAACAAAGCATGGACATCAAAAGAAGCGGCTCACAGCCCTCAGGCAAGGGATCATCCGAATCGTTTACCGGCGCAGTGCGCAGGGATCCCCTGTTCCAGGCAACTGCTCCGGCCCGCGCATCCGGGAACAACGTCACTTTCGAGCCCGGCGCCCGGACCGTATGGCACGCCCACCCGCTGGGCCAGACCCTGATTGTGACAGCAGGCTGCGGGCTGGTGCAGCGCTGGGGCGGCCCGGTCGAGGAAATCCGGCCCGGTGATGTGGTTTCGATCGCGCCCCGCGAAAAGCACTGGCATGGCGCATCGCCGACCACAGCCATGACCCATATCGCCATTCAGGAGGAGCTCGACGGTAAAACAGTCGAATGGATGGAGAAGGTAAGCGACGAGCAATACCCGACCGGTTCAAAGAATGCGTAAATAAAGATTTCAATATTTTGGTTGTGGGGCTTTCCCATGCGAAAATCCAGGCGTGCGACCGAGTCCGAGGGTTAAGCATTTCGGACTGTCCGAGCCCCATGTCCTATTCCTCTATCGGGCGAGTTTCCGAAATGTACCGAGGACGACCAAGCATGCCGTAAAGGATTTCCGCCGGGTGCCCTTCTTTGGGTCACCTTTCTTGGGCAAGCAAGAAAGGTGACGAAAAAAAGAAACCGGAGAAAAGGAGATCACGTATGCGACAAAGTGAATCAACGGTCCAGACCGAGAGCGGGATGGTCACGGGGGCAACAATTCTACGGTCCGCGCGACGTGCGTTTCGAACGAAGAACATTGAGGGACTCATTTTCTTCAATTCATCATTCCTCTTTATACGGAAAGGAGATTCAAATGGCGGACAGCGACGTACAAAAAGCAACAGATGCTATGAAGGCCATAGCGCCGGAATTCGCGAAACTGACGCAGGAGTTTCTCTTCGGCGATATCTGGAAGCGTCCCCCGCTCTCGCAGCGAGACAAGAGCCTGATCACGGTCACGTGCCTGGTCGCGCTGAACCGCATCGAGCAGGTCGAGTTCCATCTCAAGAAGGCGTTCGAAAACGGGCTGACGAAAGAAGAGCTCGTGGCAGCGATCACGCACATAGCGTTTTATGCGGGGTGGCCGACTGCGGCGTCGGGATTGAATCACTTGAAGAATGTAATTGACCAGAAATAGACGGCCCCGGCATCGCGCTTCCCTCCGGGAGAGAAAGGCGCACGGGCAAGCGACGGCCACGCTCTCGGCGCAATACCTCCTGTTAAGTTTTTCATGACAGTTCCCGATAAGAGTATCATGAAACTCTGCGTGTTACGATTTGTGCGCAAATTGTGCGCACAGCGTGCCGAACCGGAGCCTGAATACCTGGGTTACGAGTCGTTCACCCCGGCTTCTACGGCCCCGAAGAAACCGGCTCCTCTCCGGAAAGGCGCAGGGGGCGGACGGAAGAAAGCGGCATAAATTCAGCAAGGAACAGTCATGTTTCAGCAAGTGTCCGTAAATCTCGGGAATCTTCTTCTTTCTCTTTCTGACGCAATGGATCTGGCCGATCCGTCGATAGCCCTGCATCAGCAGCGGGTGGCGTTCATTGCCTGGGAACTGGGCAAAGCAGCGGCCCTGCCGACTGATGCGGTCGAAAGATTATTCATCGCCGGCCTGCTCCACGATGCGGGCGCGCTGTCGCTCGAGGAGAAAATCACGATTCACAACTTCGAGGGGGTTGACGCCGAGTTTCATTGCCGCCGGAGCGAGGCGCTGCTTTCGACCGTGTCCTGGCTCCGGCCCGCAGCGGGCATCGTCAGGCACCATCACCGCGCATGGAATACATGGAATGAATCCATCGGGACGCCCCTGGTCCTTGAGTCCCAGCTGCTCGTTCTGGCGGACCACCTGGAGCGGTTTGTCAACCGGAAAGTTTTTATTCTTCACCAGGATGAACAGCTCGCAGCAAAGCTCGCGTCGTTATCCGGCACCGAACTTCATCCCGACGTCATTGATCTCTTCCACGCAATTGCACGCCGCGAGGAATTCTGGCTCGACATGACGTCCCCCAGGCTCTATTCCCTGCTTTTAAACCACGGCCCGCTCAGGCGCGTTGAAATCGACATCGCGGCGATTTCCTCGATCGGCGAACTGTTCCGCAACATCATCGATTTCCGGTCCCGGTTCACGTCGACGCATTCCTCCGGAGTCGCGGAATGCGCTGCGGCGCTTGCACGGCTGGCCGGCTTCAGCGACGCGGAAGTTGATCTCATGCGCGTTGCAGGAAATTTTCACGACATCGGCAAGCTTGCCGTTCCGAATTCCATTCTTGACAAGCCGGACAAACTGACGAAAGAGGAATTTGCCGTCATACGGCAGCATACGTATTTCACCTATTCCATCATGAACACGATCGGCGGTCTGCAGCAGATCGCGGAATGGGCTGCCTTCCACCACGAACGGCTCGATGGATCAGGATATCCCTTTCATCATCTGGGCGGAAAAATCAACACCGGAGCGCGCATCATGGCTGTTGCGGACATCTTCACGGCAATGGCGGAGGACCGGCCTTACCGGAAAGGAATGCAGAGGGACGAAATCGAAAAAATACTCAATCACCAGGGGAGAAAGAGCTTCATCGACCCGAGGTTTGTCGATATTCTTTTTCAGAACTATCATGACATCCTGGTTAAAGTAAAGGCAAAGCAGGATTCAGCCAGGCATTACTATGAGCTGCAGGTGCAGGGCATGCACCAGCTCGCTTCCTCAGCCGGATAGGACCTCGCCCGAGGGAAGCGTTCGAGTGGTTTTCTGTTGTCAACACCCGCGTTTCGTTCTACAATTCCAAACAATACACCATGTCCCTGAACTGAAGAAGCTGGAGGCAGCGCAGCAGGCGTAAAAACCGGGCTCGCCGGCGCTTCCTGCCCGCATCAGAAGAATCGAGGTGGCCGTGAAGGTGCTTGAGGGAACAGTTGCGATTGTAACCGGCGGCGGCCGGGGTTTGGGCCGGGCGATTGCTCAGGGATTTTTAAATGAAGGTGCCCGTGTCGTGGTAACAGCCGCGCGGGAAAAGAGCGAAATCGACGCCGTCGCCTCGTGCAGCGGTCCCGGCCAGGCACTGGCCCTGCTGGCTGATGTAACCGATCCCCGGGCCTGCGAGCATGTCGTGTCGGAAACCATTGCCCGCTTCGGCAGGATCGACGTGCTCGTGAACAACGCAGGCCGCGGCATGAAATACGTGAGCCCGCAGTTCATGACCGCGCCGACGCGCTTCTGGGAGACGGCTCCTGAAACGTGGCGCATGGTGATCGATACGAACGTGAACGGTCCTTTCTTCATGGCCCGGGCCGCGGTTCCTTTCATGCTGCGCCAGGGACGCGGGGCCATCATCAACGTGAGCATGAACCACGAGACCATGAAGCGCAGGGGTTTCTCCCCTTATGGCCCGTCAAAGGCTGCGCTCGAATCCGAGACCATCATCTGGGCCCAGGACCTGGAAGGTACCGGCGTCACGGTGAACGAAATCCTTCCCGGCGGAGCCACGGCCACCGGCATGATCCCCGACGGAATGCCCGAGGAGCTGCGAACCAAGCTGCTCCCGCCCGAGATTATCGTCCCCCCGGCGGTTTTCCTGGCCTCGGAAAAGGGCCGCCGGCTCACCGGCAGGCGGCTGGTTGCAACGGAATGGTCGCCGCAGAATCCCGACGGCGCTCCTGCCTCTATCAGCATCGGCGGTCAGGCGCCGCTGAAATAGCCGCGAGAAGTGACCCTGTCCGGAATGCACAGGGCAATCAGGATACAGCAGGAGAAACGGGCAGCAAAATCCGAACAGACAAACCCAGGGAGGTTTTTATGAAAAAATCGCTTGGCGCCAAAACACTTGCACAACCGACACCCGTGTGGGTGGTCGGAAGCTACGACAGCAAGGGAAAACCGAACATGATGACCATTGCCTGGGGCGGCATCTGCTGCTCGCAGCCCCCCTGCGTCGCTGTTTCCCTGCGCAAGGCAACGTACACCCATGGCTGCCTTTCCGAACGCAGGGCATTTACCGTGAACATCCCCTCCGCGGCGCAGGTGAAGGAGGCCGACTATGTCGGTACGGTATCGGGAAGAACGATTGACAAGTTCGCCGCTACAAAGCTCACGCCGGTCCGAAGCGAGCTGGTGGACGCGCCGTATATTCAGGAATTCCCTGTCGTGATTGAATGCAGGGTGATCCACATCATCGAAATCGGCCTCCACACGCAGTTCGTCGGCGAGATCCTTGACGTGAAAGCAGAAGAGGAGGTGCTGGGCGAACAGGGCATGGCCGATATCCTGAAGGTCAAGCCGTTCATATTCGATCCGGCACAGGGAGCCTATTACTCACTGGGCGAACGGATCGGCAAGGCATTTTCTATCGGCAGAAAGTCCTGACCCAGCGTCATCCTCCTTGCATGGACTTGACAAGAGGCGAAGTTCTGGCATGCCGCGGGATAAGCCCGGAATGCGCACTGACACGCATGGCGCTATCTGTGGTGGGCAGCGAGAAACCGCTCCCTCCTCTGCTTGTCCCAGCGCGCGCAGTAGGCCGGCTTCCCTTTCATGACGCACTCCATGCAGAGATTGCAGGTCTGCAGGCATTTGACGATCGGCGCTTCGATCCTGCCGGCTGCTTTTTGGGGCCACAAGGGGTCGGCGAACAGCACTCGTGCAAGACCGATGAAATCGGCCGCCCCCTGTTGCAGGATGTTCTCGGCGAGGTCCGGCGTCTGGATGCGCCCCGCGGCAATGACCGGCACACCCGGCACCGCCTTCTTGATGCCGCCGGCAAAGTGGACCATATAACCATCTTCCTTCTCCTTTTCCTTGTAGGCGGGAAGAAAGAATGAATCGTAAGTCCCTGCCATGACAGAGAGATACGCAATGCCTCGTCGGGCAAGCTCCGCGGCGTATTGCGAAGTCTCATCGATGTGCAGCCCCTCCGGCAGCCACTCGTCCGCAAGGAAACGGTATCCCACGGGATAGGTCCCCACGCGCTTCATGACCGCCTCGACAACACGAAGCGGAAACCGCATCCTGTTTTCGAGCGGCCCGCCGTACTCATCGGTCCTGAGGTTCGTGCGCCGGGAGAGAAACTGCACAAGAAGGTACCCCGTGCCGCCATGGAGCTCGACGCAGTCGAACCCCGCCTCCTTGACGCGCAACGCCGCGTCTGCATACGACTTGATGATCATTTTTATATCTTCCGCGTTCATTTCTTTCGGCACCGCTTCGCCCGTCTTTACCGGGGAGGGGGCCAGCCTTTGGCGCGCGGCATAGGCGTACCTGCCCGCGTGATTGAGCTGGCAAACCGCCACCGCGTTGTTCCGGTGGATGACCTCCGCGATTTTTGCGAGCTCGGCGATCATACGGTCGCTGTCACACCGAAGGGTGAACGGCGACCCGATGCCCGAGGGATCGATGCCGACATTTTCCGTAACAATCATGGCAGCGCCGGACGCGGACATCTCCCGGTAATAATCCAGGACCAGGTCGTTCGCAGTCCCGTCGGCGTTTGCATAGGATAAAAAAAGAGGCGCCATGGTGATCCGGTTGTTCAGGGTAAGCCCCTGAATCTTGCCGGGAGAGAAAAGCAATGTTGGTTTCATAGGACTCCTTTCTCATAAAAGCGGAAGAACAGCAGCTGAAACGAAAACAGAACGTGCGGCAGGGCCGGAAGCTCACTGAAATTCGAACGTGATTCCCAGCCCGATATACGTCATCCGGTTGTTGAAAAATTGGCCTTGCGGAGAATATCCCTCATATCCTTCGAGAAGAAATCTGATGGCTCTGCCTCGCATGATCTCCTCATCGAATTGCAATCCGGCTTTTGCCGACAGATTCAGGGGCCAATTGTTCTCCTCCGTGCATTTCAGATCCACTCCCCCCACGATGCGGCCGCCAAGAAGGGTTTGTTGTGTGTCGTAATACTCGATGCCGCCCTGCACGGTGACGGGTTTGTAAGTACTCGGCGACTTGTGCACAATAACCTCTCCGCCGTAATACACGCGCCATTTTTTTATATCATAGGATGCTATGATATTGAGCGCCTCGTAGGAAAATTCTACCCGCTGGATGGTGGAATGCTGCAGATACTCGTCTCCCACATGCGAGCTCTGATGATACAGGTTGAGACGATACGAATAGGGGCCGCTCCGAAGCGTAAACGGGAGGCCGAAATAGTAATCGTTATCCACGAGGAAATAGGAAGACGTTTTCAGGTCGAACTCAGCGTAGATGCCGCCGCTGATATTCGCCTGCAACGCGTATCCCCTGCCGTTGTCGGTGTGGCGGAACAGGCCGAACATGTCTCCCAGGCCGCCGGTAAACATTTCCGTTTGCCGGGACAAATAGTGATTTGCCTTCTGATACGGTCGATAGCCAAGATAAAAACGCAGCTCCTTCGGGTCCGCCAGCAACGGCTGGAACAGATTCCCTCTCGGCAGAAAAATATTTTTCCCCTCTTTCTTCGATTCGCCGTCCTTGTCCTGGTTTGATTCAGGCGAAGACCCCAGGGGCAAAGCTGCCGCATGTGCGGCCAGGCAAAGAAAAGCACAGTCACACAAAAGCAGAATACTCGTGAAGATGATAATTATTAATGGTCTCATAACGGTCTGGACACTTTGCACTTTGTCATCCCGGATGTTTCCATCGGGGATCTGGTTCAAGATACGCGTCATTCAAATTTACGATAATATTTTATAGTGACTCTCGAGTTTCGGCGGATTGGCAAGCGTCTGATAAATTACGCAATAATGCTCAGTGAGCTGAATCAGTTTTTCTATTTTCCCCGAATCAGCTGAACTATCAATCTCGAAGATTAACCTGACCTCTTTGAGACCGACGGGTGCGGTACGGTCGACACCGAGCGTCCCGCGGGCGTCCCATTTCCCCTCGGCAATCACCCTCGCACTGTTGAGGGGAAGCCGCATAGCCATGGCAACAGCCTTCAAGGTGACCCCGGCACAGGCAACCAAAGCTTCCATCATCAAGTCAGCTGAGCACGCCTTGGATCCGTCACCGCCGGTTGCCGGGTGCAACCCGGCAAGTATAGTCCCGGTCTTGCTGGAGATAGAGCAGACAACATCTTCACCTTTGACCACTCCCTCGGCTCTGGAGGTTACCAGAGCACTTGCAGGGTCTTGTTTGTAACGCTCTTTCAGCGGTGCCTGAAGAGCACGAAGTTCGTTAATGTCCATGGACAAATCCTTTTCGCATGTAGTGCCGCGCTTCAATGCTCTAATGCCACTTCGAAACTTCTTTGCGCGATGATTGATAATCGCGAGGCTGACGCGCCGTATCTTGGCGCGTCGCAGTCGATGCGCAGGTAAAATCAATTTTCGTTATCAATCAAATTATTCGTTTTATGCGGGAAACGATACCATAGAAAAACTGCGAAACATACCGTAGATGCAGTCAAGATACCAATAAGACTGAACGCAGTAATTTTCAGATTAAGCACTGCCGATTTAAGTTTGCGAACCGTTTCTAACGACTCATTATAACGGTGCAAGGTCGTACCATCAGGAGAGAAGATGACTTCTTGGTTGTTATTATCTAAATATGCTAACAGCTTGCCTGTTTCTAAATAGTAGATTCTTACAATTTTATAACGTGCATCGGGTAAATATTTAACATCCATCGCAGCATTTTTTACTACTGTTTCATCCATATGGTGGCGAGCAACGTCAACATCATGATCACGGGAAACTGAATATGCGGCAATAGGAGGACCATAGGACATCAGCACGAAAATCGCACCAAATATAATAAAGAATACAGGTGACTCCAACTTGCGGAGATTGCTTATTCTTGCCAGATACGTATAGATACTGAAAAAAAAGAGATAAAGCGCCACAATCCGAATTGCATAGTATAGAAAAGCTGAAATCAGACGTTGCTCCTCAAGCAGGACTTTTTCAAATTGTTGTAACAAAAAGAGGGAGCCAAGAACTATAA
>DATHDE010000091.1:0-7055 GCA_035490495.1 Nitrospirota bacterium
AAGCCGAAGCGTCCGCGGCCATTGCTTCGCTCGAGAATGATACTCCGTCATCCCGCACTGCTTTGTATGCGAACAGGGGCATGGGAAATAATACCAGAAGCGGGGGAAGGGGTCAATCAGGAGTTCATCGAAAGGGTCGCCAGGCTTGCCGGGGATGCAGGCGTCTGCACGCCTGACTCATTCTAGGAATCCCGCGACTTGCACTCACCCGGCTCCTGCCGTGGGTTCGCGCCGTAGGCCACGGGAGGTCGCGTTATTAAAAGGAGCCCTGGCTCCTGCCGGCGGGGTCTCCACTCCGGAAAATAAAACAACTGATCCTGTCTCCTGCATGCTTTTGCCACATTCTGTTTCTGGCCTATATCAGACTTTTCCAGTGATGGCGGTGTACCGCAATCATCCGCTGGCGAATGTCTTCGGCTTCCGGCATGTGAGGCTCGGCGATTCGAACGGGAACTCCGCTTGCGAGCGCATGAAGAACGGCACGCACGCCGTTGCGCAGGCCTTCACCGTTGTAGCCGCCCTCGAGCGTGAAAAGCAGCTTCCCCGGGCAGGAGGCGGCAGCCAGATCGCGCACGACTGACGCAAGGGCGCCGAACCCCAAACCGGTCACGCGCATGCCGCCCAGGGGATCCTTGAAATAGGGATCGAATCCGGCAGACACAAGAATAAGTTCGGGTTTGTATTCAAGCGCAATCGGCTTCAGGACCGAAGAATAAATGTGAACATATTCCGCATCCCCGAAGCCGCGGGGAAAGGGCGCATTGACCGTGAATCCCGCACCCTTGCCGGTGCCGATCTCATCGAAGTTGCCCGATCCCGGATAGTAGGGGAACTGATGGGAGGAAAAGAAAAGGACGGACCGGTCGTTGTAAAAAGCGTGCTGCGTGCCGTTCCCGTGGTGGAGGTCCCAGTCCACGATGAGTATGCGTTTGATCCCATAGCGTTCTTCCGCATACGCAGCAGCAACAGCGACATTGTTAAAGATGCAGAAGCCCATTGCCCGGTCCTGCTCGGCATGATGGCCCGGCGGCCGGACAAAGGCGAATACGGCCTGCAGATGGGCGGCTGCCGGCTGCGGATTGAAGAGCGCGTCGATGCCGTTCAGCAGGCCGCCTGCTGCGAGGCATGCGATTTCATACGAGCGGGCAGACAGCCCCGTATCGGGGTCAAGCTGCGAGCGGTCCCTGCCCGCGGTAGACGCGACGCGCTGGATATAGAAGGGATCGTGAATGAGGGCGAGTTCGTCCTCCGTTGCGAGGCGCGGCGTGATAACGGGAAAGGCGCTGAACTCCGTATCGACGAGATCATGGATGATGCGGAGCCGGTCCGCGCTTTCCGGGTGCGACGGTCCGGCGCTGTGTTCTAAATAGCGGTTGTCCCTGACAATCGCGGTCGTCGGCATGCGTTCGTCCTCGGTACCACAGCGGAGAGCGGCGAGGCCGTGCGGTGCGTTCAAGACGCGCCGAGCGCCGCATCGTCCTGGCCGTAGTCCGTGAAAAAAAGGATGAAGGACCTCACCCGCTGACAAGGGGAGATCCCTCGGAAGATGCTCAGGATTGCATTATTTCTGATCCCGTTTCCGAGCTATGGGCGGCGGTGCGGCCTGGACATAGTTCTGCACATTGTAGCTGTCCAGCCATTTCTGGAGGTCTCCGGAGCCCGGCAGGGGGGACGGAATTTTCGCATCCGGCGCGCACACGTAGAGAACGGTTTTGACCAGGTCGAGCACGCTGAATTCGAGCGTCTTGCTGATGTTGTTCGACGATGCGTTGTCAATGAACATGGCCTCGCGATACCAGCCGTCCCCCTCCGGGGTGACGAGCGTACAGTCGATGCCGTCCGCAGGCCGGGAAGTGAATCCGTTAGTCAAAGCGAAGGCGGACGTATCGGCCCGCATCTGTTGCAGTCCCTTGAATGCGGGATTGGAACAGATGCCCGCCTTGCCCCAGCAGATGGGATCGAATCGCGTCGTATTGATGCCGCAGCAGTACAGCCAGGTATTCGGACCCCGTTCGGGCATTTGACGGATCACGATGTAGAGATAATCGTTCTTATATTCATGGGAAGAAACTGCCTGGGGCTTGGTCATGCGATCTCCTCCGGGTTCACTGACGTTATGGCTGCTGCGATTTTTTTGTTTTTGACTTCTTGCTCTTGGTCGTCGATTTCTTTTTTGCCGCGGGCTTGGCCTTGGCTTTCGCCTCGCACTGAGCGAGCTTCTTCTTCGTTGAATCGAGTTCCTGGTTCTGGTCCTTCAGCAGCTGCTCAAGCCGGGCGTTGTCCTGCTTGAACGTTTCCACTTCCTGTCGGGCCGCATCGCGCTCCGCCCGCGCCTTGTTCGCTGCGTAGAGGCTCCAGATCAGCAGCAGAAGAACAAGTGCGGCAAGGGAAAGAAAAACCAGTTTGACTTTCTGGGTGCCCTCGGTTTCTGCTCCTTCCGGTTTGTCCATGGGTTGCCGTTTCCCTCCTTATATTTATTGCTCGTATCGTTTGACTTCAAAACGGAATAAATCGACGACGGACCCCGGGGGGATTCCCGCCTTGCGCATGGCGATGCTGATCTGCTCTTCGGGAGTATCCACGCCTTCGAGGTCGGGAAGCAGCAGGCCGCGCCTGCTGCCTGCCTGGACGATCACGCCGTATTTTCGGGGATCGAGTTCGCTGGTGCCGGAGATCCGTACCGGCTCCGTCAGGACATCGACGGTATATTCGAGCGCATCAAGTTCCGAAGGCCTGATGCATTCGAAGCGGGGGTCGCAGGTAGCAGCGCTGATTGCGTTCCGCACGGTTTCCTGTGCTATGGTGGGCTCGGTGGGCTGGAACGTTCCGATGCATCCCCGCAGATCTCCCCTGATTTTGAGACAGACGAATACGCCCGCCCGCTCCTTGAGCTCGGGCGTCAGTTCCTCTTCCGGAATCTCGTATATTTTTCTTTCCCTGATGTAGCGTTCAACCGTGTCTTTTGCCAGCTTGACGAGCGGATGCATTACATCTCCCGCTGCACCACGTAATCCGCCAGGGCCGCGAGCGCTTGTTTTGGCGGCGTATCGGGGAATATCGACAGCGCGGCCTTTGCTTCGTTCGAAAGCGTTTTCGCCACGTCGAGCGCCTGTTCAACGGACCGGTATTTGGCCATGAGCCCGAGCGTGTAGGTCAGGTCAGCTTCCGCCATGGACTCGGTCTGGAGCAAACCGCGCAACTGCTGCCGCTCTTCGGGATCCGCCTTCTTCATGAGATAAATGAGCGGCAGGGTCACTTTGCCCTCGGCAAGGTCCTTGCCGAGCGCCTTGCCGAGCTGGTTCTGGTCTGCTGCATAGTCGAGGGTATCATCGGTGATCTGGAAGGCAAACCCCAGTTTTTTGCCGTAGGCGGTCAATGCGTCTTCCTGCGAAAGGGGGGCTTTGCTCACGATGGCCCCGAGCCGGCAGGCGGCGGAGATGAGCACGCCGGTCTTGCATTCGACAAGGCGGAAGTACTCGGCTTCGGTGATATCCGCATTCTGAATCTGCATGAGCTGCAGCACTTCTCCTTCGGACATGGTGGTCGTCGTCTCCGAGAGGGCATCCATGATGCGCTGGCTCTGGAGCCGAACGGAATGATACATGGCTTTGGAGTAGAGGTAGTCGCCCACGAGGATGCTTGCCTGATTGCCCCAGATCGAGTTGGCGGCGGACTTTCCCCTTCGGAGCTTGGCGTCGTCGACCACATCATCGTGCAGGAGCGATGCCGTGTGGATGTATTCGATGACCGTCCCGATCATATATTCGGAATTATGTTCACGGCAGCCGCACAGGCGCGCGGAGAGCAGGTGCAGCAGCGGCCGGAACCGCTTGCCGCCGGCGCCGAGGATGTACTTGCTGACCTGCTGAATGAGCGGTACATCGGTGCCCAGGCTCTCATGGATCCTGCGCTCCATGCGCTCCATATCTGATTTGTATTCTCTGAGGACGTCCTGGAGGGTCGTAATCATATGATTCTCTGCTGAGATAATAGGGGAGACGCTTTGCAAAGTCAAGCTGTTTTCCCGGAGGGGATACTACAGGGGGCCGGGATCCAGCAGCAAGTAACGCGGGTAAACAAGGACAGGGGCTGTAGATAAAGGGAAAAAAAAGGCGCTGTCCGGTGACCGATAATGAGGAATGCTCAGACCATATTTCTCGGATAGTGCAGCTGGAGCCTCACTTCTCTCTTCCGGGCTACGGGCTACCGGACCCTGGCTGCTGTTGTCAGAGTTTCATCGCCTGTTGCGCTTCCTCCAGAGTTTTCGCGGCAACGGCCCGTGCCTTGCGCGATCCCTCCTGGATGATTTCGGTGATCTGCTTCGGACGCGCCATGAGCTCCTTTCGCTTCTCCTGCATGGGCTGGAGATACGCGAGGAGGTGCTTCAGCAGCTCCCGTTTATCGTCCACGCATCCGATGCCTGCGCGCCGGCATTCGACATTCACGTGATCGCACCATGCCGTGGGAGCGAATATACGGTCGAGGGTGAAGAGGGGGCAGACGTCGGGATTGCCGGCGTCCTGCCGGCGCACCCGCGCGGGATCTGTAACCATGGCCATCACTTTTTTCGTGATCACCTCCGGAGTATCGGAAAGATAGAGGCAGTTATTGTAGCTTTTGCTCATCTTGCGGCCGTCCGTGCCGGGAAGCTTCGGATATTCGGTCATGAGCGGCTGGGGTTCGGGGAAAACATCGCCGTAGAACTGGTTGAATCTGCGGCAGATTTCGCGCGTGAGTTCAAGATGCGGCAGCTGGTCCACGCCCACCGGTACAAAGTGGGCTTTATAGATCAGGATGTCCGCAGCCTGGAGCACGGGATACCCGAGGAACCCATAGGTGTTCATGTCCTTGTCCAGGATCTGCTCCATCTTTTCCTTGTAGGTCGGAACACG
The DNA here is from genome assembly GCA_035490495.1 of Nitrospirota bacterium. GTDB lineage: Bacteria > Nitrospirota > UBA9217 > UBA9217 > UBA9217 > JAJYKN01. The sequence goes on from DATHDE010000091.1 coordinate 4,893, forward strand.
CTCGAGCCAGGGCAGGGGGGTGGACATGGACAGGAGGACGTGCAGCACAGCGTGCTCGGGCACGAGGGATTGCCGGAACAGCACCGCTTTTTCAGAATCGAGCCCTGCAGCAATCCAGTCGATCACCATTTCAGTGATGTACGCGCTGATGTTCGACGTGTCCGCGTAGTTTGTGGTGAGGGCGTGCCAGTCGGCGATGAAGTAGTAGCACTCATACTGATCCTGAAGCTTTCTCCAGTTGTCAAGGGCGCCCATGAGGTTGCCGAGGTGAAGCAGCCCGCTGGGCTGCATGCCGCTTAAAACGCGTTGTTTGGACATGACGGGTATGATTGAACTCCTTCCAGCGTCTAAAAAAGAAGTTGGGCAAGGACCGACAGGAGGTCCTGTCCCAAAAGAAGATAGAGCGTCGGTTCCATGATCGGCCAGATCAGGTATCCCAATATGTTGAATGCAAAAAGCAATAAGACAATCAGCATGCCGAAACGTTCGAGACGATAGTACGCCGATGCCAATGAGTCGGGAAGAAGCCAATACACGATTCTGCTGCCGTCCAGCGGAGGAATGGGTATCAGGTTGAGAAGCGCAAGACCGACGTTGATCAGGACGCCATACCCGAGCATGAGTACGAGGGGAAGGGCAAACCATTCCCATACGGATGACGGCATCACTTTTTCAGCGATCGGCAGGATGATGTGGAGAAACAAAGAAAATGTCACGGCCATGATGATGTTTATGCCGGGCCCGGCAAGCGAAGACAGCGCCATCCCTTTTTTGGGGTCTTTGAAATTATAGGGATTGATCGGCACCGGCTTGGCGTAGCCAAAAACAAACCTGCCGTGCGTTGTGATGAATAGAAGCACCGGCATGATGATCGTGCCGAAGATGTCAATATGGGAAATCGGGTTGATGGTGAGCCGGCCGCGTTCGCGCGCCGTATGATCCCCCAGTTTGTCCGCGATCCATCCGTGCGCCACCTCGTGCAGTACGATGGCAAAAATGAGCGGGGGCGCCATAATGACTATTTTTTGAATTGTATTCAGCTTGTCCATAGATCGTGCCGATGTTGAGTCCTGTGCTTTAGCTGGTTCCCGAAAAAACAAATATGGGCTGGCAAGAACTTCCAGGAAGGACTTAGTTATCGCCCGGCGACAGAACGAATCTGCTGTTATCAACGGTGATCATGAATAATTTTTTCTGTGCCTCTCCCGAGCCCGCAAAGGTTGTACTGCCGGAAATACCGGGGAAATCCTTGAGCGTGAGCAGTCCGTCCCGTATAGCAGCCGGGCTTTCCTTGTGCTGCTTGAGCAGCGAGGCTACCATAGCCGTCGCGTCGTATGCCTGGGCGGCGAGGATGTCGGGCTCCTCCTGGTAGGCGGAGCGGTATGCATCGATGACGGACTTGATCGGCGACGCGTCGCTTTCGGGGAAGAAGCCGTCTACGAATACGGCGCCGTCCGCATGGCGGTTGGCGCGCTCGATCAGGTCCGGTGAATGCCAGTTGTTCGAGCCGATCATCACGACGCCGGTAATATTATAGAATGCGAGCTGGGGGATCAGAAGCCCCACCCGCTCGGCGTAGCCCGGCAGATAGATGCCGTCGAATCCGGGAGCGTACGACTGGAACAGTTTTTTCCGCTCCGCATCGTCGTCGGGAATCTGAATTTTGCGCGAGCGAAGGTCAATTTCGATGAGCCGGCGGATATACGGGCCGAAATCCTTCACATCAGAAGGATAGGAAAGGGAGGCCAGAATTTCCGCATTATGGTCGAGCTGCCGTGTGAACAGCCGCGCCAGGTCCTTGCCGTAGGCGTCATCCGGATACAATACCACGAATTTCTTCAGCCCTTTGTTCAGAGCAAATTTGACCGCGGCAGCCGCCTGACTGTTGGTGGTCAGGGCATTCCGGAAAAGCCAGGGGCTCAACGTCCCGAGGCCTTCTCCCGAGGCCGCAGGCGTTATGACGGGGATTTTCAGCTTGTCCAGCTCCGGCGCCAGTGCCTCGGCTTCGCGCGTCAGCAGGGGACCGACGACGGCAATCACGCCTTTGGATGCGAGTTCCTTCAGCCCGGCAAGCGCTTTTTCCGGAGAACCCTCCGTATCCTTGGTGATCAGTTCGATGCGTTCATCCGGATTCTGGGTGTTGAACTCATGCGCGGCGAGCTG
>DATHDE010000092.1:0-6401 GCA_035490495.1 Nitrospirota bacterium
AGATAAAATCTGAAGAAGACGGATAACTTCGGTAAAGCAGCTATGAATTCTTTTTCTCATCCATCATATTTTCATCCGCTTCTTTAGTGTCGATATCGTCATTGATTTCATCTGTTTCTATCCGTGCGTACGGTTTTGCAGAACCTGTGGTTCATGCTTGTATCCATGGCTATCCGTGTTCCTCCGTGGCCGAACTGTATTAACCTTCATCTTCATTCGTAGTTTTGTTTTTAATGTCATCTGTGTCAACCGTGTATCCGGTGCAGCCGGACCCGTGGTTACTACTGTTGTTTCAAGCTCAGGAGATCGAACAATGGAAACATTGCAGGAGCTGCTTCAGGATTATCCCGTGGTCGTTGACTACCCAGTGGCCTGGGGTGATATGGACTCGTTCCAGCACGTGAACAACGTGGTCTATTTCCGGTACTTCGAGAACGCCCGCATTGTCTATTCCCAGAATCTCGGTTTGCACGACATGCGCGAAAAGACCGGCGTCGGCCCGATCCTGGGCGCAACAAGCTGCAGATACAAGCTTCCCCTCACGTATCCCGACACGGTGTCCATCGGCGCGAAGATCATCGAGGTCGAGGAAGACCGCTTCACCATGAAGTATGTGGTCGTGAGCCATAAACATGTAAAAGTTGCAGCCGAGGGCGACGGCGTGATCGTCATGTACGACTATCGAAAAGGGAAAAAAACCAGGATCCCCGACGATCTCCGGAAAAAGATCGCAGCCATGGAACAGGGATGACGCACCTGTAACGACCGTCGACATTCTTCCCTTCGGACGGGTTGCCGATGTGCGGACTACTGACGCCGATCCGTTTTTGAAATTTATCCGAAGTACCTCTGAGTTCCAGATCATTACGGACCACGTGTTTCGACCAGACTGTCAACGGGCTTCCGGCGCGTATTCCGACCTTCCTTCCGGTTTAATACTAATCATAGCGGATGTTTGTCCACATAAAATAGTATGGCCAGGTGGTTGCACCGCTATCGTCATATATTCCCAACCAGTTGCCGTTTGCGGCAGTGCTTCCGGACCCGTCGCCGTTGGTGTCGCCTTTAAGGGTATCGTCCTTATAGGAGGTGAAATAAACCCCGGTTCCATTATGATTGGCAATCGCCGATTGACCATCAGCCAGGGTGAGTGATCCGCCGGGCATGAATTTAATTACGACGTTATTCCCCAGGGTGAGCAGTCCCCCGGAATTGATCCAGCAGTTGGTACAGTCAATCACGAACGCCACCTCTGTCGCCTGCCAGGTTATGTGGCCGCTGATGTTATCCGGAGCCCAGAGGAAGATCCCATTATAGGTGTTCGTTTCAAAAGGATTTGCCGGATTGTGGAAGACGTTGGAATCATCAATATTGAAGGTGGTATTGATCAGCATCGGCTTTTCATTTGCATAGAATATATTTCCGGTTATGACCGTACCGGCAAGACCATATTGGGCATCCAGCACTCCGTCACTGGAACCCTTGTTGTGGGCAAAAATGCAGTTCGTAACGGTTGCCTGCGAGTCGTACAGCATGAGCGTTGCATCATACGTCCCGCCTCCTCCGTAATAAAATTCGCAATAGTGAAAGACGGAGCCCTGCAAAGCGTTTGTATTAATATGCACCCAGTCACCGGGCGCCGGTGAAGTTGCACTTCCATCACCATTGGTATCACCGCCGTGTGCGTCGTCGTTATACGAAGTGAAGATAATCGGCTGGTGTCCATTGCCATTGGCGATGACTTTACCGCCTCCCCCGAGCATCATATAGGGGCCGTCGGTGGGATGGAATTTAATGATGGCGCCTGGCTGAATTGTCAGCGTCGCATTTACATAAAAATCATATTTTTTTATTACATAAATGGTATTTCCGTTCCATGTGGTGTTCACATCAATATCCGCGGTTATCTCCACGATGTCGTATGATTGATTCGGTGGTGGAGACCCGCTCCCCCCTCCTCCGCCGCCACACGATAATAAAATAACAACAACCTGGATACCTATTATAATTGGCAGAATTAACCGCTTCATAGTTTCCTCCGTTTCAGCGCGAAAAAACCATCAATCGATTAACCGGTTCATCCTCCATTCAGCCGGTCGTCTTTCCATGAGGACATGCATCTCACCCTGTTTTCACGGTAAAGATGAAATTATTCTCGTGCCATTCAGTGCGGTTGCACCCCCGAGATGTGTATCTCCGGCGCCCCCCCAAATCGGCAGCCGTATCTGAAATGCGAATAAGTATCTGCGACGCGAGTATGTGATGGAAAGAATCGTACCGAGGAGGTAAAACCATGGATGCAGCAACGGCGGAGGAAATGCTGAATCGGCATATATCATCCGGTGCTTCATGCTGTCTCCTTGATGACTATGCGATATTTATGTTCTACGGCCCTTAGCCTGAAGAATGGGCTGAAGGAATTGCACGTGTAATAGAATGAGTTTTTATACTATATGCAAACGTTCAGAATGGCAAGAAAATAATGAGCCGCCTTGCAACAACGCCTCTTTGTGTGCGTCTTTGACGCATTTTGTCAAGATCCTGAAATTATTGGCAGGATTGTTCAGGTAAGGATTCAGGGTTTCGAATTTTGTATTGTAAAAACTTGATAAAAGAAGGTATCATGAAGTTTGATCGTTCGCTGCGAAAACACAAAGCACTGGCGCTGACCGCATTGCCGACCGACGAGAGCACCGTTGCGGGAGACCGCGTGACCATGAAATTCCAGGACCTTGAAACAATAACGCCGAAGGACGTCACGCTCGCCGTCGCGCGCAACGATCCTGATGAGCTCCAGTTTGTCGCGATCACGCTTGCCCTTTCTGATTTGGATTTCAATTTCATCCAGTCCGTCTGCATCCAACTCTGTTCGTATAAAGACAGCAAGGTCAGTGGCAACGCGCTGGTCAGCCTCGGCCATCTGGCGCGGAGGTTCCGTCATCTTGATGAACATACCGTCAAGCCGCTCCTCGAAGCCTCGCTCCGGAGCGGAGATGAATATATGCGTCTCAGCGCCAAGTCTGCGGCAGATGAGATCCATCAGTTTCTTCATTGGAAAATCGAAGGCCACGTGTACGGATAACGCTTGCCGCGCATGCCGCTCTTGACAGTCCGCAGTGCTAACAGGTATAGTAAGAGCTGTTTTCCTTTCTGAAGACCAATCAGTCTGTACTCATGGGGAAGACTTCTGAATGAAGACATCGCAGACACTGATTTCGTACGTGGAGCAGTGCGCGCTCATCACGCTGGAAAAGCAGGACAAGCTGGAATTGCTCATCGGTGATTCGCTGCACGAACTCGATCTCGATGCGGGGAAGCTCCGTTTCAATGATTTCGATTTCCCCCTGCAGGTGCTCGGTACGGAATCGGACAATACGCTCACCTGGCTGTGGGCGTGGGCAGACGAGCAGACGGAAATCCCCGCTCATCTCATGAGGTCGGCACAGCAGCTCAAGACATGGGGCGCTGATCACGGTGTCCCTGAGTTCACGGTCCCTTCGGTGGATGTGAATTCTGCGGACGGAATGGAGATCGGTCTCGTTGCAGCTGATGTCTGCAGTGCGAGCTGTTTCTTTGCAGACCACTATGAGGGCGGTGCTGCCTACTTCCTGCTCTTCGACAGGAGAATCGACGACGGCCCGTCGTTCGACCGCCAGCATCTCATCACGAGGATGGCTGACCTCTTTTCGCAATATGATCTCAATCAGCGCAGCGTGCTTGAGTCCTATCTTCGGAACAAAGGGCTCCGGTCGGAAACAGACAGGAACATGATCAGCACCGAGTTGGAAAACGGAGAGCGGCTGGTTGCCGAATTCGACGATACGAACCGGCTCGTCATGGTGAACAACGCGGCATTTGAAATATAAATGATTATTATTAACCGCGGAAGCGACGCTAAGATACGTTCAGGCTATGATGATGATGATAAATGACTTTCTCTGCGCATCTGTGACTTCACGGTGCTTTTTCATCGGCAGAGAAGCGGGATCAGGAGAACGTAATGAGCTGGATCGACAAACTTGACAGGAAGTACCGACGCTTCGGTGTTCAGAATGTGACCCTGTATCTGATCATAGGACAGGCGCTGTTCTTTGTTTTTCAGATGTCCGGGAGGTTCATTCTGCAACGCGTGGTGCTCGTTCCGGAATACGTACTTGCCGGAGAATGGTGGAGGCTCGTGACGTTTCTCTTCATTCCGCCGCTCACGAATCCCATTTTTGCGTTCTTCGCCTGGTACCTGTTCTATCTGATGGGCAGCGCTCTCGAAGGCCATTGGGGCGCGTTCCGGTACAACCTGTTCCTTCTGATCGGCTACGTCGTGACTGTCGGGGTGACGTTCTTGTTCCCTTCTTCGGCTGCCACGAACATCTTTATCGGCGGCTCCGTGTTTCTCGCGTTTGCGTATCTGTATCCCGATTTTCAGCTGTACATTTTCTTCATCCTCCCGGTCAAGGTCAAGTGGCTTGCCGTCATCACGTGGATCGGTTACGGATATGAAATGATCGTCGGTTCCTGGCACACCCGCGTGCTTGTGCTCGCCTCGATCAGCAACTTTCTTATCTTTTTCGGCCGAGATATCTACTGGGGCATGAAATCGGGCAACCGGAAGATGGTTTTTCAGGCAAAGCAATTCAGCGGGAAAAAAGAAGCCTTTCATACGTGCACGGTCTGCGGGAAAACCGACATTTCCCATCCCCAGATGGAATTTCGCTACTGCTCCGACTGCGGCGGCCTCGGCTACTGCATGGACCACATCTTCAACCATGAACACCGGAAAAAATAAATCATCAGAAGCTCACGTGTTGGTATCATGAAGCTGCGCATCGCGTTCCTGCTGTTTCTCCTCTACGTTCTCTGGATGACCCCGGGGCTGATCGGCCGCGAGCCGTGGAAGGCCGATGAGCCGTATACGTACGGCATCGTCCTGGACATGATGCGTTCGGGTGATTATGTCGTCCCCACGCTGTCCGGGGAGACGTTTATGGAAAAGCCGCCTGTTTTCTTCATCGTGGCCTCATTCTTCGGAAAAGCTTTTTCTCCCCCTCTCGAACCCTACGAGGCCGCGCGGCTTGCAACAGCCCTCTTCCTGTTCCTTGCGTTTCTGTTCGTCGCGCTTGCGTCGGCCGAACTGTACGGCAGGGAGAGCATGGCTTCAGCCGTGGTTCTGGCGATGGGCTGCGTACTCCTGCAGGAACCCGGGCATAAACTCATAACAGATACCGCACTGTTCTGCGGATTTTCGACGGCGATGTACGGTCTTGCGCTCATTGCAAAACGTCCCCGGGCGGGCGGCTTCTGGTTCGGCACGGGCGCCGGCCTCGGCTACATGGCCAAAGGCCTGTTTGCTCCGGGTGTTCTCGGCGTGAGCGTGCTCGTGCTGCCGCTCCTGTTCAGCAAGTGGCGCAGCCGAGCCTACGTCACGGCCCTCACGGTTGCACTGCTGTCTGCGCTTCCCTGGCTGATCGTCTGGCCGCTGGCACTCTACGAACGCTCCCCGGAACTTTTCACGCACTGGCTCTGGCGAGAAAATTTCGGCAGGTTCCTGGGCATCAACAACGGGTCCGTGGGATTCGACGCGTCGCATCCCGACCCGCGCGCCTTCTATATCACCAATCTTCTGTGGCTGGCCTGGCCGGTCGTTCTTCCCGCATGCTGGATGCTCTGGCGTAAGCGCCGCTCGTGGCGCGATCACCCAGCGTTTCAAGCGCCGCTCGTCGTATTTCTCATAGGCATGATTGTGCTGACCCTGGCTTGGACAAAACGTTCGCTCTACGCCGTTCCCCTCCTTGTACCGATCACGCTTGTTGCGGTTCCCGCTTTTGACATGCTGTCCGATCGTGCAAGAAACATCATCGGCCGGGTGACGAATATGTTCTTCGCGGTGATCGCATCGGCTGTATGGTTCTGCTGGCTCGCAATGATGACGGGTTTTCCGGCTTCTGTATCAGAAAAACTGCATGCCTTTCAGCCGGATTATGTCCCCTCGGTGAATGTCAATGTTCTGATCATTGCGCTGATGTATACCGGCGCGTGGCTGTATTGTGCATTTCGCTTTTCCCGTTCTCGGGAAAAGGCCTATCTCAACTGGACGCTCGGCATCGTTCTCGTCTGGGGGCTCATCATGACGCTCTGGCTGCCGGCGCTGAACAGCGGTTCCAGCTTCCGCGAGGCGTTTCTGTCGCTGAAACGGTCTCTCCCCGGGAAATATGTCTGCGTCGCCAGCATCGGCCTCGGGGAATCGGAACGAGCCATGCTGGACCACTACACTGGCATCCGGACGCGGCGGCTCGAGACCGCCGGCCCTGGTGATTGCGACCTCCTGCTTGAAGAACATCCGGGCAGCGCTCCGTCAACACCGCGTGCCGGATGGCGGGAATTCTCGTCTTTCCGCCATCCGGACG
>DATHDE010000093.1:0-8471 GCA_035490495.1 Nitrospirota bacterium
TACGAGCATATAGTCGATCAGGATGGTGCTGTCGGGAATAATGATCCGTTCTACTGAGGAATGGCTGATATCGCGTTCGTGCCACAGGGCTATGTTCTCCATTGCTGCCAGGGAATTCGCGCGTACCACGCGTGCGAGGCCGGTCAAGTTCTCCGCTGAGATGGGATTCCGCTTGTGCGGCATTGCGGATGATCCTTTCTGACCTTCCGAGAAATATTCCTCGGCTTCGAGCACCTCGGTACGCTGAAGATGGCGGAGTTCGATGGAAAATTTTTCAAGCGATGATGCGATGAACGCCAGGGTGGACAGAAACTGCGCATGACGGTCCCGCTGGACCACCTGCGTGGCCACCGGCTCGGGCGTCAGGCCCAGTTTCCGGCAGACATGCGCTTCAACGAACGGATCGATGTTCGCAAAAGTGCCGACCGCCCCGGACACTTTTCCCACGCTGATTACATCGCGCGCCTGCCTCATGCGTTCAAGATTGCGGCTCATCTCCTCATGCCACATGGCAATCTTGAGGCCGAACGTGACCGGTTCGGCATGCACGCCGTGAGAGCGGCCGATCATGACCGTGCGTTTGTACCGCAGTGCTTTCCGCTTGAGCGTTGCGAGAACGAGACGCAGGTCCTCAATAACAATGTCGGATGCCCTGCGCATGAGCCATGCCAGTGAGGTATCGAGAACGTCCGACGACGTCAGGCCGAGATGGATATAGCGCGAATCCGGCCCCACGTGCTCGCCCACAGCCGTCAGGAAGGCGATAACGTCGTGTTTCACAGTTCGTTCCAGCGCATCAATGCGCTTAATATCAAACGCAGCGTTCTTCCTGATCTTCGCCAGGGATTTGGCCGGGATCAGGCCGAGTTTTGCATTGGCTTCGCAGGCAAGCAGCTCAACTTCAAGCCACGCCCGGTATCTGCTTTCCGGTTCCCAGAGACTTTTCATCACCGGTCTGCTGTATCGTTCGATCATGAGTTCTCCTGAAGTCTGTTCGGCAGGTTACTGATGGTGCTGATCCTGTTTCTAACTTGTCGGAGGCGCTCCGCTGCCCGCACCGGATGCGAGAACGGCGATTGCGAGTTCGCGATCGCCGACTCCGTCCTGAAATCCGGACCGGAGCGCCGCAATTCCGGCATCTTCTGTTGCATCGGCCGGCTTGTAGTATTCGATGAGGATCCGTTTAACTCCCGCGTTTGCTACGGTTGCGCCGATAATCCGCGCTGCCTGCCCGAGCGCATCCAGGGAATACGCCGAAAACGGCCCCAGACCGATGAGGAACAGCTTTCCCGCGCGCACCTTTCCGCGCGCGGTTAAAAGCGCCGCTTCGCCCAGCGAACCGCGGATCTTCCCGTCGAGAATAAGGCGCGACAAGGCACCGCAGAGGATCCAGTCGAGTCTGCCTGCTTCGCCTTTCAGCGGCCGGATGTCGTCAAAGAAACAAGCGACCAGCGCTTCACTCTCGATGTCCCTCACATCGCCGGAAACAACGTTCAGGGATACTACGGGCATACCTGCACCTATTCTTCAATCCTGCTCTCTTCGAGATTCCCCGTCAACCGGGCGACCCTGTCCAAGATTCCGTTTACAAACGCCCCCGATTCATCGGTGCCGAATTTTTTTGCTATTTCTATGGCTTCGTTGATCGTCACGCTGGTGGGAATGTCCATGCGGTACAGCATCTCGTAGATGGCCATCCTGAGGACATTGCGGTCCACGACGGCCATCCTTTCCAGGCTCCAGTTCTTTGCGCATTGATGGATCAGGCCGTTGATTTTGGAAAGGTGTTTATACGTGCCTTTGACGATTTCCTCGGCAAAGCCTCTCACTTCGGCGTCGGCTTCATACTCATTCCAAAAATGCCTTAAAACGACGGCCGAAGGCTTTTCTTTTCTGACATCGAGCTGAAACAGTATCTGGAGCGCGTGCTCTCTTGCCTTGCGTCTCTTCATATCCCTATGTGTGCTGCGGAGCCCGCCCCGCGTGCGGATCAGGCCAGCTGTTTTATGACGTTGGCCATCTCGATGGCTGAAAGCGCAGCATCCCACCCTTTATTGCCGCTTTTCGTACCCGCGCGCTCGATTGCTTGCTCTATGGTATCAGTGGTCAGAACGCCGAAAATAGCGGGTATTCCGGTTTCCAGAGAAATCGCAGCCACTCCCTTGCTCACCTCGGCACTGACATACTCGAAATGCGGGGTCGCTCCTCTGATGACCGCTCCCAGGCAGATGACGGCATCGTATTTCTTTGCCTGCGCCATTTTTTTTGCCGCCAGGGGGATTTCGTACGCCCCGGGAACTTTAAGAATCTCGATATCGCTCTCGGCAACGCCATGCCGCTGCAGTCCGTCGAGTGCACCCTCGACAAGCCTGCTCGTGATAAAATCATTGAACCTCGCAGCCACAATGCCCACTTTGAGGCCTTTTCCGCTCATATCGCCCTGAATAATCTTTGCCATCTATGCCTCCGGACCGGTTTATTCTTTCGGCTGAGTACTGTTCATCACGGATACCCGGGCGCACCACTAGACTTTTTCCAGCATGTGGCCCAGCTTGCTTTTCTTGACTTTCAGGTAGTGGATGTTCTTCGCATGAGGACGCATCTCGATGGGAACGCGCGTCACGACCGTAATGCCGTACCCCTCGAGGCCCACGATCTTTTTGGGGTTGTTCGTCAGAAGCCGCAATTTGCGTATCCCGAGATCGCGAAGGATCTGTGCGCCGACGCCGTAATCGCGGAGATCGGCTTTGAATCCCAAGGCAAGGTTCGCTTCAACCGTGTCCTTGCCCTTGTCTTGCAGCTCATAGGCCTTGAGCTTCCCTTCAAGTCCGATGCCGCGCCCCTCCTGTCGCATATAGAGGATCACACCTTTGCCTTCCTCATCAATCATCTTCATCGCATTGTGCAGCTGTTCTCCGCAGTCGCACCGCATCGATCCGAACACATCCCCCGTGAGGCATTCCGAATGCACGCGCACCATTACTTCGTCGTCCGGAAGGATTTCTCCCTTCACCAGTGCGATGTGGTTCTGGCGGTCGATGTCGTTCGCGTAGAGAATTGCAGTATAATCCCCGCCATACGTTGTCGGCATTTTTGTAACTGCAACGCGGCGAACAAGCGACTCTTTCTTGACGCGGTAGGCAATGAGGTCCTTGATCGTTATGACTTTCATTTTATGTGTCTTTGCGAATTCCATGAGCTGAGGCACGCGGGCCATGGAACCGTCGTCATTCATAATTTCGCAGATGACTCCTGCGGGCGTCAGGCCTGCAAGGCGCGCCAGGTCGACAGAGCCTTCGGTCTGTCCTGCGCGCTGCAGGACGCCTCCCGTCTTCGCACGAAGGGGGAATATATGGCCGGGCCGGGCAAGGTCCTCCGGACCCGACCTCGGGCTGATTGCCGTTTTAATCGTCGTGGCACGATCAGCAGCGGATATGCCCGTCGTCACGCCCTTCTTTGCTTCAATGGAGATGGTGAACGCCGTGCCGAAGGATGACGTATTGTCCGTGGTCATCAGGGGCAGCTGCAGATGCTCCACACGTTCGGGCGTCAGAGAAAGGCACACAAGCCCCCTGCCGTACTTTGCCATGAAATTTATCGCCTCGGGCGTCACCATTTCCGCAGCCATGGTGAGGTCTCCCTCGTTTTCCCGGTCTTCATCATCTACGAGGATGACCATTTTCCCGTTTTTGATGTCGTCGATAGCTTCTTCAATTGTATTAAACTTCATCGAGTAACACCCTTTCCTGATTCACCTGCGAACTACGCTCAGGCTCGTCATCTGCATCCAGAACAACTTACGCAAAACCTGTTTTCCTGAGCAATTCGAGATTCACGCCGCCCTGCAGCCTTCCCGCCGCAAGCCGCTCGACATATTTACCGATCAGATCCGCTTCAAGGTTAACACTGTCCCCCGCAGCCTTGAATCCCAGGGTGGTGAGCTTTGCCGTGTGGGGTATCATGGCGATGGAGAATCCTGTTGCATCGACGTCGGCTACTGTCAGGCTGATGCCGTCCACGGCGATAGAACCTTTTTTAATAACGTATCTGAGCACGGCTTGCGGCGTCTCGATGGCTACCCGCCAGCCGTTCCCCTCTTCCTGCTTGGCGCGGATGCGTCCAACGGCGTCAACGTGGCCGCTTACGAGATGGCCGCCGATCCTGGCAGACAGCTGGAGCGCCCGTTCGAGGTTCACGCGCGCCCCTGCCTTCAAATCGCCCAGGTTGGTGACCTTAAGCGTCTCGACAGCAACATCAGCGGAAAAATCCTGCGCCGTCATTTCCACGACGGTGAGGCAAACGCCGTTCACGCAAATACTGTCCCCGAGCTGTGTATTATTCAATACAACAGAAGCGGATACGGTAAGCCGCGCTCCGCCGGCATTCCGGCGCAACGTCTTTACGGTCCCCATTTCTTCTATGATTCCAGTAAACATGCTCGGTTCATACCCAGCCGGACAGAAATGCCGGATGATGCGGTTACTTCATCAGGGGGAGAAGCACGATTTCAATGCGTCGGTTTTTATGCCTGCCGTCTTCCGTGTCGTTCGATGCAACAGGCTGATATTCACCGTACCCCGTGGCCGACAGCAGCGTGGGATCAATGCCGCCTTTTTCCTGCAAGTAGCGCACGACCTCGGTTGCCCGCGCTGTGGACAGCTCCCAGTTCGTCGGGAAGCGGTTCTTCAGTTCGCTCGTGATCTTTACGTTGTCCGTATGCCCTTCCACCTGAATACGCTTGTCCTTAATGTCTTTCAGGATTTCCACGACCTTGTCGAGTACCTTTTTGCCTTCCTTGCTGATGGTCGCACTTCCCGAGGGGAAGATAATCTTGTCTACCATGGTCATGGTCAGACGGTTTTTCATCTCCGTGATCTGGATCTGCCCCTGCTGGATCTCTTTCTCAAGTTTCTTCGTCAGATCCTCATAGGTCTGGGTCGCCTTCTCCAGCTGTTCCGCCTTCTCAGCCTTTTTTGAAAGCTCCGAAACCCGTGAGCTGAGGGTCTGTTTTTCCTTCTGCACTGCTTCTTTCTCCATCTGGAGCGCAGCTACATCCTGTTTGAGGGACTCACGTTCCTTTTTAAGTCCCTCTACATCACCCGAGAGTGCCTGCACCTGCCCCTGCAATTGATCCGTTTTCGCCGACAAGTCTGCTGCTTCTTTGGCTTTATGATCATACGTTGACTGCATCACGCAGCCGGAGAACAACAATAAGGCAGACAACGGCAGTATGAACTGTTTCATGAGAATACCTCCTTATCATTGTAGAAAGGAAATTAGAATTTGAGCCTGATTATAATAGCTTCAGGCGTTTGTATTGTCAAGGATATTGTAGGAAAACGCATCGATTGAGCGGCAATTTACGTCGTTTTTCCGTTATTATTCGCGTACCGTTTGATAAATACAATAGAGCAGCCGGATAAGGAATTGCAACAGAAGAGGAACGGAAATTTAAGAGAGGACGCTGCGATTAATCCGATGCTGAAGGATGCATTGCTCTGTTCCGATATGATACATGGTGCCGAAGGGGGGACTCGAACCCCCACGGGATTGCTCCCACTGCGCCCTGAACGCAGCGCGTCTACCAGTTCCACCACTTCGGCACGAGCAAGTACTATAAAGAGAAAGGCTTTCCTTGTCAAGAACGTTTTGCGGACCGCTGCCTGGAATACGGAAGGGCTTCCTGCTTCCGCCACCACGATTTAAAGGCTGAAATTCAATAAGGTAAAAATAAAAATGGTCATGCTGATATAGCCGTTCATGTTGAAGAATGCGAAGTCGAGCTTGGACTGATCATTTTCCTTAACCAGGCTGTGTTCATAGATAATAAGCCCGAGGGAGATGCAGACGCCGGCCAGATAGGGCCAGCCGAGGTGCAACAGCGCTGCAAGCCAGAAAAGAGCGGCCATCGTGATCGCATGGGACGCCCTCGCTATCCACAGGGATCGTTGAACACCGAAGCGTTGAGGGATGGAATGCAATCCTGCCTTTGTGTCGAATTCCCTGTCCTGCAGAGCGTAGAGCGTGTCGAACCCCGTGAGCCAGAAAACGACAGCAAGAGCGAGGACAACGGCCGGAGCTTCGATCGTCCCGCGTACGGCAATCCAGGCACCCAGGGGCGCACCCGCGATGGCTATACCGAGTACAACGTGCGACAGGAACGTGAACCGCTTGGTAAACGAGTACACAAATACGATTGCAAGTGCCACGGGTGAAAGGGCGAACGATAACGGATTCAGCATGTATGCCGCAGCGACCAGGACGACGGATGATGCGAAGGTGAACAGGAGCACGTGGGCGGGCGACACCAGTCCGAGCGGAAGCGCCCGGTTTTTCGTCCGCGGGTTCTCTGCGTCGATCTTTCTGTCCGCCCAGCGGTTAAAGCCCATTGCCGCGGAACGTGCACCCACCATGGCGACGATGATCCAGAGAACCGTGCGCCACGGCGGCATGCCATGTGCAGCGAGCAGCGCCGCGGTAAACGCAAAAGGCAGCGCGAAAATGGTGTGTTCGAACTTGATCATCTCCAGAATAATTTTAACCTTATTCAACATCCTTCTTCCTTTCCCGTCTACATCCCTGGGCTCGTCGTCCCTCCTGGAAGATCAGTCGCAGGTGCATCCGGAGGGAGCGTGTGGGTGAATCCGACCGCGCCGATTGTTTTCCAACAGCAGGAATAGTAACTTCACCCTTGTACCCGCTTGTACCCGAGATCCTGCTTGCAGAGCACTGCACGTCTCCGGCAGGGCTGTCCCGCGGTCTACGGCTGCTGCCGGACCAGCCTTTTTCTTCCCCACTGTTCAATTCTGGATTTAATGTCGGGCATAGCCCGCTGCGCTGCCTCGATGCCGGCCTGCATACAGCGTTTTTTCTGGGTGAAATCGAGCATAGCCACGTCCCCGACTGCTGGTTTGATCAGTACATCAGCCTCCCGAGCCCGGTATTTCGCGTTCTCATTCGTGATAATGGTGAGCGACTGGATCATCACATCTATGATGTTCGTAATATTAAAGTTGGTCACATTCTCGCTGATATCCACGGCGATTACAATATCGGCACCTTTCTTCTTTGCCACGGACACCGGAATGTTATCCATAACGCCGCCGTCCACGAGCATCTTTCCCTGGTAATCCACAGGACTGAAAACGCCGGGAATAGCACTGCTTGCTCTGACTGCTTTCGCAACTGACCCTTTATCGAGTACGACGGCCTGGCCCCGGTTCAAATCAGTGGCCACGGCCGCAAAAGGCATTTTGAGCTGCTCGATGTTTTCAACAGGCACTTTTTTCTTTACAAACTCTTCAAGTTTGTCGCCCTTGGCAGGCCCCATCCCCTTGAGAGCGGAAAAAACGCCGTAATCGAAGAGATCGTCCTTTTCCAGCGAGAACGCAGTCCACTCGAGTTCAAAGCTGTTGAGATCGGATGCATAGAGCGCTCCGATAAGGCTCCCCACGCTCGTACCCACCACCATATCGATCGGGATCTTCTCCTGCTCGAGCGCGCGAATGACCCCGACATGCGCAAACCCGCGCGCGGCACCGCCCCCGAGAACAAGCGCAATCCTGGGCCGCTGAAGCTCCCCGGCTGGCGGCCCGGATGTCCCCGCGCAGGATGCGAGGAAAAGCATAATACCTGCAATTAACAACCGTTGACAACTGGGCATTCTCTTGCCTCCCCGAGCGTTCCTTTTCCCGGAGACCGAGTCGGTCACTGCCTGGCCCGAAAGGCTCGCGCCCGCAGTCCGGAACGTTACGGTCAATTTTCCCTGCCGCGGGGAAAAGACATTCTGCTCTGATAAATAGGATTGAAGTGGTATGCTCATTTCGAAAAATGCATCAGATGAATCATCTGACGCTCGCTCCTTTCGACACTGCCAGATACCTATCCCCTTTTCCATCGTTACATTCTCTTTCTGCTTCAATCAGCCGCGCTTCTCCAGCAGTCCGCTGACTTTATCATACAACGCCCGCGTCAACTCGTTATAATCCTTGCCAGCGGGCTCCAGTGGTTTGCCGAACGTGACGGTGATTTTGACCGGTCTGATCATGGCGCGCCCCGGCGGCAGCATCTCAAAGGTTCCCTGGATCGCTGCTGGTACGATGGGGACATTCATTTCTTTTGCGACGATAGCGACCCCTTTTTTGAACTCCTTGATCAATCCGTCCCGCGACCGGCTGCCTTCCGGGAACACGAGCAGCACCTTGCCGTGGCGCAAGACCATGGCTGACAGCTGCATTGCGCTGTAAAGCTTTGCGTCCATATTTACCGGGATCACATTAATGAACCCGGCAATTCTGGAAGTAATCGGTCCGCCGAAATAATCCGTGGAACCCAGGAAGAAGGACTGATCGGCAATGCGCCAGGGCAGGCACGCAGCCACGGAAGGAGCATCGGCGAAGCTCAGGTGGTTGGGTGCGATAATGTACGGGCCCCGCTGAGGCAGATTGTCAACACCTCTAGCTTCAATCCTG
>DATHDE010000094.1:0-4109 GCA_035490495.1 Nitrospirota bacterium
TACAGGTACAGCTTTAGTCTCATGATGGTAAAGCGTTCTTCTCCTATTTGCGTACACTATGAATCCTTATGCGGAAAATGTCAAGGGATATTCACATGCGAACATGAGGCGAGGCGTCTGCTGAGGGGCAGGTAATGGCGGAGTCGCTTAGCCGCGCAGGACCCGCTTGTCGCCCA
Source organism: Nitrospirota bacterium (assembly GCA_035490495.1). Taxonomy (GTDB): domain Bacteria; phylum Nitrospirota; class UBA9217; order UBA9217; family UBA9217; genus JAJYKN01. Next base: position 177 of record DATHDE010000094.1, read on the forward strand.
CGCGTTGAGTCAGTTTCTGGGAGTCGAAATACTCCATGATGGGGACGGCGAATTTGCGAGAGGTTTTTGCAAGGTCGCGGAACTCCGCCATGGTGATTTCCTTCTTGGCATCGAGGAATTGCTTGAGCTCGGCGCGGAGCTTTTCCACCACCTCCCGGTCGAGGTGGAGAGAATCATTGATCCGGACAGTCCGGCCTTCGTCGCTCAGCAGTTTCATGAGATCCCTGGCGTCCTTGTCCGTTATACTGAAGAGGGCGGGGAGTTCCTCCCGGAGCGGCGGCTGGGTGCCGCCTTTCCTGATCGCGTCCACGATCCGGGTCTTGACCTCATCGTTCACCTTTCCGCCGGCTGGTCTGAAGCCGGGCATCCGGAGCTTGGCGCCTTCCGCTTCCACCAGCTTCTTCTTCAGAAGGCCGTCGAGCACGAGATTCAGGACCTTCGGCGCGAGCCTCATTCTGATCATGCCCCGGATCTCCTCCTTGTCCAGGCCGGGTTTCAGGGGATTTTCGTGATGGAACCGTTTAATGAGGCCAATGATCTTCTGCTCGAGCGCGGCAACATGCGAAGCGTGGACATACAGTGCGTCCATGCGGAGGGCGGTTTTGTTCTGCGTCAGCTGGGACAGCGCGGCGGTGATATCCTGTTTGTCGCCGACGAGCGCTCCGATCGCTTCCGCTTCCTCCAACCCCGCGAGACCCCGGCCTGCGATGAACAGGCCGAGCTTGTCCGGCATCTCGCCCTGTTCGAGGGTCTTGAGCCTCTTCAGAGACTCGTCCATGGTCGCTGCCTTGTGCCTGCGCGTGCGCATGGCCAGCACCATGCCGCCGCCAAGAGTTTCCATGGGCGAATAAAAACGAAGGATGTAGCGGTCGCCGTTCTGGACGACGACGGGCTGCTCAAGACGCAGCTGCACATAGGCCTTCTCGCCGGGCAGCAGCTCCTGCGTACCGAGGAGCGTGATCCTGCCGACGGCTTCCTGCGTCGTGTTGTAGAAACGGACGCGGGCGCCCGTCTTGAGCGAGCGGGGGGATTGCTTGAGCAGATCGAGGGAAGCGTCGAGCGTTTTGACGGGCGTAATAAAACCCGGATTCACGATGACATCGCCGCGGGAAAGCTGGTCTTTCTCAACACCCTGCAGATTAACGGCCGTACGCTGGCCTGCCACGGAGCGCTGGACAGCCTTATTATGCGACTGGATGCCCCGGATCCGCGATTTGATGCCCCGGGGCAGGATGTCCACTTCCTGATCCGTGCTGATCGAGCCGGAGAGCAGCGTGCCGGTTACGACGGTGCCGAAGCCTTTCATGGTGAAAACGCGGTCGATGGGCAGGCGGAGGATGCCTTTGGATGATTTGGGCGCGACTTCCGCCGAAAGTTTCGAGAGCTCCGCCACGAGCGCGGCAAGGTTTTCGCCCGTCTTCGCTGAGACGGGGACAATCGCCGCTTTTTCGAGAAAGGTCCCGGCGACGAATTCCCGGACCTCGTCCTTCACCAGGCCGAGCCAGTCATTCTCGACGAGGTCCGTTTTGGTAAGGGCGATGAGACCCGTCTTGACATGCAGCAGGTCGCAGATGGCAAGGTGCTCACGCGTCTGGGGCATGATGCCTTCGTCGGCCGCGATCACGAGCATGACGAGGTCGATGCCGCCCACGCCCGCAAGCATGTTCTTGATGAGGCCTTCATGGCCCGGCACGTCCACGATGCCGAGACGGTTTCCGTTCGGCAGGTCAAGGGACGCAAAACCGAGGTCAAGCGTGATGCCGCGCTCCTTTTCCTCTTTCAAGCGGTCCGGGTCCGTGCCCGTGAGCACCTTGACAAGGCTCGATTTGCCGTGATCGATGTGTCCCGCCGTGCCGAGTATGATGTAGTTCATGTGAAGTTAACTAGTATGGATCCGAAAACAGGAAGTGAAAGAACGGGCTGTTTCATGCCGATGACGGCTTATCATTTTTCCCGCACCAGGGACCGTACCGCGTTGACAATCGCGGCGATTTCCCCGTCGTTCAGCGTGCGCGGATCGAAGACGACCAGGCCGTCCCGGATGCGCGCGATGATCGGCGGATCGCCGAGCCGGAGCCTCGATTCGATCGCGTTGGCGCTCAGTCGTTCGTGGCTGATGCAGACGGTCCGGGTCGGGAAACGGCCCGTGGGAAGCGCGCCGCCGCCGCTCTGCGATACGTCGTCCTGTATGTCGACGGTCAGCCCGCCGTCATTGACATCCCTCAGCCCCGCGGCCAGGAGACCCGCCTTGCGTTCGATCTCACTGAACGGCTGGGTCAGCATCCAGAGCGTGGGAATCTCGCGCAGCGCTTTTTCGGGGTCGAAATATGCAGAGAGCGTGGCGTCGAGGGCGGCGAGCGTCAGCTTGTCGATGCGCAGCGCCCGCGCGAGGGGATTGGACCGGATCGGATCGAGATACGCCTTTCTGCCGAGGATCAGGCCTGCCTGGGGCCCGCCCAGGAGCTTGTCGCCGCTGAACGTGAGCACGTCGACGCCCGAGTCCACGGCCTGCTGAACCGTGGGTTCGCTTCCCGCTCCGAAGGCGGCAAGATTGATGAAACTTCCGCTGCCGAGGTCCCACATGACCGGAATGGCGTACCGCTTCCCGAGCCTGGTCAGTTCCGCGGCATCGACTTCCTTGGTGAAGCCGACGATCCGGTAATTGCTGGTATGCACCTTGAGGAGCAGGCCGGTGTTTTCGTTGATCGCTTTCTCATAATCCTTGAGGTGCGTCTTGTTCGTGGTGCCGACTTCGCGCAGGACGGCGCCGCTCCGCTCCATGACATCGGGCACACGGAAGGAGCCGCCGATCTCGACCAGTTCCCCGCGCGATACGACGACTTCCTTGCCCCGCGCCAGCGTGTTGAGGCACAGCAGCACGGCTGCGGCATTGTTGTTCACTACGGTGGCGGCTTCGACGCCCGTGAGCCGCAGGAGCGTGTTTTCGACGTGGACAAAGCGTTTGCCGCGTTCGCCCGCAGCGATGTCATACTCCAGGTTTGAATACCTCCCGCTCACTTCGACCATGCGTTCGATGGCCCGGGGCGAAAGAAGGGAGCGGCCGAGGTTCGTGTGGACAATGACGCCCGTGGCATTGATGACCGGCCGGAGGCTCGGCCGCGAAAGATCACCGAGGATGCGCTCGGCGTCGTCGAGCAGTTCCTGCAGAAGCGGCTGGGCGTCGGCCCCGTTCGCAGGACGCTCGCGCAGGATCAGCTGTCTCCTGTGTTCGAGCGCTGTTCTGACCGCTTCGAGCACAATGGTGCGCGGACGCGTTTCAAGCCATCCCCGCGTCCGTTCGTGCTTCAGGATTTCATCGACCGACGGCAGTTGTCTGAGCAGTTCCTTCATGCGCCACTACGATAGCACAGGCTGAGCCGAATTTCAACAATTCGCTGCAGGTTCCCGCTCTTTTTACCCTTGACAACCTAACGGGATTGTGTCAATTTTACTTTGATGAACACGGCGTTAACTTACAACAATCCGAGGTGCCCATGGACAGACGTGCTTTCCTGAAGGCGGTTGCAGCGGCGGGCGTAACGCTTGCCGCCGGGGATGTATTCCTTCCTTTTGCCGAGGCGGTCGAAGTGCCCAAGTTCAGTTTCGCCCACCTCACGGACCTGCATCTTGACGTCAAGGGCGAGAACTCCTGGCAATACCGGGAGAAAAGCGTTCCACTCTTCATCGATGCGCTCCGCCAGCTGGTGCGGCTTCCGAAGCTCAACTTTGTCGTGTTCGGCGGGGACCAGATTCATTACGGGCCGAACGACAAGGAGTCGCTCGAGGTGTTCCAGAAGTGGACGACTGCCCACCTCAGCATGCCCTACTATATCCTGCTCGGCAACACGGAGGTTTCGCCGATCACGGGTGTGTCCAAGCTCGGCAGGGATGATTACCTCAAGGCATGGTCGGGCAAAGGGCTGAAGGCCGGTT
>DATHDE010000095.1:0-2343 GCA_035490495.1 Nitrospirota bacterium
GCCTGCCCGACATGACCTTCTGGTAATTGGCGTCCTTGAACCTGGCAATGACCCAGTTGACATTGGATGTCGTCATTGCACCCAGGAAGTTTTCATCGAAGATGAAGCAGTAATTCACATCGTTTTTATGCGTGCTGCTCAAATGAAGGTTCAAGGCTGTCTCGAGACTGCTGTTGGGATACAATACATAGGCGAAGTAGTTTATGCCTGCGTTCTTGGCATAGGCGATTTCCTGATCGATGATGTCCTGCGTCGATGCGTTGATGATGACCTGGTTCGCGCTCACCTCGGTTGCATAGAACGGGACCCGGTAGTGCCAGTGGTTCGGGCTCAGGTCCTTGTCGAGCTGTTTGCCCACGGAATCCCCTTCCCCGAGCCATCCGTCCCACCGGATCGCGCCGACCGTGGGATGCGAAAACGCGCTGGTCACGGTGAGGACGGTGGATGCCGATAGACTTCCCGCAGCAGCAGTGATCGTCGTAGTGCCTGCGGACACTGCCGTTGCCAGGCCTCTGGAGGTGGCGCTGTTGCTGATCGTGGCCACGCCCGTGTTCGATGAACTCCACGTGACCATGGCGGTCAGGTTCTGCGTCGATGCGTCCGAATAGCTTCCTGTTGCGGTGAATTGTTTGTTGATATTTACTGCAACTGACGGGTCTGCAGGCTGGATAGCGATGGATTCGAGTCGTATTTCCGTAAGCGAAACGCCGCCCCCTGTACAACCTGCAGCCATCATCGAGAGCAGCACTGCAACGAAAAGGCGCTCGGTTATTTTGCCGAGCATGTTCCGTACCTCCTCAAGAGCAAAAAACCGCCAGCGGAAACATCCCTGGCGGCCCGGGGAGCCCTTGTTTGCTCTTGTCCGGACTACTTCTCATGTGCCGCGACAAGGGAAGCGACTGGAGACTCCGCAACGGGGGGAAACCCCCGCTCGTTGCCTTCTTGTGAATGAAACGACATCGTCGGGCGGTAGTTCGATCTCCGCCTTCTATTCCGCCCTCACGAGATCCTCGAACCTGATGTCCACGCCGAACACGCCGACAACCTCGCCCGACTCATTGGCGATGGGTGCGGAAACAGTGATGCAGAGCGCGCCGGTGATCTTCGATGTATAGAAGTCCGAGACGAAGCTTTTGCCGTCTTTCATGGGGTTGATGAACCACGGCCGGTCCGAAAAATTGTCGCCCAGACCCGCGGTCTCGTACTTTGCCTTGTCCGCGATATCGGTGATGTTCTTCGTGATCTTTTTGCCTTCCGCGTTCACCACATAGGCGAACTGGATGTAGGGGTCCTCGCGCTGAAGTTTCTCCATGACCGGCTCCTGCTTTGCCGGATCCATGGATTTGATCTCAGCACGGTCAACGAATTTCTCGACAATGTGGCGCGCGACCTCGGCCGCTTTCTTCTTCAGGATGTCGAGATCGGACACGAAGTACTCGGGCAGGTACTTCTTGGCCTTGTCCAGGAGTTCCTCGTTCGAAATGCTCGTGGTGCGGCCCTGTTCATACTGTTCCATGACCCACTTGTGCATCTTCACAATGCCCGGATGGCGTTTGTCGATCTTGCGGTCCGCGTCGGGCCGCAGGCTTCCGTTGGCCCATTGCGCGATGCCTGCCACGCCCGACTTGTCCGTGATAATCACGCCCATGGGGCGGTTCAGGATCCGCGTGGTATCGAAAATATTGTAGATCTCCTCGTTCTTCATCATGCCGTCCGCATGAATGCCCGCGCTCGTGGAGTTGAACTCGTTGCCCACGAAGGGGTAGTTGTGCGGAATGGCAAAGCCGAGCTCCCGTTGGAAGTACTCGGCCATCTCCGTGATCGCCGAGGTGTCGATGCCCTCATCGTCGCCCGTCAGGCTGATGTAGTCGATCAGAAGCGCTTCGACGGGGGTATTGCCGGTGCGCTCGCCGAAACCCAGGAGCGCGCCGTTCACGGACGAGCACCCGTACATCCAGGCGGCGACGCCGTTCACGAGCACCTTGTGGAAGTCGTTGTGCCCGTGCCATTCGAGCTGTTCTGAGGGCACGCCGCCGTCGTGGATCAGAGCATAGAAGATCTCGGGCACCCCGCGCGGGAGCGACGTGCCCGGAAACGGAAATCCGTATCCCATCGTGTCGCACGCCCGGATCTTGATCGGGATTTTCGCTTCTTCCGACAGCTTCATCAGCTCCTGGGCAAAAGGAATCACGAAACCGTAGAAGTCCGCGCGCGTGATGTCCTCCAGATGGCAGCGGGGGACGATACCCTGCTCCAGGGCAGTGGCCACGATGTCGAGGTATGCCTTGAGCGCGTCCTTCCTCGACAGGTTCATCTTGAGGAAGATGTGGTAGTCCGAGCAGG
>DATHDE010000096.1:0-18575 GCA_035490495.1 Nitrospirota bacterium
GTTGAAGTAATAAGCGTTCTTGCTGATGGCGTTCTTCATCATGCGGCTCCAGGGGCTTTTATTGGGGTCGTAGTAGCGGGGGATGATGAGCGTTTCGAGTTTGCGATAGAGGTCGTCGGCGTCTTCCGCATCCGATTGCCCGGGCTGCGATGTTTCCGTGGGCATCGCGCCGATGGACCAGCCCGTGATGCCTTCAATGTGCCCCTCAATCCACCATCCGTCGAGTACGCTGAAGTTTACGACGCCGTTGTGCGACGCCTTCATGCCGCTTGTTCCCGAGGCCTCCAGGGGACGGAGCGGCGTATTGAGCCAGATGTCAACGCCGGATACGAGCCTGAGCGCGAGGTCCATGTCGTAGCCGGGCAGGAAGGCGATGGCGATTTTCCCCCGCAGTTTGTCGCGGTATTCATGGATGCCCTGAATCAGGCGCTTGCCGTTGTCGTCGTGGGGATGGGCCTTGCCCGCGTAGATGATCTGCAGGCGGCCTTTCGCGTTGATTTCGAGCAGCCGGTCGATGTTGTGAAACAGGAGATGGGGCCGTTTATAGGCAGTCGCGCGGCGCGCGAAGCCGATGGTCAGCACATTCGCATCCATGACCACCCCCGTCGATTCACCTACAAAGGTCAGCAGTTTCCGCTTCGCTTCGCGGTGCGCTTCCCACAGCTCGAGTTCCGGGATGATGCCGACGCGGACGAAGAGCTCGGGCTCGTGCGCCCAGCCGGGGATATATTTGTCGAACAGCCTCGCCATGTCTGCGCAGGTCCAGGTGAACGTGTGCACGCCGTTCGTGATGGCATGGATGTGATAGCCGGGGAACATGTGCTTCGAAACCTCGCCGTGTTTTTTCGCCACGCCGTTCACATATTTGCTCAGGTTCAGCGCCAGGAGCGTCATGTTCAGCTTGTCTTTGCCGGCAAGGTCCTTCAGCACGTCGAGCGATATGATGTCGCCGAGCACCTGGGACACGAGCGCATAGGCGAATTTGTCGTGCCCTGCCTCCACGGGCGTATGGGTCGTGAATACGCAGAGATCGCGCACGCGCGCAACGTCCCAGATGGACCGTTCGTCCCACACGCTCTCGATATCGCGCTTGAAACGGAGCAGCAGCTCGAGGGCGAGAAACGAGGCGTGGCCTTCATTCATATGGTACTTCTTGATATGGAAGTCGAGGTTCTGGAGCATGCGCACGCCGCCCATGCCGAGCACGACCTCCTGCTTGATGCGGTAGGCGCTGTCTCCGCCGTACAACGAGTCCGTGATGCCGCGGTCCTGGGCGGCGTTTTCCGCAAGATCCGTATCGAGGAAAAGGATGGGCACTTTCCCTCCCGTGGGACTCGCCACCATATAAACCCATGCCTGGATGAAGACGTCGCGGCCTTCAATCTGGACTTTCGCTTTTTCGGGGAGCAGCGTCATCTGGTCGGCCGGGTCCCAAATCGTCGGTTTTTCCTGCTGCCATCCGAAGGCGTCGAGCTCCTGGGTGAAATAGCCTTTGCGGCACATGAGCGTCACGCCCACGAGCGGCAGATTGAGGTCCGCTGCGGCTTTGATCGTGTCGCCAGCGAGGATGCCGAGGCCGCCGCTGTAGGTGGGGATGTCGTTCTTGATGCCGATCTCCATGGAAAAGTAAGCGATCATCGGTTCGGCGGTAAAGTCGTGCAGGATGTTCATATGCCTCCTCGGAATCGGTATGCTCAGCAAAAAGATAACAAAAAAAGCCGTTATTTCAACGGATGCCGGTAAAAAACGGGTGCGTTATTTTCACCGCCGCCGCGGGCATGCATGCGGAAACTCCTCAGGAGACGGCGGTCAGTCGAGCTTGATCCTGTTCGGCCAGGTGTAAATATTCATGCGTTCTCCGCGTGCAAATCCGATGAGTGTGATGCCCATGTCCTCGGCGTAATTGACCGCCATGCACGAAGGTGCTGCACGGCTGATCAGGATCGGGAAGCGGTTCCGGCCCGCCTTGGTCATGATTTCGGATGTCACCCTGCCGCTCGTCAGCAGGATTTTGTTCTCCACGGGGACAGATTTGAGAAAGGCCTTGCCAATCAGCTTGTCCACCGCATTGTGCCGTCCGATGTCCTCGGAGAAGAACAGGATCTCCTTCCCGTCGGAAAGTGCAGCACTGTGCACCCCGCCTGTTTCAAGATAGAGCGAGGATATATTGCGGAATGTCTTGAGCAGCCGCTTGACGTCCTCAAGACCCATGAGCCGGCCCTGCACCTCGATTCGTCGGTCCTCGTACATCCGGTACTGCGTGAACGTGACGCCTTTGCCGCAACCGGATGAGATGGTCCTGCGCTCGAAGAGTTTGTTGATATCTTCGGGAAGATCGGCGAGTTCGACGCGGACCGTTGTCTCCCGTTCGTCGATCTCAAGCTTTTTAATGGACGACTTGTCGCGAAGCAGTCCTTCGGACAGGAGAAACCCGATGGTCATCTCTTCCAGTTCCGACGGCGTGCACAATAGGGTGACCAGCGCTTCATTGTTGAGGACAATCCTGATCGGCAGTTCCGAGGCCACTTCATCGATCACGCCTTCGACAAGGTCGCCGTTGACTCTCAGGACGGGTGTGTCTCTCTTGATTTCCATGGTCGGGGAATATACCACGACGCGGTCTTCTCCCGCAATTGAAAAACTGGAAAACCGGACGTCAAAATGCACAGGAACGATGGCAGTCAAAATAAAAAACCCCGGCGAGGCCGGGGGTGGGATGGGCTTGCTGACGGCGTCAGAAGCTTACACCCGCTTCGATGAAGGGCCCTGAGAATTTAATGCCTGCCTTCACGTCGCTCGCGTCGATCTTGAGGTCTTCCGCGCGATAGCCTCCTGCGATGAAAACCACGGGAATCGGGTTCACTTTCAACCTGCCGAGATAATCATAATAGTGATTGCTTCCGTAGGCGATGCCCCGGATCTCCGCTTCGAGGCTGAACAGGGATACCGGTTTTATCTGTACGCCGGCATAGATCATCGGAACGTATATGGTGAGATCCTTCGACGCGGACAAACCTGCGGTGCTCTGACTGATGGAGCCTTCAAACTTGATCTGGCGGACATTCAACCCCAGTTCGGCGTTGAGCTTGCCGAGCGTCGCTGTTTTCAAAAGGGGAATGGGATAGTAGAGCGCCAGGTCCGTATGGTCGAGCTTGACTTTCGACTGGGTAGGGACGTTGGCCTGGAACGTCGTACCGCCGTAATGGAAGTTGACATCCTTGGAACCCGTTCCTTCAAAGGACATTGGCGTGTACTGGAGATAGACGTTAGGCAGCACGACCGGAAGCTCGACTTTGGCGCGGAAATACGGCCGGGCTTTCGTGTCGTATTTGAGGTCATTTTTCAAATCAATATCGTCAATCGAAGTCACCGGTTTATAGGCGATGGTACCCGATGGTGACTGCCACCATTCGCCCACCGCGACTTCCGCGCCGAAAAAGGCGAAAGCGCGATACGGCAGCATAAATAGTACAGTGACAGTCAGAAGCAACAGAAACCGCGACAGGTATTTCATTGGCAACTCCTTCAAAATAGGAATTGGGCGCATATACGGATGAATCAATAGCTTATGTCAAAAGTAGCAAAGGCATGCTGGTTTGTCAAGCACAAGATATACGGCTATGCGAACGGAACAACAGAGGAAATTGCTCTTGACAAAGGCGACGCTCTTGTGTTACTCATTTTGCTGTTCGTGACACGGAGGTCACTATGTCGTCGCTCACACGTTTCGGTGTATCCATCGACAGCCAGCTGATCAAGAAATTTGATGCACTCATAGCGAAGAAAGGGTATACTACGCGCTCCGAAGCGATACGCGACATGATCCGTGACGATCTCGTGGAGCAGGAGTGGGAAGCCGAGGACCGCGAGACCGTGGGAACGATCACGCTTGTGTACAATCATCATACACGCGAGCTCGATCACGCGCTCACGGACCTGCAGCATCAGTCCTTTCATCAGATCATCTCGGCGCTCCACGTGCATCTCGATGCGCACAACTGTCTGGAGGTGCTGGTCGTGAAGGGGAAGAGCCGGGAAATCAGGACAATTGCCGACCGGCTCATCGGCACCCGCGGGGTCAAGCACGGCAAGCTGACGACAACGACAACGGGAAAAGAGCTGGTATAAAAAAGGGCCCCGGGGGCAAGGGTCAAGCAGCAAGGCTAAAGAAACTTCACAATCGGTCGGTTTTGATCTTTTGCAAGGGAGAACAACGTGCGCATTGCGATTTCAGTTTTCATTATCTGCATCGTCCTGTCGGCGCCTGTGTCGGTTTGGGCTGCCCATCCGTTTCTGGTCGAGGACACCGACATCCAGGGGACCGGAAATTTCAAGCTTGAGCTGAACAGCGACAAGACGAAAAAAGACGAGGACAAGATATCGAAACTCAGTTCGGTCATACGGTGGGGCGTCAGCGAAAGCGCAGACGTTTCACTTGATGTGCCGTATTATACCATGGACCCGGGTATGGTCCCCGGCCATGTCACGCGAGGATACGGCGATATCCAGCTGGGGCTCAAGCAGCGGACCTACCAGAACGAAGTGCACCAATCATTCGCATACGAATTATACACGACCGTGCCGACGGGCAACAAGGAAAAAGGACTGGGTACGGACAGGTTCGTCGTCGGGTTAAAGCTCATCGACCAGCAGGAATGCCGCGGTAGCAACTGCCTGCACGCCAGCGTTGGTTATGAATCATTTGTGAGCGACATGAAAAACAAGCATTTCAACACTGATTATGCCGTCACCTACGGCCTGGCTGCGGAGCGTAAATTCACTCCGCGCCTGCGGCTGCTCATGGAAGTTGCCGGCGATATGCATCGCACCAAGGAGACGGGGCGTACGGCAAAGCCGTTTACGGCCATGGCAGGGCTTCGATACGATCTCTTCAAGTCCTGGTATATCGACCTGGCAGGCCGCGTAGGTCTGAACAAGGATGCAGAAGACAACACCCTCCTTCTCGGAACGGCGTGGAAGTTCTGACCTCTGCCGGGCACCAACCAGCATGCTCTGTCATAACCCTGGATCAGCATACCTTGTTTGCCCTCCGATAAAAAGCGCTTGACAACCGGCCCCTCGATGTGCTACAAAAATAAAAATCGTAGCACATATGGTTGCGGAACAATAATATAGCATCATCCGTGCAATTCCTGCTGTTACGAAGCGGAATATTCTGATCGGTTACTCCCGGGAGAAAAATCGCATGCGCAGCATTCGATTCCAACTCGCAGTGCTTTCCGGTGCATTATTTTTTATGTCGCCATCGGTCTGGGCCGCCCATCCGCTCATAACTGACGACACGGGAACCCAGGGCAAGGGAAAATTTCAGCTCGAAGTGAACGGCGAGTACGACCATGACCAGGAGGGGGGTGTTAAGACCACTGGCGGACAGGCGGCAACGACGCTGTCCTATGGTATCATCGATAACATCGACGTAATCCTTGGGCTGCCCTATGCGTGGAACAAAATTCAGGCGGGCGGCGTTACGCTCGCCGACGAAAAGGGGATCTCCGATTCCCTGATTGAAATCAAGTGGCGGTTCTATGATAAGGACAGGCTCAGCATCGCCTTGAAACCCGGCTTGTCCTTGCCCACGGGTGATGAGAACAAAGGTTTGGGAACCGGGAAAACCGGGTATCACCTGTTCCTGATCGGGTCCCTGGAAACAGCGCCCTGGGCATTTCATGCCAATCTCGGCTATATCAGAAACGAGAGCAAATTCGACGAGGAAGAAAACCTCTGGCATGTGTCGCTCGCCGCGACCTATGAGATCGTGAAGGACCTTAAATTTGTGGGCAATATCGGCGCGGAACGGAGCAGGGAGAAGACATCGGACAACGATCCGGCGTTCGCGCTGGCAGGCGTCATTTACTCCGTCAATGAGAACTTTGACCTGGATTTCGGGCTGAAGGGTGCCTTGACGCGGAGCGAAACCGATTATGCCGTGCTCGCGGGTACGACGTTCAGATTCTGACGCGCACCATCCCGTGGAGGCCATGCATGCACATCCCTGACGGATACCTGGGGCCGAAGACATACGGAACGATGTTCGCTGTCACGATTCCTTTCTGGGCAATGGCTGCGAGGAAGATGAACAAAAGCCTCAAGGCGAAGGAAGCCCCGTATCTCGCGCTCGGCGCCGCGTTCAGCTTTGTGATCATGATGTTCAATATCCCGGTTATCGGCGGAACAACGGGGCATGCCACCGGCGCCACCCTGATTGCAATCCTGCTCGGACCCTGGGCAGCGCTGATTGCCGTGTCCGTGGCCCTTATCATCCAGGCACTGCTGTTCGGAGACGGCGGGGTCACGGCGATCGGTGCGAACTGCTTCAATATGGGCATCATCGGGGTTTTCACCGGGTACGGTGTCTATCGGCTCATCGCCGGACGTTCTGCGTCAGACGGCAGAAGACGCGTGATTGCAGGCGCTGTTGCAGCCTACCTCAGCCTGAATGCCTCGGCACTCGCTGCAGCCGTGGAGTTCGGTCTGCAGCCGCTGCTCGAAAAAGCAGCCGACGGCAGGCCGCTCTATGCACCGTTTCCCCTCAAGATCGCCGTGCCGGCCATGGCGTTCGAACACATGCTGCTGTTCGGTTTTGTTGAAGCAGTGGTCACCGCTCTTGTCGTGAAGTATTTCCAGAAGAACGATCCAGCAATGCTGCGCTGAACCGAGGTTCAGAATGAAAACGGAATCACGGGGGAATGCCGTACGACATGGACGAAAACGGGCGTCCTCCTCCGCATTCATCGTGTTGAAAATAATGCTTCGAACGACGGCATGGTTTTGCGTTTATTGCCGTGTTCGTCCCCGGTTACCATTTTTTAAGGTCCTATGTCTTCAACGAAAAAGCTGTGGATCGGCATCGGCATATTAATTCTCCTGTCGCCGCTCGGGCTGATCCTGCCTGCCTTGTTCGGCGCGGGCGGCGCCTGGGGGGAGTGGGGACTCGGCGAGATCGAAAAGCTGAGCGGGTTTGTGCCTCAGGGCATGAAGCGACTCGCCGACTTTTGGAAAGCGCCTCTCCCGGATTATGCAATTCCCGGCCAGGGGAGAGGACTCGGCCGTGAAAGTGCCGGCTACTTCCTCGCAGGACTGATCGGCGTTGCAGCAACAGCGGGAATCATGTATGTGATTGCGCGTATCCTCGCAAAGAAGAGCGGACGAAAATAGGAGGGAACTCCATCCGTCATGTCACGCACGAGCTTTCTGGATAAATCACTTCAGGCCATCGCCCGGGTGGCTGAGCAGGCACTGTTCTCGGAAGCATACGCTTCGAAGCCGGGGCTGATGCAGAAAATCGATGTCAGGCTTAAGCTCATCGGTTTCCTGGCGATTATCATCCTGATCAGTTTTCTTCATGAAGCGTACAGCCTCTGGATCGTTTATGCGGCCGGCCTTCTGCTTGCGCTGCTTTCGCGGGTACCCCTCGGGTTATTCCAGAAGCGGGTCTGGCTTTTCGTGCCGCTTTTTTCAGCTGCAGTCGTTCTGCCCGCAGTGCTGAATATCGTGACCCCGGGCGATACCCTTTGGGTGGTCTGCCGCCTGGAGCGGTCGTATGCATGGGGCCCGTATATTCTGCCGGCCGAGATCAGCGTAACACGGCAGGGCCTTATGGGTGCGGTCACATTCGTTTCACGTGTTGCTGCTTCGGTCTCCTTCGCCGTACTGTTTACGCTCACGACGCGGTGGAACGTCGCATTTTCAGGGCTCCGCGCTCTTTTCGTTCCGCGCATCTTTGTTATAACGCTCGGCATGACGGAACGGTACATCTTTGTTTTTCTCAGGCTGATCCAGGACATGTACCGCGCACGCAAGAGCCGTACGCTCGAAGCGCTCCCGGCCGCACAGGACCGGAACTGGACCGCTTCACGCATCGGCGTTACCTTCAGGAAATCGCTTGATATGAGCGAGGACATTTACCGTGCGATGCTTTCCCGCGGATTTTCCGGCGAGTTTCGTTCGCCGGAGCGGTTCCATGCCGGGCCGGTCGACTGCGCCTGGCTGGTGACAGTGCTGGCCTTTAGTGGTATAGTGCTTGTGCTTGAGAGGGGTTTTTTCCGCTGATGAACGCTTTCCGTCTGCGCAATGTCGTTTATTCCTATGCAAATCATGCGCCGGTCCTGAACGACCTTTCCCTCGATTTCAACGCGGGAGAGCGGACCGTGATACTCGGCGCGAACGGAACGGGAAAGTCCACGCTCTTGTCGCTGCTCGACGGGCTGGTGTTTCCCGTGTCAGGCGGCATCGAGGCCTTCGGAAGGCCATTGTCCGAGAAATCATTGGACGACCATGCTTTCAACCGTGATTTCAGGAAGCGCGTGGCTTTCGTCTTTTCAAACCCCGACGTGCAGCTCTTTTCATCCACGGTGTGGGATGAGATTGCCTTCGGTCCGCTCCAGCTCGGACTTGCCCCCGCGGACATCCGCGCCTCGGTGGAGCGCCAGCTCGAATTGCTCCGGATCGCTGATCTGAAGGACCGTGCTCCGTATACCCTGTCGGACGGCCAGAAGAAAAAGGTTGCCATTGCGTCCAGTCTGGCAACGGACCCTGAAGTCCTGCTGCTCGACGAGCCCACGAACGGGCTCGACCCCCGGACCCAGGTCTGGCTCATCGAGGTCCTGCGTGAGCTTCACCGGAGCGGCAAAACGATTATTTCCGCGACGCATGATCTGTCTATTGCCGGGGATATTGCAGACCGGGCCGTCGTCCTGTCCGAAGAGCATACCATCGCTGCAGACGGGAAGTATAACGACGTGATAGCGAACGATGAACTCCTGCTCAGGGTGAACCTGATCCACGAGCATGCACATTATCACGGCAACACGGCACACGTGCACCGCCACGGACATTACGGGCACGTTCATTTGAATGGAGGGACCATGCACGATACGCACAAGCACCATACGCACGGCCTGGGGCACACCCATGATCATGACCATCAGAACGGGAACCAGATCGAAGTCCTGAACAAGCTGCACGCGATGCTTGAACACTGGATCGAGCACAACGACAGCCATGTCGAGAGTTTTCAGGAATGGGCGCAGAAGGCGGGCATTGCCGGAGAACACGAGGTCGCGCGGGAGATCCATCTTGCCGTCGATGACAGCGAGTCCGTAAAAACGCATCTGAAACGCGCGAAGGCGATCGTTGCCGCGAAGCTTGTGCTGAAGAAATAGATGTGTTCTGAGTCTTTTGATTATGCAAGCTTGCCCGCTGATGGCACGCGCAACTCGAAACTCGAGAACGAACCGCGCTGCGATTCGAAAGAAGGTATCAACAATGTCGGACCAACCCAATGATGATCTCAGGGATGCTGTACAGTTCCACGGACACCTCTGCCCGGGACTTGCACTCGGATACCGTGTGGCAAAAGCAGCGCTCCGGGAACTGGGGGCGGAGCGGCCCCAGGATGAGGAACTGGTCGCCATCGTGGAGAACGATTCGTGCGCAGCAGACGCGGTCCAGTTTATCACGGGCTGCACCTTCGGCAAGGGGAACCTGATTTTTCGCGATTACGGCAAGCATGTGTACACGTTTTTCAACCGCGGCAACGGAAAGGCTGTCCGCATCAGCGAGGACTACCGCGGGTTCGAAGGCGATAAACGGTTTCCTGAGCTGAAAAAGCGGCAGGAAGCAGGCGAGGATGTGTCCCGTGACCTGGACCTGTACAAAATGGAAAAAGCAGGAGCCATCCTGAAGGCTGATGAAAAGGAGATCATGACAATCCAGCCTGTCACGGATCTGCCGCCGCATGAAGCTCGGATTCACGGCTCGATCCGCTGCGCGCGGTGCAATGAAAAACTGATGGAGTCGCGCGGGAGGGTGAAAAACGGGAAAATCGTCTGCATTCCGTGTTTTGAGAAAGAATGAAGCAAAGAAAACCGCGGACCGACATCCTGCATTTCAAGGAGCATCAAGCAACCACGGGTCCGGCATGGCCGGACACCCGGATGAAAACAGATACATCAAATGCTTGTAACAGCATTCATCCGTGGTTACAAGGGCATTGTACTCCATAAAAAGCTTGACAGCTTAAGGGCACTTGGAGTATTGTAGGTTCGCAGCCGAAATTCTCTTTAAGTCTGGTCCCGTGAGGCCAGGAAGGGCTTGGCATGAAAAAGAAGAACTGCGGGAACCATCACGCCCACAACACGACCTTTTTCCCCTCTATCGGGGAGAAAGGTTTTTTTTTGTTTGAACACAGGAGCCGTGCATGAACTTCAAGGAAAAAGCGCTTATCCTGGATAAAACCGGGATGGACCGCGCCCTCACACGGATCGCCCATGAAATCCTCGAGAAAAACAAGGGGGCCGCGGACCTCGTACTCGTGGGCATCCAGCGCGGGGGTGTGCATCTTGCCAGGCGCCTGGCCGGGAAAATTCTCGAGATTGAAAAAGTGAGCGTCCCCGTCGGGAGCCTGGACATTACGATGTATCGCGACGATCTGTCCACGCGCAAGTCCCAGCCCGTGCCGCAGGCCACGGATATATCTTTCGATATCCAGGACAAGCTCATGGTGCTCGTGGATGACGTCCTTTTTACGGGACGTACGATCCGCGCGGCCCTGAACAGCATCATGGACTACGGCAGGCCGAAACGCATCCAGCTCGCGGTCCTCGTAGACCGGGGGCACCGGGAGCTGCCGATCCGCGCGGACTATGTCGGCAAGAACCTGCCGACCTCGGCAAAGGAAAAAGTGGATGTGATGCTTGCCGAAGACGGGGCAGAGGAGAAAGTGGTAATTTTGGGAGAATAAAAAAAATAGTAGCCGGTAGCCGGGGGCCGGTAGCCGGTAGTATAAGGAAAGAAATAAGGGGCCAGTATCCGGTAGCTGATGACAGCTGGCAAGGATAGCAGCAAGTAGCAAGGAGCAAGGGAAAGAGGATAACAGCGAACATGCGCAAGTGGTTCATGTTTTCCTTGCAACTGGGCCCTTGCCGCTGGCTACCGATAGAGGAGCACCATGGCACTCAAAACAAAAGACCTGCTCGGCATCAAAGGCATGACTGCTGATGAAATCAGGCTCATCCTTGATACGGCTGCTTCCTTCAAGGACGTGTCGGAGCGGGACATCAAAAAGGTCCCGACCCTTCGCGGCAAGACCGTCATTAATCTTTTCTACGAGGCCAGTACACGTACGCGAACGTCTTTCGAACTCGCGGGCAAGCGGCTCTCCGCCGATGTGATAAACATCTCGACCTCGACGTCCAGTGTGACCAAAGGCGAGACCCTCCTTGACACGGCGCGGAATATCGAGGCCATGAAGTGCGATATGATCATCGTGCGCCACTCATGCTCAGGCGCACCGGAATATCTCTCCACGCGGCTCAGAAGTTCGGTAATCAACGCGGGTGACGGCGCGCACGAACATCCGACGCAGGCCCTGCTCGACCTGTTCACGATCCGCGAAAAACTCGGCGTGCTGGAAGGCCTGACCGTCGCGATCGTGGGCGACATCATGCACAGCCGCGTGGCGCGCTCGAACATCCTGGGGCTTACGACCATGGGCGCCAGCGTGCGAGTATGCGGACCGCCGACCATGATACCCGCCGGCATCGAGCATATGGGCGCCACGGTGTACTATGATATGGACCGCGCCGTTGAAGGAGCCGATGTGGTGATGATGCTGCGGCTTCAGCTCGAACGGCAGGCGGCAGGGCTGTTTCCCGGCGTGCGTGAATACGCGAAACTCTACGGCCTGAACCGCACACGTCTTGACCGGGCCCAGAAACATGCCCTCGTCATGCACCCCGGACCCATGAACAGGGGCGTGGAAATCGCATCCGATGTTGCGGACAACGGGTCCGTGATCCTGGATCA
Organism: Nitrospirota bacterium; assembly: GCA_035490495.1. Classification (GTDB taxonomy): domain Bacteria; phylum Nitrospirota; class UBA9217; order UBA9217; family UBA9217; genus JAJYKN01. The sequence goes on from DATHDE010000096.1 coordinate 11,827, forward strand.
GGTGACGAACGGAGTCGCCGTGCGCATGGCGGTCATGTTCCTGCTTGCCGGCGGGACAAAAGCAGAGGCAGCTTGAAGGAAACGCCAGGCTGTATCCCGTCATTCCCGAATGTTTCAATCGGGAAGCCGGTTTTGCTTCAAACACCAGATCCCCGATAGCGGCATTCAGGGATGACAGCCCTTTTAACCGCGGCCGATGGCCGTGCTCGATAAAATCAGTGTTCATCGGAGTCAATAAAGGATTTCTATGAATCTTCTAATCAAGAACGGACGCGTCGTCGATCCGGCGAACAATATCGACGCTCAACTCGATGTCCTCGTGAAAGACGGCAGGATCGCGAAGGTCGCGAAGCCGGGCGAGACTTCGCACAGCGGCGTACAGGTCATTGAAGCCGAAGGAAAGCTCGTGGTTCCCGGTCTCATCGACATGCATGTGCACCTGCGGGAGCCGGGGTTCGAATACAAGGAGACCATCGCGACCGGTGCGGAAGCAGCCCGGGCAGGAGGGTTTACGTCTGTTTGCTGCATGCCCAACACGAACCCCGTGAACGACAACCGCTCGGTAACCGAGTTCATCCTGGCCCAGGCGCGCGGCGCTGCCGCGCGCGTGTATCCCATCGGCGCCATCAGCAAGGACTCAAAAGGCGGGGAACTTGCGGAGCTCGGCGATTTGTACAATGCCGGATGCAGAGCGGTATCGGACGACGGCAGGCCGGTTATGAGCGCGGCGATCATGCGCAGGGCGCTGGAGTACGCCAAAATCTTCGATTTACTGATCGTCTCGCACTGCGAAGATACGTCGCTGTCGGCAAAAGGCGTAATGAACGAGGGAACGGTGTCCACGGAGCTGGGATTGCGCGGCATACCGCGTGCTGCCGAAGATGTCATGACGGCCCGGGACATCTCGCTCGCTGAACTGACCGGCGGCAGGCTGCATGTCGCACACGTCAGCACCGAGGGCTCGGTGCGGCTCATCCGGGACGCCAAGGCGCGGGGTGTCAGGGTCACGGCGGAGACATGCCCGCACTATTTCACGCTGACCGAGGAGGCGGTGCGGGGATACAACACGTTCGCAAAAATGAACCCGCCGCTTCGGACCGCAGCCGATGTCGAAGCGATCAGACAGGGATTGAAGGACGGCACGCTTGATGCGATTGCAACCGACCATGCTCCCCATGCGAATGACGAAAAATGCTGTGAATTCGATTTCGCGCTTTTCGGGATCGTAGGGCTCGAAACAGCGCTCGGATTGACGTTCAGGCTTGTCGACGAGGGGGTCCTCTCCCTGGCCGATGCCATCCGGAAGATGACGGTCAATCCAGCAACGATTCTCAAGATTGAACGAGGCGCGCTCTCCGTTGGATACGATGCGGATATCACGATAATCGATCCTTCTCTGGAATGGACGGTCGACTCCTCGCAGTTCAAATCCAAGTCGCGCAACACGCCGTTCCATGGGTGGAAACTGAAGGGCAGGGCAGTGCAGACGATCGTGGGTGGAAAATGATGATGCGGAATTCATGGTTCAACGTCCGTGGAATAACTGCGGGAACTGCTCTCCTCATCGGGATTCTCGTCAGTTCGTCATCAGGTTCTCAGGTCCAGCAACTGCGGGCGCTGCCCGTGAAGTTCAGCTTCGTGGTCCTCGGCGACACGAGAGCAGGAGATCCTGCTTGCGATTCGGTGTACGGGAATCTCATTGCTGCGGCGATGGAGCGCAAGCCCGCTTTTGTCGTGAACACAGGGGATCAGATCGACAAACCGGGGAACAAGGATCATTGGCGGCGGTTTTGGGAGCTCTCAAAGCCGGTGAACGTGCCGTATTTCCTGACCGTGGGCAATCATGACGCCCATGTCGAGGTGGCGGGGAGCGAGGAAACATTCAAAGAACAGGGGGACCTTCCCGGCGGCAAACTCTATTACTCCTTTGTCGCAGGCAAAGCGCTTTTCATCGTTCTCGATTCCTACCTCAAGAACGAGGATAAACGGATCACGGGCGCACAGTTCGCCTGGCTGGAGGACACGCTTTCCCGTTCGCAGGAGAAACTGAGGTTCGTATTCATCCATCATCCGCTTTTCCCCGAACAGGGAAAGGGCAAGCACCACGGCAACAGCCTTGACCGGTATACCGCTGAGCGCGACCGGCTCCAGGCATTGTTCGTGAGATACAGGGTAAGTGCTGTTTTTCTGGGGCATGAACACCTTTATCTGCGAAAAACCAGGGACGGCATTCCGCACGTCATTACCGGCGGGGGAGGGGCGCCGCTGTATGCGGACGATCTGAGCGGCGGATTCCATCACTTTGTGTTCGTGACTGTCGAAGAAAATACGTTTCACGCTGAAGCCGTGGACGTACAGGGCAGGGTGCGCGACCGGTTCTGACGTTCGAATTTTAAAAGGAAAGGCTTGAAATGAAAAAAACGTTTCTGGCACTGGCTGACGGCATGGTATTCGAAGGCGCCTCGTTCGGCGCTGAAGGAGAGACGTCGGGTGAAGTCGTGTTCAACACGAGCATGACCGGGTATCAGGAAATCCTGACCGACCCGTCCTATAAAGGACAGATCGTGACCATGACGTACCCCCAGATCGGTAATTACGGCGTGAACGATGAAGACGTGGAATCTGTGAAGCCGTACGTTGAGGGATTCATCGTCAAGGAATATCTCGATATCCCGAGCAACTGGCGCATGAAAAAGTCGCTCCACCAGTACCTGAAGGAAAACGGCATCGTGGGCATCCAGGGCATCGACACGCGCGCACTGACGCGGCACCTTCGCGACTTCGGCGCACAGCCCGGCGTGATCTCCACAAAGGACACCGACGCCATGAGCCTCGTGGCCAAGGCCAAAAAACTTCCGGTCATGAGCGGGCTCGATCTTGCCAAGGACGTGACCTGCAAAGAGCCTTATCGCTGGGATCAGGGGGACTGGGACATCGAACGGGGATACGGACCGAAACCCGCATCGCGGTACAAGGTCGTGGCATATGACTACGGCATCAAGCGGAACATCCTACGCCTGCTCACGCAGGCCGGATGTGATGTGACGGTCGTGCCGGCGACCATGCCGGCTGAGGACGTGCTCAAGATGAACCCGGACGGCGTTTTCCTGTCGAACGGGCCCGGGGATCCCGAGCCGGTCACCTACGCCATTGCGAACATCAAAAAGATTCTGGGCAAAAAGCCTCTTTTCGGCATCTGCCTGGGCCAACAGCTCCTTGGACTTGCGCTCGGCGGCAGAACGTACAAGCTCAAGTTCGGCCATCACGGCGGGAACCAGCCCATCATGGATCTTACCACGCGCAAGGTGGAGATCGCGGCAGAAAACCACGGTTTCGCCGTGGACATGGAAACAGTAAAGGACCAGGTCGTTATGACGCATATGAACCTGAACGACAGGACCTGCGAAGGCATTCAGCACAAGACCCTGCCTGCGTTCTCGGTCCAATACCACCCCGAATCCTCGCCCGGCCCGCACGACAGCAGGTATCTGTTCAAACGGTTTATAGACATGATGGAGAAACATAAATAAAATTTTAACAGTGACGTTTCTTGCATATGCTTTCACAACCTGAATTGCATCAAAGAATCGAAGCTGCATACCAGCTTCTCGAAGCCTGCCGTGTCTGCCCGCGCGAGTGCGGGATAAACCGGTTGAAGAATGACAAGCTCGGCTTTTGCCGGTCGGGCCTCAATCCCGTGGTTTCGAGCGCGAGCGCGCACCACGGCGAAGAGCCGCCGTTGTCGGGGACAAAAGGGTCGGGCACGATCTTTCTGACCAACTGCAATCTTCGCTGCGTATACTGCCAGAATTACCCCATCAGTCAGCTCGGCAACGGAGCGGAAAAAATGCCGGGTGAGCTTGCATGCCAGATGGTCTGGCTCCAGGAGCAGGGATGCCACAACCTGAACCTCGTGACGCCCACGCACTTCATGCCTCAGATTTTGAAGGCCCTCGGCATCGCCGTGGAACGCGGGTTTACCCTGCCGATCGTATACAACACGAACGGATACGAGTCCCTCGAAGCGCTCAGCCTGCTCGACGGAATCGTGGACATCTATCTGCCGGACATGCGGTATTCGGACGAGATGGTGTCGCGAAAATATTCCGTTGCGCCGTTCTATCCTGAAATCAACCGCACGGCGGTGAAGGAGATGTTCCGGCAGGTCGGCAATCTTGTCACGGACGAGAACGGCATTGCGAAAAAAGGTCTTCTCATCAGGCATCTTGTGCTGCCAAACGGTCTTTCCGGCTCGGAACAGATCATGAAGTTCCTTGCCGAGGAGGTTTCCCGTGACGTCTCGATCAGCCTGATGGCGCAGTATTTTCCCGCATACAAGGCACGTGAGTTCAAGGACCTGTCGCGCAGGATCACGCACGACGAATACGAAGACGCGCGGCGGATCATGGAAAAGTATGGGTTGGAGAACGGGTGGATGCAGGAAATGGAATAATATAGTTCAGCGTTCAGCGTAGGGCGTATGAATCCGGAAGAGCCGTGACTTTGAACTATGAACTCTGAACTTTGAATACGATGAGAGGTAACAATGCCTAAACGAACCGACATCAAAAAAATCCTGATCATCGGCGCAGGGCCGATCGTGATCGGGCAGGCGTGCGAATTCGACTACTCGGGGGTCCAGGCCTGCAAGGCGCTGAAGGAAGAGGGATATGAAATTGTTCTTGTGAATTCAAACCCGGCAACGATTATGACGGACCCCGAGATGGCGCACCGGACCTACATTGAACCGATAACGCCTGCAGTGGTAGAGAAAATCATCGAGCGCGAACGGCCCGATGCCCTTCTCCCGACCATGGGCGGCCAGACTGCGCTGAACACGGCAGTGGCGCTTGCCGAATCCGGCGCACTCGATAGATACAAGGTTGAGCTCATCGGCGCGAAGCTGCCTGCGATCAGGAAAGCGGAAGACCGCGAGCTCTTTAAAAAGGCCATGCAGAGTATCGGTCTTGACGTGCCGAAAAGCGGATTCGCGACGAGCAGGGACCATGCCTATGCGATCCTCGAGACCGTGGGATTCCCGGCGATCCTGCGGCCCGCGTTCACGCTCGGAGGGACCGGCGGCGGCATAGCCTATAACAAAGAAGAATTCACCGACCTCATCACACGCGGGCTGGAAGCAAGCCCCGTGCACCAGGTGCTGATCGAGGAATCGGTCGTGGGGTGGAAGGAATACGAACTCGAGGTGATGCGCGACGCCAAGGACAACGTCGTAATCGTCTGCTCCATCGAGAACCTCGACCCCATGGGCATCCATACGGGCGACAGCGTGACCGTGGCGCCTGCCCAGACCCTCACGGACAAGGAATACCAGATCATGCGCGACGCCTCGCTCAAGATCATCCGCGAGATCGGTGTCGACACGGGCGGATCGAACATCCAGTTCGCCGTCGATCCCCGGAACGGCAGGATGATCGTGATCGAGATGAACCCGCGGGTGTCCCGGAGCTCGGCGCTTGCGTCCAAGGCAACGGGTTTTCCCATCGCAAAGTTCGCCGCCAAGCTCGCCGTGGGCTACACCCTCGACGAGATCACGAACGACATCACCAAGGCCACGCCTGCCTGTTTCGAGCCGACCATCGATTACGTGGTCGTGAAGTTTCCGCGCTTCGCCTTCGAGAAGTTTCCGCAGGCGGACGCCACGCTCACGACGCAGATGAAATCCGTGGGCGAGGCCATGTCCATCGGCAGGACCTTCAAGGAGTCGCTCCAGAAGGCGCTCCGGTCCCTTGAAATCGACCGCTACGGGTTCGAATCGAGGCGCGACCGCGACGGCGACGTCGACAGGCGGGTGGACGACATCCGGCAGAAAATCAGCGTGCCGAACTGGGAGCGGCTGTGGTACATCGCTGACGCTTTGCGCATGAACATGAGCGTAGAGGAGGTCTTCAACCTTTCGAAGATCGATCCATGGTATCTGAACCAGATCAAGCAGATCACAGACCACGAAAAGACGCTTCGTGAAACGGGTGCCGCCATCCTCGACGACAAACGCGCGGACCTCGATCATCCGCTCCGGCTGGCGAAAGAATACGGTTTTTCGGACCGCAGGATCGCGCGGCTCCTGACGACCACGGAGGATGCCGTGAGGAACGCGCGCTTCGCGCTCGGCATCACGCCGGTGTTTAAAACCGTTGACACCTGCGCTGCTGAATTCGTGGCACATACGCCGTATTTGTACTCGACGTACGAAAAACCATTTTATAAACTCCCCTCACCTCAGCCCCCCTCCCCGGGGGGAGAGGGAAAAAGGGTGAGGGGGCTTGATCTGGAGGTCCAGGGGCCGGGGGCCGGGAGCCGGGAAACAGCGGAATGCGAAGCCAATCCATCGACGAGGAAGAAGATCGTCATCCTCGGGGGCGGGCCGAACAGGATCGGGCAGGGGATCGAGTTCGACTACTGCTGTGTTCATGGTGTCTTCGCCCTGGGCGAAGACGGCTTCGAGACGATCATGGTAAACTGCAATCCCGAGACGGTCTCAACCGATTATGACACATCCGACCGGCTCTATTTCGAACCCCTCACCTACGAGGATGTCCTCAATATCGTCGATGTGGAGAAGCCGGATGGCGTGATAGTCCAGTTCGGCGGGCAAACCCCACTGAAACTGGCGGTCCCACTGGAAAGGGCTGGTGTCCCCATTATAGGCACCTCACCCGACTCCATCGACAAGGCCGAGGACCGGGAGAGGTGCCTATAATGGGGACACCAGCCCTTTCCAGTGGAGATCG
>DATHDE010000097.1:0-23544 GCA_035490495.1 Nitrospirota bacterium
TAGCGAACGAACAGAAACAGTGACGTGCTGCATGCTTCGAAGGAGCCGTATCGGATTCCCTGCCCGGTCAGGTACCGGCCGTTGCAATGGCAACTTGACCTTGCAATTTGCACTAAAAGCTATATAATTCCTTCATACAACTTCACCGGGGGCACGACAACCTCATTCACGATCGGCCATCTTGCCTGCCCCCGACATCGATCACTGACTTCTCCTGCTATCACTTTTCCTCCAAACAAAAGCGACAGCAAGCACAGTTGGCGAGCGATGCAGCTCGACAGTCCGCAGCGGGAATCCGATTCTCCATTACCGCGCTGCTGAAGAATTGATATCATGAGTCCCGTAACACGGACCAGTATGTTCAAGGAGGGAGAATGGCAAAGAAACTGTATGTCGGGAACTTGTCGTACAACACCCATGATGAGGATTTGAGGGAAGCATTTTCGAAGTTCGGAGAGGTCGTGTCCGCCACGCTGATCGTGGACCAGGCCAGCGGCAGATCCAAGGGATTCGGTTTCGTGGAAATGGCGACCGATGAGGACGCGCAGAAAGCCATTGAGGGCATGAACGGAACGTCCTTTATGGAGCGGACGATTACCGTGAACGAGGCGCGGCCGAAGACGGATCGCGGTCGTTCCGGCGGATTTTCCGGAGGCGGGGGGAAAGGCGGCAACCGCGGCGGATTCGGCGGAAAACGGAACTGGAGATAACACGAACTTCCGTGCCGTGGATCAGCACTCGCGGCGTGAAGCTTTATGATCCGCCCTTGTACCGGATCAGAAACACTCCGGCGAGCAGCAGCACTGCCCCTATGATCCGCGGCGCATTGATCGGCTGCCGCGCGTATCCGACAAGACCGTAATGGTCCAGGATGAGTGATGTGATCATCTGGCCGGTAATGATGAAGCCGACCATGACCGCAGCCCCCAGCGCATCGGCGAGCACGATCGCCAAAAAAACGAAGACGGCCCCGAGCAAACCCCCGGTCCATGCCCACCAGGGTGCCTGGCCGAGGCTGGAGAAGGCAGGCCACGGCACCCGCAGAATGACGGTGGAAGCAAACAGGAAGATCGTCCCGACAATAAATGAAATGCATGCAGCAATCGCGGTGTTTCCCACATAGCTCCTCAACTGGGCATTGATGCCTGCCTGGAGCGGCAGAACCGATCCCATCATGAGCGCTGCAATCAATAATAGCCATGTCATGTGGTTTTCTCCTCGTTTTCGATTTGAGACCCCCGCTCAAAGGACAGCCCCCCGCCAGCATCCTGAACAATCGAGTGTGATTCATCATCCCCCTCTCGGAGTGCGGATGCCGTGGTGATATAGGCGACGGCCTGTTCGACGGACTCTTCCCTCGTGAGCCGGCTCGTATCGAGCACCAGGCGGGCGCGGGTTAGTGGTTGTGCGTTGCCTTTCAAATGTAAATATAACGCAAATGACCTGTTCCGTGCGGGATGCTGCGCTGTGCGCTGATCGCGTTCGAGCCGTTGTGCAGCAACGGCATCGTCACAGATACATTCGATGATGACGGGCCGCGCCCGGAGTTCCGCAGACCGCGACAGAAAATGCTCCACCTGTCCGGGTTGCGAAAACGTTCTGCCGTCGAGAATGATCGTACGAGACGGTTCCGCCAGGAGCACATACGCGGCGATCAGGAACGCAACGTCCATACAGAGGTCGTCCTGACGCACGGAGTATTCGATTTCTCCGGGCGAAAAGAGCCGGGTACGTATGTCATCCTTGTCCAGCACGAGCGCGGGGAGCCGCTTTGCGAGCGCGGCGGCGAGGGTGCTTTTGCCCGTGCCGGGCAGGCCCGCCATGGCGATAAGAAGCGGCGTATGCGCATGCAAGGAAGTCATCGGGATGAAGTGCGGTTCACCGGATGCTGCAGGGGACCTCGATGACGTCTCCGCCCTTGTAGCTTCGGATCGTAATCCTTCTTTGTGTGAGAGTATATATATGCACCATCGCCTTTTTCCGTGAGGTGATGCATCGGGCGCCGGCATCCGTGTAATGAACGGCTGCGAAGTTGTCGCAGGCAATCCCGGTCATCCTGTCGCGCAGGACCATTTTTCTGAATGAGGCATGCCGCTTCTCGGAATCGAGATGGGGGCAGTACAATCCGGGCCGCAGGCCGAGGCAACGAACCTTGATGTAGGACCAGTTGTTTTTTCCGGAATAGGAGCGCGAATCCGAATGGCCCCATGCATGCCAGCAAAGGGCACCCGCGCTCAGGCCCGCCATTACCGTACCCCGGCACGCCACCCTGATGAGCATCCTGTCGATCCCGAACCTGCGCCAGATCCTCATCATGCGGAGCGTGTTGCCGCCTCCCACGTAAATCAGATCCGCTGCCTTGATCTTGCCCGCGGCGGCTCGCCGGTCCCCCTTCCTGCCGTAGAGCAGGAGGTGGTCGGTTGTGCACCCGAGCAGGCTTCCGTAGATCCTGTCGAATGCTTCGCAGTATTCCGGCAGATCGTTGCTTGCCGTGGGAACAAAGAGGGCGCGGGGCCGCTTCCTGCCCGTGAGCTTTACGATGTACCTGTCAAGGGGAAGCGTTTGTTTTTTCTTCAGACTGCCGCCGCCGATTGCGATGATATCCACGGTCACCTCATTCAAGCGCTCTTCGTCCGCCGAACGTAGCGATGATCTCCCGGACCAGTGCGGGAAGCGAGGGATCGCGCGCCCCCATCACCAAAACACAATCGCCTGGTTTTGCCGCTGCATTGATCGCGGACAGGAGTCCATTGCGGTCCTTCACGGCCTTCGCTTGAAATGCAACGGGACCAAGGCCGTTGATGATGTCGGCGGAGGAGACATCCTTCTGCGCCGTGCCGCCCGCGTAATAAATCGGAAGCATGAGGAGCGTGTCCTGGTGCCGGAAAATCGTCCTGAACGATGAGATATAATCGTCCTTCAGAAACCGCGTGGGGCCGTACCCGTGGGGCTGGTACACGGCGATGATGCGGTCCGCAAGTCCGCGCGCCGCGCTTACTGCCGCCGCGATTTTGACGGGATTATGTGCAAAATCATCTATCACAAGGACATCGTGTGCAGTTTGCGTAATTGCAAAACGACGCGCCACGCCCTGATAGTTTTTTACCGCTGCTGCGAGGACAGCAGGTTCACATCCGAAATGGCTGCATACACAGAGAGCGGCGCGAAGGTTCTCAAGATTGTGGCTGCCCGGTAAAGGGAGTTCGTATTCGATGCCGCCTCGAACGAGTCTCACCGACGCCGGAAGCAGCTCTTCCGCGTCCGGCCGCCAGGAGGCCGTGCTGCTCCTGCCGAATCGTTCCGACGCAGGCAGACGGGCCAGGATCGGATCGTCGGCATTCGATGCGGTCCATGCCGCCTGTGAAGCGAGCGTTGCGAACATCCCCGTAACTTCATCGACGCTTTTATGGTCTTTCGACACGTTCAGGATGACGGCGGCCTCGGGGCGGTACTTGACGATCGTTCCGTCGCTCTCATCCGCCTCCACGACGAGGAGGTCAGAACCGCCTGCCCAGGCATTGCCGATCATACCCTGCTGTTCGAGCCGCCTCAGACCGGCGCCGCTCAGGAGGGAAGGCGATTTATCGCAGGCAGACAGCAGTTCGAATATCATCGCCGTAACCGTGGACTTGCCGCTCGTACCGGCAACGGCGATAGTTTTTTTTGTTTCCATGATCTTTGCGAGCAGGTCGGAGCGGTGGATAACGGGAAGATGGCGCTTCTTCGCAGCCGCAAGGTCGGGGTTGGATTCCTCTATTGCCGTAGAGACGCAGACGGCATCCGTATCCCCGGTGATCCCGGACCCGTCCTGGGGTGCGAGTGTGCAGCCCAGTTCTTCGAGCGCCTTCCTGATTGCATTCGTGTCTTCGCTCATATTGAAACGATCCGAGCCGGAAACCGCAATTCCCTGAAACCGCAGGTACTGGGCAAGGGCGCTCATGCCGCTGCCGAAGATGCCGGTAAAGTGAATGGCGCTGCAGCCGAGCGAGCTTATTTCAATCGGCGGCGGATCAATGAACACAAGCGTGCCGACGGGCGTTTTATCGAACAACCGGATCACGTCATGGCTGCGCATACACACACAGCCGTGCGAGAGCGGCGTGCCGATAAGATCCTCTCTCCCCGTGCCGTGGATATAAATATAACGCTCGTAGGAGTCCACGCCCGGCCCCTTGTTGATGCCCTGTTCAAGGCCTTCAAGCCGCAGAATGCGCGTAAGAATAAGGTTGTCGCCGTTCTGCTTGTGGTCCCAGTCCTCGCCCGTATCCTCACGGTCGCGGAACACACGGCCCGCAGGCGCGCCGGCCCCGTATTTTTCGATGACGCGATGCAGCCCGGGAGGCGTCCTGAACGAGTTCTCACGGCCCCCCGTACCGAACCGGGATGTGGAACAGTTATAGCGCTCGACGACCCTGCCACCCGCGCACAGGAAGAGCGTCTGGTGCTCGACAGAGACAACGAGGTAGATGTCATGAGGATTGGCAAGGCGTTTTCTCATCAGGCCGTGTATCCTGGTCATCTGGCCGGAATCGGTGCGTTTCTTTCGCAATGATGCCATCAACCCACTATAATGAGAGTCACGATGCATGTCAAGACAAGAGAGGTAAAAAGGAAAAGCGGTTTCCCGCAGAGGCGCTGAGGAAAAAACGCGGCAGGATAACAGGATTGACAGGATTTTTCAGATCGGATTGTATCACGTTGTCCTGTCAAAGGTTGGATCTTCGATTTCCACGGTACCTCCGCGAACAGGCGGGAAATTGTATTGTTGAATTTCCCGGTGACATCGCCGTGCAGAGTGAGGTAAAATAAATGAAGAAGAGGAAAGGCATGATTATCCGGTACACGAAAGAAAAGAGCGAGTCACATGAGAATAAACGTGCGGACGGCAGCGGAACGGTCCCTGATGACGCGTGCCGGTGCAAGGAAGTCTCAAAGATGACCCCGCGCGAGCTCCTGGACCTCATGATGAAGGACCTTGCCTTCTGGAAAAAAGAAAAAAAGGAGAAATGACCGATGGGTTCGACGCAGGTATTTCAGCCGCTTACGCAGGAGGATAAGGTGACAGTGATGCTGTATCGCACCGGTATTGTGCTGTCGGCGATGAGTATGGCGGTTCTCGCGTTTCTGCTGAAAACGGCTGCAGCCGGGAGCGGCGCCGACGTGAAGACTGCTGCGGACGTGCTTGTCTACGGCCTCTATGCTTCCGTGGGCATGAGCGTGTTTTCCATCCACCTCTATATAAGCAAGTTCAAGAGATTTCTGAAGAACCAGTTTTTTGCGAGCATCGGCGGCCTGATCGTGCTGGCCGCGCTGGGAAAAGGGTCGCCCGTGACCGTGCTCACGACCATGCCGTACGGTTGGCTTCTTCTGCTCCCCCTGTCCGGCTGTCTGGGATTCGTCACCGCGAAGGAGGCGTTCTGCTTCAAGCTGTTCGAAGGATACCTGCTTGCCATAGCCATGCCGGTCTATCTTGTACTGATTGCCGGCTCGATGATAACACCCCGTGGCGCGGCCTATGGTCTGATCCTCATCGCGGTGATGTTCGTCGTGTTCACACTCCGGAAGGTGTTCATGCCGATTGCCAATGATATCGGGGATAAAACTGCATATCAATAAACAATTCAATAAGAAGAGTTGGAACCGCGGATGAACGCGGATCAGCACAGGTAACACAGATACCAGGGAGAGAACGGCTGGCGCTGCGATTGCCTGCATTTGCGTTCTGCCGCATCCGGTTTCAGTTCCTTCGCAAAAAAAGGGCAGCCTCGCGGCTGCCCGTCGTATTTCAGCGCGGAACTAACCCTTTTTCTCGATCATTTTCTGGAACGAAGAAATAAGATCGATGGGCAGGGGGAAGACGATGGTGGAGTTCTTCTCCGAGGCGATCTCGGTCAGGGTCTGGAGATAGCGCAGCTGGAGCGACGTGGCATTCTTGCTGATGACCTCTGCAGCCTCGGCGAGCTTCGTCGATGCCTGCAGTTCGCCTTCCGCGTGGATGATCTTGGCGCGGCGCTCACGCTCGGCCTGGGCCTGAATTGCGATGGCGCGCTGCATTTCCGCGGGCAGATCAACGTTCTTCACTTCCACGGTCGTCACCTTCACTCCCCAGGGCTCTGTCTGGAGATCGATCACCTTCTGGAGTTCGGCGTTTATGGCCTCGCGGTTCGAGAGCAGGTCGTCGAGCGCGTTCTGCCCCAGAACGCTCCGGAGCGAGGTCTGCGAGATGAGCGAGGTGGCATAGTAGAAGTCCTCTACCTCGATGATGGCCCTGCGCGGATCGATGACGCGGAAGTAGACAACGGCGTTCACCTTCACCGTTACGTTGTCTTTCGTGATTACGTCCTGGGCAGGTACGTCCATGGTCACGGTGCGCAGGCTCACGCGCACCATTTTCTGGATGCCCGGCCAGAGGAAGACGATGCCTGGCCCCTTGACCCCGTGTTCGATGCTTACCTTGCCGAGCGTGAAGATCACCCCCCGCTCGTACTGCTTCAATACCTTGACAATGTTGTACAGAATCAGGACGACAACAACAACGGTGAAAATAAAACTCGTTGCAAAGATTTGCGGCAGCATTGGCCCCTCCTTGGAAGTGTGGTGAGGATCTGTGTCTTCAACATTGAGCTGAATCGAGAAAAAACCCGGACAAGCCGGAACCTGAATCAAATTCAAATCAGCCGCGGATGGCCGCGGATCAGTATTGTTTTATTAGCGGGCCGTTTTGATCCGTGTTAATTCGTAGCTGATAATATTACGATATTCTTTCCACGATGTTCCGGGGTTTGGGGGGATCAACTGCTCTTCCGCGCCACCTTCACCTTGAGCCCCTGCACGGACTGGACGACCACGGTTTCGCCCTTCGAAATCGGTTCGTCGCTCCAGGCACTCCAGTACTCGCCCCGCATGAACACCTGGCCGTCTGCGAGAATATCCGTCTTAGCCGTCGCCCGCATGCCGACGAGGCCTTCCGCGCCCGTATCCGGCTTCTCCCGGTACACCCTGACCGCGACCGTTACGGTGATAATAAACAGGAGCGCGGAAATGGCCACGGCGGGGACGATCACGGCCCAGGAGATGCGCAATACCGGCGACGCAGTGTCCATGAGCATGATTGAACCCAGGAGCATCGAGATCGTGCCGCCGATGCCGAGCACGCCGTGGCTCGTGATGAACGCCTCGGCGATGAACAGGCCGATGCCGAGGATGATCAGGAACAATCCGGCGTAATTGATCGGCAGGGTATGCAGCGCATAAAACGCAAGGATGAGGCAGATTGCGCCGGCAACACCCGGGAAAACAGCGCCGGGATTGGAAAGTTCGAAATAGAGCCCGTAGAACCCGAGGATCATCAGGATGTAGGCGATGTTGGGGTTGCTGATGATCTCGAGCACGCGGAAGCGGAAGCCCATTGGCAATTCCTTCACTTCGGCGTCGCGAGTGGCGAGCGTTTTCCTGCCGATCACGAGATCAACGGTTCTGCCGTCAATATCCTTGAGGAGCGCCGGCAGGTCGGGTGCAATGACATCGATTACTTTATTCTTGAGCGCTTCCGTCTCCGTGTCCGAAATCGCCTTGCGCACGGCATCCTCGGCCCATTGCGTGTTCCGGCCGCGCTTCTCCGCGATTCCCCTGGCCATGGCGGCCGTGTCATTCATGGCCTTCCGCTCCATGGTCTTGTCCATCTTCCCCTGCATCGTCACGGGCGAGGCCGCGCCGATGTGGGTGGTCGGAGCCATGGCCGCGATGTTTGCCGCCATGGTGATGAAAACACCCGCGGAAGCGGCCCGGCCGCCGCTGGGGGCAACATAGACAACGACGGGCACGGACGACGCAAGCATTTTCATGACGATGGCGTTGGTCGAGTCCAGCAGCCCGCCCGGTGTGTTCAGCTCGATGACGAGCGCTTCGGCGTGTTCCTCCGCCGCCTTGTCGATGGACTTGATGATGTACTCCGACACGACCGGTGTGATCGGCGCATCCACCCTGATGAGAAAAACCAGTTTTTTCTGCCCGGTTGTGGGCTCCTTCGGTTCGGCCGGATACGCGGATGCGGAAAAAAGAATGACAAAGGCAATGAGCGGCAGCAGCAGGACCGCGGGGAGGATGCCGGTGCGTTTCTCTGGTGTTTTCATGATGAAAAAAGTATATCTGCATTGCAGATGAGTGTCAAGAATTGCTTGACTCACCGGGAGATTTTCTGTAGCATCGACGCACACAGTGGTTATGAGGATCGCGGGAGGCATAGGAAGGGGACAGCGGCTGAAAGTACCTGCCGGTACGCGCGTCCGCCCCACATCGGACAAGGTAAAGCAGGCCTTGTTCAACATTCTGTCCGATCGCGTGGAAGGCGCCTCGCTCCTCGACCTCTTTGCAGGGGCCGGCGGCATCGGCATTGAAGCGCTCAGCCGCGGCGCAGGACGGGTCACGTTCGTGGACGGGTCGCGCGAGTCCGTTGCCGCGATCAAGCATAATGTGGACGCGACGAACACCGGGAACCGCGCCGAGGTCGTCCAGTCCAGGGCGGACGCCTATCTTACTAGAGCGTCCGGCACGTTTGACATCGTTTTTCTCGACCCCCCCTATGCAGAGGAGCTGCAACCGCTCCTGGAGCAGATCGCCGCATCGGGCGTGCTCAAACCGGACGGCATTGTCATTGCCGAGCACTTCAAGAAACAGCCTTCGCCGCGGGCCGCGGGGGCGCTTGCGCTCTTCCGCGAAGCGCGGTACGGCGACACAGTACTGGCGTTTTACACAAGCAGCTGCCAGGGTCCGTCGGCCGGCAGGTAGGGGATGAAGACACGTACTCAGAAGAGGGAAAAGGAGATCACCATGAAACATGTCGCGGTCTACCCTGGAACTTTCGACCCTGTCACGAACGGCCATCTCGATCTTGTGGAGCGGAGCCTCAGAATATTCGATGAAGTGATCGTGGCGATTGCGGAAAACCCGAAGAAAGAACCGCTCTTTTCACTCGAAGAACGAATCGACATGTTCAGGGAGGTCACGAAAGGATTTCGCCGCGTCACCATCGAGGGGTTTGACGGACTTCTCGTCGACTATGTAAAGGAGAAAAAAGCCTCCGGCATCGTCCGGGGCCTTCGCGCCGTGTCCGATTTCGAGTACGAAATGCAGATGGCCCTTATGAACCGGCGGCTCGATCATACAATCGAGACCGTGTTCCTCATGCCGAACGAGGAGTATTCGTTCATCACCTCCACCATTGTGCGGGAGGCGGCGAGCTACGGCGGCGATGTCTCGAGCCTCGTGCCGAAGGCCATTGTGGGTAAACTCCGGAAGAAGTTCGGGCTGTAGGCAGGTCAGCGAAAGCGGTAGAAGGGCACGCATCGCGCACTTTTTTCCGCAGGGACCCCCGCCGTGCCGCGGATCATGCCGTCTCCTGCTTTACAGTTCCCTGAAAACCTGCTACAGTGTGCCTATGCGGAAAGGCCAGCATGCGGGAATGGTCATTGCCGTCGGCGGCGGCAAGGGAGGAGTGGGCAAGAGCATCCTGTCGATCGGCCTCGGTTCCGCCCTTGCCCGGAGCGGCAACAGCGTCGTCCTGGTCGACCTCGATCTGGGCGCGGCGAATCTTCACACCTATCTCGGCATCCTGACCAAGACCCCCACAATAGCCGATTTCATCCTGAACAAAACGCCGTCGCTCGAAAGCCTCGTCGTCGAGACCTGCGAAAGAAACATGGGGCTCATCAGCGGCGCTGAATTCCTTCCCGGGATCACCAACCCCGCCCACTGGATGAAGCTGAAGCTGATGCGCCATGTGCGCACCCTCCCCGCGGATTATGTCGTGATCGACCTGGGCGCGGGCGTGCATTTCAATACCCTTGATTTTTTCGGCGTCGCCGACCGCGGCGTGATCATTACCGCTCCGGAGCCGGGCGCGGTCATGAACGCCTACAGTTTCGTGAAAGGCGCGCTGTTCCGGAAGATGCAGAACGTCCTCAAAAATCATCCCGGGCTCTCGGAACTCATCGACAAGGAAAGCAAGGCCCCGGCAGGGGACAAGCGCTTCACCGTCGAGTGGTTCAAGGAAGCGCTTGCGCGCATCGCGCCCGACCTGCTGCCGCTCATCGGCGAGATCGAGGAATCCTTCACACCGGCGCTCGTCATCAACCGCGCGCCGGAGGGGCAGACGCATCTGCTCGTGAAAAATCTCATCAACCTCTGCACCGACAAACTCGGCATCACGCTCGAGCATGTCGGCGACCTGCCCGAGGCGAGGGAACTCACCAACCACCTGCTGAACGTACCCCGGTTTTTCACGCTCCCCGAAGGGGATTCCTATTTCAAGTCAGTACAGGCAATCGTTGAACGCATCAAAGGCGGCGGAACAGGTCCGGAGGTCCGGAAGGCGCGCGCCTATGAATTCAGCGATGAGGAACGGGAGGAGCTTTTCCGGTTCATCGACTCGCTCGACGAACGGGTGTTCAGCAAAACCAGCAGGAACGCGTGGAAGCTCCGCATCTTCTTCAAACCATCCGACGTGGTAAGCTACCTGCTGAGCCGGGGGGTAAAGCACGACCTCTTTTACAAGTCCCTGTAGACATTTTCCCCGCGCACGGCGCTTTCCACGAGCCAAATTCGGTGTTGCTAATTTTTACTAAAAGCTGTATCGTGGTCTCCGTATGCCTTAAGAAAACAATGAGTTTTCGCGGGCATCGTGATGTCTTACTTTATCGGGGGGATGCAGGTTATGAAAAAAGTTTTAGTCATTGTATTTGCGGCATGCTTCGGGGCCGCATCAGCATTGTCCGGCGCCGCATACGGCGCCTCGGAAACGAGCGCTACGAAACCGGCGCAGATGAAAATTTCTGATGAAACCTTGGTACTGTCGGGAAAGGTGGTCGAGACCATGGATTCCGGCGGCTACACCTATGTTCTTCTCGAGAAAAAAGGGAAAAAAACGTGGGTTGCCGTGCCAGCAATGAAGGTCAAGGTGGGGGAGGTCGTTTCGTTCGAACCGGGCGTTGAGATGAAGAATTTCTCGAGCAAGACGCTCAACAGAACCTTCGAATCCATTTACTTCAGCAACGGGCCGCAAGGCGCATCGCACAATAGCGGCCAGACGGCTGCAATGTCAATGTCCATGCACGGGTCCTCTCCCGCCGCGGCCCCGGTCGAAAAGATCAGCGTCAAGAAGGCGGAAGGCAATAACGCCTGCACCGTGGCCGATGTGTACGCAAAGAAGGATGCGCTCAATGAAAAGACCGCGGTTATCCGCGCCAAAGTCGTGAAAGTATCCGCCGGTATCATGGGCAAGAACTGGTTTCATCTGCAGGACGGGACCGGCGACCCGTCGCAGGGAACGCATGACCTCGTGGTAACATCCTCGGAAACAGCCGCGGTCGGCGATGTGATAACGGCGACAGGCACGGTGTACAAGGACAAGGACTTCGGCGCGGGATACAAGTACGCCGTGATCATGGAGAAGGCGAACTTCAAAAAGCAGTGACTTCAGCAAGGGAATTTCCTCAAGAGCCCTGTGCCGAGCACACAGGGCTCTTTTTTCTTTATCCCCCTTTCACCGTGGTTCACGAGATCTTTCCGCTTTTTTTCGCCATTCTCATGATTGTTTCTTTACTTTTTGCTGCCGATTGTGCATAATGTTTTCCCCGGGGGCTGCGGGAATCTTTGAATACAGGGAAACAACACCTCCATCCCCTCCGCCGCACCCGACGGTGGGTATTTGCGCGGGCGGATATCCCTAAAACGTTAGGAGTGCCATTCATGACAAACGGATCGAAACATGCGAAACTGAACTCCTGGGTGCAGGAGGTCGTGGACCTCTGCAAACCCGACAGTGTATACTGGTGCGACGGTTCGAAAGCCGAGTATGACCGGCTCATGTCGCTCATGGTCGGCCAGGGTTTGGCCATTCCTCTGAAGAGACGTCCGAACAGCTTCCTGTTCCGCACCGATCCGAGCGACGTGGCCCGCGTGGAGGACCGCACGTATATCAGCACGACCGCGAAGGACGAAGCCGGTCCCACGAACAACTGGGTCCAGACGGACGAGCTCAAAAGGATGATGCGCGAGCTGTACCGGGGTTGCATGAAGGGCCGCACCCTGTATGTGATTCCCTTTTCCATGGGCCCCATCGGTTCCCCCATATCCAAAATCGGCGTGGAGGCGACCGACAGCCCGTACGTGGTCTGCAACATGCACATCATGACCCGGGTCGGCGTAAAGGTTCTGGACATTCTGGGAGACCAGGGGGAATTCATTCCCTGCCTTCATTCCATCGGCGCGCCGCTCGAAAAGGGGCAGAAAGATGCGGCATGGCCGTGCGCCCCGATCGAAAAGAAATATATCAGCCACTTCCCCGAAGAGAACCTCATCTGGTCCTACGGCTCGGGCTATGGCGGTAATGCGCTCCTCGGTAAGAAATGTCTGGCGCTCCGAATCGCCTCGAACATTGCGCGCAGGGAAGGCTGGATGGCCGAGCACATGCTTATCCTGAGGCTTACGAATCCCGAGGGCAAACGCTACCACGTCGCCGCCGCGTTCCCGTCGGCTTGCGGCAAGACGAATCTTGCCATGATGCAGCCTTCGCTCAAAGGATGGAAGTGCGAGTGCATCGGCGACGACATTGCGTGGATGAAAATCCGCGGCAACGGAAGGCTTCATGCGATCAACCCCGAGAGCGGGTTCTTCGGCGTGGCACCGGGTACGTCCTACGACACGAACCCCATGGCCATGAACACGCTGAAGGAAAACGTCATCTTTACGAACTGCGCGCTTACGGATGACGGCGACGTATGGTGGGAGGGGATGAGCGAAAACACTCCCGGCCACGTTGTCGACTGGAAGGGCCGCGACTGGCCTCCCACGAGCAGGGAGGACGCGGCCCATGCCAACGCGCGTTTCACCGCGCCGGCGTCGCAGTGCCCCGTTATCTGCCCGGACTGGGAGAATCCCGAAGGCGTGCCCATTGACATCTTCATCTTCGGCGGCCGCAGAAGCACGGTGGTGCCGCTCGTCTACGAAGCATTCTCCTGGGACCACGGCGTGTTCCTGGGTGCGACCGCGGCGTCGGAAACGACGTCAGCGAACATCGGTGCGGTGGGCAACCTCCGGCGTGATCCTTTCGCCATGAAGCCTTTCTGCGGCTACCACATGGGGGACTACTTCCAGCACTGGCTCGCCATGGGTGACCGGCTGGGTGCGAAGGCACCGCGCATCTTCTATGTGAACTGGTTCCGCAAGAGCAGCGAGGGCAAGTTCCTGTGGCCCGGGTTCAGCGACAACAGCCGGGCGCTCAAGTGGATGTGCGACCGGGTGGACGGGAAGGTCGGCGTGAAGGAGACACCCATCGGTTACCTGCCGAAGGACGGGGACCTTGACAGCACCGGATTGTCCATGCCTCCTGAGAACATGCAGGCACTGATGCAGGTGGACGTCGCGGCCTGGAAAGCGGAGATCCCGGACATCGAGCAGCACTTCGCACAGTTCGGAACCCGCCTGCCGGAACGGCTCAGAAAACAGTTTGAGGAGTACAAGAAACGGGTGGGGTGAGGATCCAGATGTACCACCGAGGCGCCGAGGGACGTTGGAATGCATCCGTTGCTCTCCTCCTCCGTGGCTCTGCGCTGATTACTCCGCGGTTTATTTGCTCGGCATTCATGCGGTTTTTTTGCGGCCGAGGCCTCGTCCTCCTCATGACGGATAGTTATGCGAACCACCTCCCGGCATAAAGCCCTGGTAAACGTCCTCGGCGTCGTGTACGTCCACACGAAAACCGAGGACGGCGGGGACCTCTATCTGACGCGGTTCGCCGGGCAGCACGAGGAGCACCTCGATATCGAGAACTGGTACGAGGAGTCCTGGTTCGCCGCGAACCGCGTGCGGCTGCTCGGCACGAGTTCGGTGTACCGCGTGCCCACGAAAACGGTGAACGGCACCAGCCTCGACCTCGTGGTCAAGAACTGCCGCGTAGGAGAGGACGTTCCGCTCAACACCCATACGCTCGAGGAGTTCTGCAACGCCGAGTTCAACAGCCCCTGGGAAGAGTTCGCCCTGGTCATGGAGATGGCCGACAAGCAGGTGGGCCAGCGACTCGAGTGGATCAGGGCGCAGCGGCCCCTTGCCATTTACGTGCCGCCGCAGCGCATGCAGACATGGCAGAGCGGACGGTCGCGGTCAAAGATCAACCGCATCCGCGCGCGCCATCCGGGCGTGGACCTCGACATCCTCAAACAGTACAAGCTCGTCTACCAATGGATCAGGGGCAAGAACCTGATCGAAATCTTCGAACACATCAAACTCGAACTTCCCGACATCGTCCACCACCTGCAGACTATGCACAAGAAGGCCTTTGAAGATCTGAGCAAGAAAGGCTACCACATGGCGGACATGAAGCCCGAGCACGTGATCATCCACGAAGAGGACTGCGAACGCATCGAGAACATGGGCAGCGACGGCGGGTCCGATGCGGCTGTACGGCAGGTGGAAATGATCTATCAGCTGATGAACGGGGGAAACTATTCGGTAATCGACTACGAGCTGCTTTTCCGCACGCCCGAGCATGAGGACCGAGTCAAGGCCTCGCGCCGCCACTCCTACCTCGACGACATGCGGGACCGCCTGAATCCCACGCCCCTGCCGCCGCACCTGTCGCGCACCGAGATCTACGGCGTCCCGTACATCTTCGGCTATGCCGAGAGCACCGGCGGACGCATGTGGGTTGTGGGCAGGAACGGCCGGCTCTTCGATTATTTCCTTCCTGAACGCTGGCGCAAGACGCCGTCCCTGAGCCTGTCCGACTACAACGAAGTGTACTACACCGTCACGAAAGACAACATCCACCTCGTATGGGAAACGTCGCGCGTGGGGGAGATCCCGGCTGACAAGAAATACACGGCCGACGAAATTGCCCGGATCCGCGCTCGCGGCATCAACAGTCCTTTCGAGGAATTCTCTCTTTCCCAGGCGCTCAACGCGCAGGGGATCCATTGCGCCTATGTCCGGGCGATCTATGAGACGGGGAGCCTCAAAATCGAGCTTTCGATCGACACGAGGAAATATGAATCGCACCGTTCGCTCGTGGATATCGACGGCAAGCCTGTTCTTGCTGCCGAGCACAACTACATCACCATCCGCGGCTACTACAACGGCCCCGACGAGTGGGTATCTCGCTCCAAGGAAACATCGCTCTTAACGCCTGTTGATCTTGCAAAAGCCGTCAGAAAAAACATCATCTCGGAGCGGGAGTGCGCTGCATTTCTCGCAAGAACAGTGGAGCGGCTGCGCGGAGCGGGGTACGACGGATCCCTGCTGAAGCCGAACGATCTTCTCCTGGCGCTCGATTCCGAGGGGCAGATCATGAGCGATGCACCGGGTTCTCCTGACGTCATCATTTGCAATTTCGAGGTGATCTGGAAGCTCGCCGCTGCGTCGTGAACACCATTCAGGATTTTCCGCAACTGTTCCCGGTTATTTCATTCGGCGACGCAGGGCATCCCTGCTTACCCTGAGCAGCAGCGCGCCGCAATGCCGGGATACCCGGGGGAGAATCCTGTTTCAGCTGGCTCATATACAGTTTTGCACGTAAAGGGCGTGTACTTGTTCTCCTCAGAAGCCGGGCAGGAGGTACGCCAGAATGCTGGTGCTCTTTAGGCATTGAAGCACCGAAGCAGTCGATATGCCCACCGAATGAATAATGCTCGAAATGAAGGCCTCCTGTCTGGTATAATGTCCCGTTGCCGGAGTAGCAGTTGACGGATGTCGCCGTTCAATCCCGCGACTTGCAATCCCCCGGCTCCGCCCGGGGTTCGCGCCGCAGGCCGCGGGAGGTCGCATGATTTGAGGGAGCCGCCGGTTCCGGCCGGCGGGGGCTCCATTCACAGCTTTAGAGGTTACGGCATGCGCAATACAAGGAAGCACAAGAGATTCAGGCTGAACGTACTCGATCTGAGCAGCAAAATGAGCATGGTCGGCGCTGTTGACATCGTCAATATCAGCGCGGGCGGGGTGGCGATCAAATCGGACCGGAAGCTGAATATCGGAAAAGAATGCCTGCTTATGCTTAAACACGAGGGGAAGAACATCTCGATCAAGGGAGTGATCGTGCGTTCCGAGCTGAGTGAAATCATGGAGCGGCCGAACGGCGATCATGTGACGATCTACTCGGCAGGAATCATGTTCCGGGACGATTCTGCCGGGAGCGTAAAAAAATTTCTTGATTCAGTCGAACAGGACGAAAAAATGCAGGTGCTGGATAAAGCCGGCTGGTTCTACCGCGACATCCTGTTCTGCATTACCACCCCGGACGAACAGGTCCTGAACCTGCTGGCGCAGTTCACGATAAGGGAGATAAGCCCGCGGGGCGTCATCATCCGAACAAATCATTATTTGAACCCGGACAGCGTCGTTCTGCTTGAACTGGCGCTCTTCAACAGCCCGCCGGTAAGCTTCATGGGACGCGTCATCAGCAGCCGCGAGGCGCGTGACAATGCCTCACTCCCTGCATTCGATATCGGCGTCGAATTTTCAGAGCTGACCGATTATGCCAGGGATATTCTGGCACGCTTCATAGAGTGCATGAGCGGGAAATAATACGTCGCGCGGCTATCTGCCGCAGCATGCGCAGTTTTCGTTCTGAATTCCTTTCCCAGATGGCTCCCCCGGAACGCACCCTTCTCCCACTCCCCGCAAGTGCGTGATGCATGTGATAGAATGCTAGTGAAAGCCTCATTCGAGGGTATTTCATGAAGAACCAGCAGATTGCGAAGATTTTTTCCGAGATTGCCGACCTGCTCGAACTCAAGGGCGAGAATGTATTCCGTATCCGGGCCTACCGCCGCGCGGCGCAGAATGTTGACAACCTGGCGCAGGATGTGGCTTCTCTCTCCCGCGAAGAGCTTGAGGAAATCCCCGGCATCGGAAAAGACCTTGCCGCCAAAGTGCATGAGTTCCTCGAACGCGGCACGGTTGCGAAACACGAAGAGCTGAAGAAGGATATTCCGGCCGGCGTGCTGGACATCCTGCGCATTCCCGGGCTGGGCCCGAAAAAAACGAAACTCTTTTTCGACAAACTGAAGATTGCAGGCGTGCAGGATCTGGAAACGGCGATCAAACGCGGAAAGCTCAGAGGACTGCCCGGCATCCAGAAAAAAACCGAAGAGAACATCCTGAAAGGCATCGCGCTGCTGAAGCGGGGCACGGACCGCACCCCCCTGGGACGGGCCCTGCCGCTTGCAGAAGACATAGTAAAACGGCTGAAGGACAGTGCGCCGGTGCGCATGATCGAAATCGCCGGCAGTATCCGCAGGTGGAAGGAGACCGTGAAGGACATCGATATCCTGACCACGTCGAAGGACCCGGAAAAAGTCATGGATGCGTTCGTCGCGCTCCCGCATGTGAACCGTGTCCTGATGCAGGGGCCGACGAAATCATCGATCATTACCGATGAAGGCATCCAGGTGGACCTGCGGGTTGTGGAGGAGGACTCCTTCGGAGCGGCACTCCAGTATTTCACGGGGAGCAAGCAGCACAACATCAAACTGCGTGAGATGGCTGTGCGCGCTGGTCTCAAACTGAATGAATACGGCGCATTCACGGAACCAGGGGGCAGGAAGATCGGCGGCAGGACCGAGGGCGAAATGTATAAGGCGCTCAAACTGCCCTACATCCCTCCCGAATTGCGCGAGGACACGGGAGAGATCGCGGCTTCCCTCGAAGGCAGGCTGCCCGACCTTGTATCGCTCGCTGATATCCGGGGGGACCTCCATGTGCACACGAACGAATCTGACGGGAGCCTTGATCTGGACGAGGTCGTGCAGGGCGCAAGGAAGCGGGGCTTCGAGTATCTGGCCATAACCGATCACACGAAGGGGCTCGGCGTAGCGCGGGGGCTCGATGAAAAACGGTTGCAGGAGGAACTGCGGCGGATCGACGGTGTCAACAAAAAGAATGCAACATTCAAGATACTGAAGGGCACGGAGGTCGACATCCGTTCGGACGGCAGGCTCGACCTGCGGGATGAAGCGCTCGCGAAACTCGATATCGTGGTGGCTTCAATCCACAGCGGTTTCAACCAGCCGCAGGAGCAGATCACGAAGCGACTCCTCGCAGCGGTCAGAAATCCCGCTGTCTCCGTGCTGGCCCATCCCACGGGCAGGATCATCGGGGAGCGCGAACCCTATGCCGTGGACATGGATGCGATCTTGAAAGAAGCGGCGCGGTACGGCGTCGCGTTGGAGATCAATGCTTATCCGCTTCGTCTTGATTTGAACGATCAGCACGTGAAACTCGCGATTCAGTATCACGCGCCGCTCGTCATCAGCACGGACATGCACGTGGTAAACCAGTTCGATTTCATGGTCTATGGTGTGTCGGTCGCAAGAAGGGGATGGGCGGAAAAGAAGGATGTACTGAATACGCTTCCGTATGAAGATCTGATGAAGCGGCTGAAACTGATGAAGCAGGGAAAAATGAAAAGCCAAAAGCGCTCGCTGACGGGATGATTGTCATACCGTCTTCGGACGGCATGCCTGCGTGATCATCCGTTGCCACTGCAGGGGAGGGAAGGGAGGCTGCTATGTCTGCTGGTACCGTTCAGACCAATCCGGTCCAGTGGTTCGAAATTCCCGTGAAGGACCTCGACAGGGCGAAGAAATTCTATGAAGCGCTGCTGGGCGTCAAGCTGTCCATCAATGAAATGGGTCCGCTCAAAATGGCCTGGTTTCCCATGGTGCAGGACGGCCCGGGCGCTACGGGTTCTCTGGTGAAGGCTGAGAACTACGTGCCGTCACAAACCGGGACGGTTGTCTATTTTTCTGTGGAGGACGTCGAGGAAGCTCTCAGAAAGGTCGAGGCGGGCGGCGGCAAAAGACTGATGCCGAAGACGAGCATCGGCGAATACGGGTTCATTGCCCATTTTACGGACACGGAGGGGAACCGGCTGGCATTTCACTCGCGGAAATGATGCTGGTACGCGCTCGGGGCATGTCTGCGATCAGCTTATCTGCGCACGTCACAGCCGCCGTACCGGGATGCGAGTGCATCCTTGAGCTCGATGTAGCCGCCCTTGCCCTGGGCGCGGATCACGAGCCTGCGGAATCCCTCCTTGACCCCCGAATAGGATGTGAGGAGGCCGAGGAGCCGGTAGTTGAAGCTGCGGACGATGTCGGCGACTTCCCTGATGGAGCCCGCGCGGTCTTCAATGGTTACGCAGATGCGCAGCCCTCCGCGCCGCGCACCGGTGATATCCACGAGCGCGGAGAAGATATCCCGGTCCGATATGATGCCGACGAGCTTCAGGTTGTCGACCACCGGCAGGCAGCCGATGTTATTGTCGAGCATGAACATCGCGGCTTCCTCGATGGGCATGTCGGGGGAGGCGGTAATCACCTTGGTCTTTGCGATTTCCTTGATTTTCGTATGCGCCAGCATGTAATGCAGCTCATAGATGTCGAGGGTGGTCGCTTTCGAGGGGCTGTATTCCTTGATATCGCGGTCCGAGACGATGCCCTTGAGCGTGCCGTTTTTCTCGACCGGCACGTGTTTGATCTTCTTCTCTTTCATAATCCCGAGGGCGTCGGAAATGTAATCGTCCATCGTGACGGTGAATATTTTTTTAGCCATCCAGTCGGCTACGAACATGGAACACCTCCGGTTTATATTCCCAGGTACGCTTTCTTGACGTGGGCGTTGCGAAGGAGCGCCTCACCGCTGTCCTTGAGCACGACCTTCCCTGTTTCGAGCACATAACCCCGGTTTGCAATCCGGAGCGACTGATACACGTTCTGCTCAACGAGCATGATGGTGACACCCTGCTTGCTGATTTCGGTGATGATTTCGAAAATGGCCCGTACCAGCAGCGGCGACAAACCGAGCGACGGCTCGTCGAGCAGCAGGAGCTTCGGGTCCGCCATGAGACCGCGGGCGATGGCGAGCATCTGCTGTTCGCCGCCCGACATGGTGCCTCCCAGCTGTTTTTCCCGTTCCTTGAGCCGGGGGAACATCGTGAATACGCGCTCCAGGTTTTCATTGCGCTTCACGCGTGCCTGGGGCGTAAACGACCCCATTCTGAGGTTCTCCGTTACCGTCATCTGGGGGAAAATCTTTCTGCCTTCGGGAACCTGCACGATTCCGAGCTCCACCACGGAGTGGGCTTCGCGGTTTTTCAAATCGACGCCGTTGAAGGTTATGCGACCTGAGTTCGATGCGACGAGGCACGATATATTTTTCAGCAGCGTGGACTTGCCCGCCCCGTTCGCACCCACCACCGTCACGATTTCTCCCTCATTCACCTCGGCATTCACGTCCCAGAGCACCTTGAGGTCGCCGTAGCTGAAATTCAGGTTTTCGATCTTAAGCATGGCTCTCTCCAAGGTAGGCGTCGACCACGGACTTATTGGATACGATCTCCCGTGGGGTCCCTTCGGCGAGCTTTTCGCCCGAGTTCAGCACGACGATCCGGTCGGAGATGCGCATGATCGCCTTCATATCGTGTTCGATCACCATCTGCGTGATGCCGAGCCCCTTGATGTCCAGAATGAGCTGGATGATCTCCTCGCTCTCCGCCGGATTGAGTCCTCCCATGACTTCATCCAGAAGCAGGAGCTTCGGCTCCGTAGCGAGTACGCGCGCGACTTCCAGTTTTTTCCGCTCGCCGATGGGGAGGCTGCCGGCACGGAAGTTGGTTCTGTTCTCCAGATGAACGACCTCGATCTGCCGCATGGCCATTTCTCGAGCTTTTGTCAGGGAACCGGTTCTGCACAGCGCGCCGACCATGACATTGTCCACCACGGTCATCTTTGCGAGGGGGCGGACCTTCTGCCAGGTGCGGGCCATGCCGAGCTTGCACACGGCGTCAGGCAGCAGCCCGTTCATCCGGCGTCCGTCGAATGTGACTTCGCCGCGCGACGGCGGATAGTAGCCGGTGATGCAGTTGAACAGTGTGGTCTTTCCCGCGCCGTTCGGGCCGATGAGGCCCGTGATAATGCCCTCTTCCATGCTGAAGGTTACGTTGAAATTGGCGGCCAGCCCGCCGAAGAACTTGCTGACGCGGTTAATCTCGAGAATCGGCATCAGGCCGCCTCCTTTCGTCTCTTTGCGGCGATTTTCCTGGCGAATCCCATGACACCGTCGGGCATGTACAGGATGACAACGACAAGCAGGATGCCGTAGATCAGGACGTGGGCATGGGACAGCTGATCCTTGAGGAACATGCCGACACCCGAATCCTCACGCACCAGCCCCGAGTCGATCAGCGCCTGGGCTATCATGTTGCTGCGCAGGGCCTCGGAAAAAGGGACGAGCACGAGGGCGCCGATCACAGGTCCGAATATCGTCCCGATGCCGCCGATGATCACGGTCATGACGATCTGGACAGACAGGTCGAGCGCAAGCACGGTGCTGGGATCGATGAATCCCACATACAGGCCGTAGAGGCTGCCGGCCAGGGACGTGAAGATTGCGGAAAGGGAGAGCGCGATGTTTTTGTAGAGCGAGAGGTTGATGCCGAGCGAGTGCGCCGCATCCTGATCCTCACGGATGGCCTGGCAATAGTAGCCGAGTTTCGAGTTCTGCATTTTCCACGTCACGAAGATCACGATAAGAACAATTACGAGGCCGGTATAGTAGAACGGCACCTTGGTCATGAAGTCCGTGACGACTGCATTCCCGATCGTGAACGGAGGAATCTCGGTGATCAGGATGCCTTCCGCGCCGTTCGTGAAGGAGAGGTTGAGGGCTGATACACGGAAAATCTCCGCGACGGCGATCGAAGCGAGTACGAAGTAGGGGCCGCGCAGGCGGAAACAGATGGACCCGATGATAAGGGCGACGATCATCGCCATGACGATTCCCGCCCAGATTCCGTACCACGGCGCGATATGGCGGTACTGGAGCAGGATCATCGTGGTATAGGCGCCTACACCGAAGTATGCTGCATGGCCGACGGAATACTGCCCCGTGTAGCCGCCCAGCAGGTTCCAGCCGGAGCCCATGATGATACTGATGAAGATCAGGATCATCATATGCAGCGCATAGGTGCTCTGGACGAACTTCGGAACCAGGAACAGCGCGGCTATGATCACGATGCCGAGCAAGGCCGGTATGGCCGCAATTCCCTGCTTGTTGTCTGTCAGTCGTTTCATTCTCGTATGCGCCCTATCAGTCTTTGGATGTGCCGAGCAGGCCCGACGGCTTGAACAGGAGGACGAGCAGGAACAGGAGGAATACGATGACATCCTTCCAGCCCGAGCCCAGGTACACGCCGCCCACGGACTCCGCGATACCGATCAGCACGCCGCCCAGGGTGGCGCCGACGATGCTGCCCATGCCGCCCAGCACGGTGATGACGAATGCCTTCAGCGTAAAGGTACTCCCGACCTGCGGGAAGATGTAATAGGTGGGCGAAATGAGCGACCCCGCGGCTCCGGCAAGCGCTGCGCCGAGACCGAACGCAAGGATCGACATGCGTTTGACGTTGATACCCATGAGCTGGGCAGCTTCGCGGTCCTGGGCCGTTGCGCGCACGGCCTGGCCCGTGTCTGTCCGGTACAGGAACCAGTACAGGACCGCCGTGATCACCACGGTGATGCAAAAGGAGATGAGCAGCGGCGTGGAAATCGATATGCCCAGAATGCTGAAGCTGCTCGAGGAGTAGCTTGTGGTCAGGATCCGGTAGTCGGACGTGAAGGCCAGCATCATCGAGTTGCTCATAACCAGCCCCATGCCGATCGTCAGCAGGATCTGGTTCTGGGGCAGGGCGCCGAGCACACGGTTGATGAATGCCTTCTGAAGAAAAGAGCCCCAGAGGAACATGATGGGGATCGTTATGAGGATCGAAACAAAGGGGTCGACGTTAAGAAGCGTGAAGAGGAAGTAGGTCAGATACATGCCGAGCATCAGCAGGTCGCCATGCGCAAAGTTGATGATCCGCATGACACCGAAGATGATGGTCAAGCCGATGCCGATCAGGGCGTAGACGCCGCCGATCAGGATGCCGCTGATGAGCGATTGGAGAAAAACAGCCATGTTTCCTCGGAGGATACGTATACAGATGTCACTACTGCGGCACTGATAATTGTTGACACCAACGAACGGAAAAAATCAGGAATTGCCTTCAGGTCCTGTTCATCCGTGTCAACGTTCCGTTGTTGCCGCTTCCCCGGAATGACCAGTCCGCACTTGTACAGGGCGGACCGGCTCCCGATGGTTCGCTATCCCTGTTTGTTCCAGCCCGGGAAGGGCCAGATGGGTTTCTTCACTGCTTCCTTGAGCGGCCAGACGGTCTCATGCTGTCCGTCCTGCACCTGCTCGACGAGCATGTCTGCCTTGCGCTGGTTCTGGTAGCCTTCATAGTCCTGGAAGCGGACTTCGCCCAGAATGCCGTTCCATTTGCCGGTACGCAGGATTTCACGCAGTTTTTCCCTGCTGCCGCCCGCTTCTGCCGCGGCCTGTCCCATGATCATCATGGACTCGTATGCACATGCAGCATGGTAGGTCGGGGGTTTGCCGAATTGCTTCTCGTAGCGTTTATACCATGCTTTGGAATTGCCCCACGGCGCATCCTCG